>DASZLY010000206.1:0-21291 GCA_035552135.1 Allostellaceae bacterium | reverse complement strand
GCTGCACAACGGCACCGTGGCGCTCGGCGAGGTGTATCCAGGCGATGGGCAGCCGGGGCTCAAGGTACGGCTGGAGTTTGCGGCGCTTTAGGGCGTCGCGCAGCGATGACCCCGGAACCCATGCACACGGACGATGCTTCGAGGCGATGCGCGGCGCTTCCGACCCGAAAACCAGATTTTCAACCTCGCCGAGCGGCAGCGAAAATCCACTGTGATATGAAAAATAGGCGGAAGAGGCAGGAGTCGAACCTACCGAGGACGCCTGGGCGCCCTCCAACGGGTTTGAAGCCCGCGCGCCCCACCGGGAGCGGTACTCTTCCACCGGGCAGCATGCCGCGCGCGACATCGCTTGCCTAGTGTCGCGGAGGCCGGCGGTCAGCTTTCGGCCGCCGAGTCCGGCGGCTTGCGCGGCGCATCGAGCACGCGGCGCAGCTTGGCGGCGAGCTGCTCGCGGCCATAGGGCTTGCTGAGGAGTTCGAGGCCGGGGTCGAGCCGGCCATGATGGACAATCGCATTCTCGGTATAGCCCGACGTGAACAGCACCCGCAGGCCGGGGTCGAGCGTTCGCGCCTCGTCCGCGAGCTGGCGGCCGCTGACCGGGCCGGGCATCACCACGTCGGTGAAGAGGAGGTCGATCTGGTCGCCGCGGCGCAGGATTTCGAGCGCCTCGGCGCCGCCATGCGCCTCGATCACCGCATAGCCGAGGTCTTCGAGCATCAGCGCCACGGTGTCGCGCACGATCTCGTCATCGTCGACCAGCAGCACGGTCTCGTGCCCCGCCGCCGCGATCGCCGCGACCGGCCGCGCCGCGGTTTTTTGCGCCAGGCTGCGCGGCAGATAGAGCTTTACCGTCGTGCCCTCGCCGGGCTCGCTATAGATCTTGAGGTGGCCGCCGGATTGCTTGACGAAGCCGTAGACCTGCGGCAGGCCGAGCCCGGTCCCTTCGCCCGGCGGCTTGGTGGTGAAGAACGGATCGAGCGCCTGCGCCAGGGTCGCCGCGTCCATGCCGGTGCCGGTGTCGGTGATCGCGAACATCACGTACTGGCCGGGCTGGACCTCGGCATGCTGCGCGGCATAGGCGTCGTCGAGCGCGGCGTTGCCGAGCTCGATGGTCAGCTTGCCGCCGGCGGGCATCGCATCGCGCCCATTGATCGCCAGGTTGAGCACCGCCGCCTGGAACTCCGTGGCATCGACGGTGGTATTCCACAGCCCGGCGCCGGTGACCCATTCGACCGTGACGTTCTCGCCGACCGCGCGGCGGATCAGCGGCAGCGCCTCCTGGATCGCCGGGCCGAGATTGACAACGTCGGGCTGCAGCGGCTGACGCCGGGCAAAAGCCAGCAACTGACGGATCAGCCGCGTGGCGCGCTCGGCGGCGCTGCTCATCATGTCGACGCGCTGACGCGCCGCGGTATCGCCGGCGATCGACCCCCGCAGCAGGCCGAGCCCGCCGATGATCACGGTCAGGAGATTGTTGAAGTCGTGTGCGACGCCGCCGGTCATCCGGCCGAGCGCCTCGAGCTTCTGCGCCTGGGCGAGGATCTCTTCGGTCTTGCGCCGGTCGGTGACGTCGAGCAGCGTGACGACCTGCCCGCCCTCGCCCGCCGGGCTGTGAAAAATCTCGACGCGGCGGCCCTCCTCCCCGGCGAATTCGCTGAGGCCCGGTTGCGCGGCGGCGCGCGACGGCGCGGTGAGGTCGCGCAACCGCTCGCCGAGCGCGGCGGCGCCGGGCGGCAGCGGCGCGTCGGCGCGCAAGCCGGGGTCCGTCGAGCCGAGGATCGCCGTGAAGCGTACGTTCCAGACGCGCAGCCGGCCGCGATGATCGAAGGCCGCCACCCCTTCGCGGACACTGTCGAGCGTCGCCAGCAGGGTGGCCTCGGAAGTCGTCGCCCGCTGCACCGCGCGGGCCAGCAGCAGCGCGCCGACAAGGAGCCCCAGCGCGGCCACCGAGCTGCCGAAGATAAAGGTCGCGGTGACGCGGCCTTCCGCGTCGGCAGCGGTATCGAGCCGGCCGGTCAGCTGCGCGTTCGCCACCTCGCCGATCGCCGCCAGATCGCCGGTGATCTCGTTCATGCTCTGCTGGCCGAGATCGGTCTCGACGATCGACTTGGCCGCCTCGAAGCCGTGCTGGCGCATCGCGGCGATGGTCGCCGCGAGCTCGTCGAGCTTGGTGGTGACGTGGCTTTGCAGGCGCAGCACGCGCTGCTGCTGGGCGTTATCGCCGGCGACCGCGCCTTGCAGGCCGATCATCAGCTGCGGCAGGCGCTGCTTCGCGGCGAGGTAAGGCTGCAGGTAATCGTCGCGGGCGGTCAGGAGATAGCCGCGCTGGCCGCGCTCGGCGTCCTGGATCGCCTCGTCCACCGCGCCGACCGCGCGCACCGTCGCGAACGCCGCGACCGTGTCGGCGCGTGCCTTGCGCGCATCGGGTACGTTCTTCGCCATCTGAAACAGCACGACGCCGGCGATGAAGGCGAGCGGCACCGCGCCGAACAGCAGCGCCAGAATGATCTCCGATCGGGCGCTTGGGCGTCTTGTCATCGGTCCTCGTGTCGCGCGTCCGGCGCCAATAAGCTTAATGAAGAACGTGCCGTGACGCGGTCACGTTGCCTAGCCCGGCGTCGGGCGCGCGAGGGAAACCGCGCGATGCGCTGGAATGTCATCCGGCAATTGACCGAAAATTTAGGTTAGCGGACGCGCAAATCCCTAAAAACCAACAAAAAAGCCCGGCGAATCCACAGGTCATGCCCGGGAATTGCGTGCTATCAGCCAGACCGATGTTCGACACGCGACCATATGCGCTGATCGTCGATAGCGACGAGGAGAGCCGCGCGCGCATTGCCGCGCTGCTGCGCGAGAGCGGCTTTGTCACCGCCGCGTTCCGCGACGGCCGCGGCGCGCTCGCCGCGCTGGCCGTGCGGCCGGTCGATCTCGCGGTGCTCGCCGGACGGCAGCCCGGCGGCGCCGACGCGCTCGCCGCGGCGCGGCAAATCCGGCACTGCCGGCCCGGCGTCAAGCTGCTCTTCACGGGCGCCGCCGGCACGATCCCCGCCGAGGCGGTCGACGAAAGCGGCTGCGCCGTGACGCGGCCGTTCGACCGGCGCAGGCTGCTCGCCGCGGTCTTTGCGCTGCTCACCCCGGACGCCCGCGCCGCCGAGCAGCGCGACGCCGCCGAATACGCGCTGATGGCGGCGCGGCACGCCTGTCTGCGCAGCCGGCTGACCGGGGCCGGGCACCCCGCTACCGGGCACGACATCGCGCGCCAAATCGAGCTCGCGCTGGCGCGCCGGCAGACGCCGGATACCGAACCCGCCTCCGCCTGAGTGAATCGCTAGCCGGGCGGCATACCGCCGGCCGCGCGGCGCTTCAGCTTCAACTCGATCATCGCCAGCACATTGGCCGCGCCATGCCGCCGGCACAAGGCCGCGAGGTCCTTGGGGTCGAGCGGCTCCGGCGCATAGTTGATCGCCGCACGCAACGCCGGCGGCAGCTCGTCGAACACCGCCATCAGCTCGCGGAGTAATTCGCCCCGGTCATCCACGTTTGTCGTCCACGCGCGCGACCTCGCCGTTGGCGCCCGTCATAAGATCGGCGCCCCAAGCCGCGCTGACAAGCCAGGCGGCGATGGCGGCGCCGCCGCATGGCTGCATTACACCAGAATGACCCGCATCCCCTTGTGCCCGGCCGCCGTTACGCCTAAAGATTTCGCCAAACATTCACGGTCTGCGGCGCCCCCGGTTTCCTGAGGCCGCGACCTGTCGGAAGGAACCGCCCATGGCGACCATCGAGGCCGTCGCGCCGCGACGACAATATGTTCGCGGTCCGCGGCGCGGCCCGATCACCCGGCTGCTCGAAGACGAGCGCATGCTGGCGCTGTGCCTGATGACGCCAACGGTCGTGCTGCTCGGCCTGTTCATCGCCTACCCGTTCGTCAAGGGCATCGAGCTGTCGGTCACCAACACCACGGTCGGCGTGCCCGGAACATTTGTCGGGCTCGACAATTTCAAGAAAATCTGGAGCGACGACATCTTCCACATCGCGGTGTGGAACACCTGCCTCTACACGTTCGTGACGACAGTGTTCAAGCTGGCGCTCGGGCTGTGGCTGGCGCTGCTGCTGAACCGGCATTTCAGGGGCAAGGCGTTCATGCGCGCCTTCATCCTGCTGCCCTTCATCATCCCGACCGTGCTGTCGACGTTTGCCTGGAAGTGGATGTTCGACCCGACCTTCAGCGTCCTCAACTGGACGCTGTGGCATCTCGGGATCATCCATGGACGGATCAATTGGCTCGGCGATCCGAACCTGTCGATGATATCGGTCATCATCGTCAATGTCTGGCGCGGCGTGCCGTTCTACGCGATCAGCCTGCTCGCCGGCTTGCAGACCATCAGCCCCGAGCTGCACGAGGCAGCGGCGATCGACGGCGCGCGTGCCTGGCAGCGCTTCCGCCACGTCACCTGGCCGCTGCTGCTGCCGGTAACGCTGGTCATCGTGCTGTTCTCGGTGATCCAGACCTTCGCCGATTTCCAGCTGGTCTACGTGCTGACCGGCGGCGGGCCGGCCAACGCCACGCAGCTGTTCGCGACCTACGCCTACCAGCTCGGCATCGGCACCGGGCTGTTGAGCCAGGGTGCCGCGATCAGCCTGGCGATCTTCCCGATCCTGCTGCTCGTGGTCATCGTGCAGCTCGTTTACATTCGCAGAGCGGAGACGCTGTAGGCCATGATCGAGGGAGCACATTGGCGGCGCTGGGTCTTTTTCTATGTGCCGGTGACCGGATTTGTCGTCGCGCTGCTGTTTCCGTTCTACTGGATGGTCATCACCACGATCCGGCCGGATCGCGAGCTGTATCGCCCCTGGAACTCGGTCAATTACAACCCGTTCTGGACCTGGGCGCCGACCCTTGAGCACATCCGTGACCTGCTGACGACGACGCTGTTCAGCACCTGGATGCTGAATACGATGATCATCTCGCTTGCGGCGACGGCGATCTCGCTGTTTTGCGGCCTGCTTGCCGGGTATGCCCTGTCGCGGCTTAAATTCCCCTTCGCCGGCAGCATCGGCACCGGGATTTTCATCACCTACCTGGTGCCGCAGACGCTGCTGTTCATTCCGCTCAGCGACATCATTCGCAATTTCCGGCTCGGCGACTCGCCCTGGGCGCTGATCCTCACCTACCCGACCTTCCTCATCCCGTTCTGCACTTGGCTGCTGATGGGTTACTTCAAGTCGATCCCCAAGGAGCTCGAGGAATGCGCGCGGATCGACGGTGCGCCGCGCTGGAAGGCGATGCTCTACATCATCTTTCCGGTGGCGATCCCCGGCATCCTGTCGGCCGGCATCTTCGCCTTCACGCTGTCGTGGAACGAGTTCATCTACGCGCTGGTCTTCCTCTCCTCGCCCGAGCAGAAGACCGTGCCCGTCGGCGTCACCTCCGAACTGGTGCGCGGCGACGTGTTCTTCTGGGGCGAGCTGATGGCCGGGGCGCTGTTGGGGTCGATCCCGGTCGCCTTCGTCTATTCTTTCTTTGTCGAGTACTACGTCTCGGGCATCACCGGGTCAGTGAAGGGGTAGAACCCCCACGGGGATTTGAAGGGGATTTGCCATGGCCCGCGTTGCGATGCGCAGCCTGAACAAGAACTACGACGAGGTGCGCGCCGTCATCGACGTGAATCTCGACATCAAGGACCAGGAATTCGTCGTGCTGGTCGGCCCGTCGGGCTGCGGCAAGACGACGACGCTGCGCATGGTCGCGGGGCTCGAAAGCATCACCTCGGGGCACATCTCGATCGACGAGAAGATCGTCAACGAGCTGCCGCCGATGGATCGCGACATCGCCATGGTGTTCCAGAACTACGCGCTTTATCCGCATATGAGCGTCTACGACAACATGGCGTTCGGGCTCAAAATGCGGAAGTTCGACAAGCCCGAGATCGCCAAGCGGGTGCAGGAAGCAGCCGAGATTCTCGGCATCGAGCAGCTCCTCCACCGCAAGCCGCGCCAGCTCTCCGGCGGCCAGCGCCAGCGCGTCGCGCTGGGCCGTGCGATCGTCCGCCACCCGCAGGTCTTCCTGTTCGACGAGCCGCTCTCCAACCTCGACGCCAAATTGCGCGTGCAGATGCGCGTCGAGCTGAAGAAGCTGCACGAGCGCCTCGGCACCACCGCGATCTATGTGACGCACGACCAGGTCGAGGCAATGACGCTGGGCGACCGCGTCGTCGTGATGAAAGACGGCCTGGTGCAGCAGGTCGGCGACCCGATGGAGCTCTATAACGAGCCGGCCAACCGCTTTGTCGCCGGCTTCATCGGCTCGCCGGCGATGAATTTCCTCAATGTCCGCCTGTCGGGCGAGAACGGCTCGCTATGGGCCGAAAGCGACGGCATGAAGATCAAGGTGCCGGCGCCGCTTGCCGGCGGGCTCGGCTCGCATGCCGGCAAGGACGTGACATTCGGCATCCGTCCCGAGGATTTGCGCATCGCCGGCGACGGCGACGACACCGATCTCACCTTCCCGGCCACGGTCGAGGTCGTCGAGCGGCTGGGCTCGGAGATCCTGCTCGACGTCGCGGTCGGCCGGGGGACAATGGTCGCTTCGGTCGAGCCCACCGCGACCGCCAAGGTGCACGAGGGGCTGCACCTCGCGGTCAATCCGAACCGTGTGCATTTCTTCGACAACGACACCGAAGCGGCGATCTGAGAGCCGCTCATACCGTATCTCGCGAGTGGGGGGACCGCTCGCCATTCTTGGGAGGAGACCATGACGCAAATTCATCGACGCCGGCTGTTGCAGCTGTCGGGCGCGGGGGCCGCGACCGCCGCGACCGGCGGGCTCGCCGGCATCCTGGCGAGCGGCCGCGCGCCAGCCTACGGGCAGACACAGACCGTGCACTGGCTGCGCTGGGCCGATTTCGTCCCCGCCTCCGACGTGTTCCTCAAGGGCCCGTTCACCGAGCAGTGCCAGAAGGACCTCGGCATCAAGCTGACGGTCGAGACGATCAACGCCAACGACATCCAGGCGCGCGTCACCTCGTCGGTCCAGTCCGGCGCCGGGCCGGACCTCATCATGAGCGTCAGCAACTGGCCGCAGCTCTACAAGTCGAGCCTCGCCGACGTGACCGACCTTGCCGAGAAGATCGGCAGCGCCGGCGGCGGCTATTACGACGTGCTGAAATCGGTCTGCTCGGTCGGCAACAAATGGATCAGCCTGCCCTGGGCGGTCGGCGGCGGTCTCGTCGCCTATCGCAAGTCGTGGCTCGCCGAGGCCGGATCGCCGGACGGATTCCCCAAGGATTGGGACACCTACCGCACGGTTGGCCAGAAGCTGAAAAAGGCCGGTCACCCGTACGGCCAGACCGCCGGCCACACCTTCGGCGACGCGCCCGGCTGGTGGTACCCGTATCTGTGGTCGTGGGGCGGCAAGGAGGTCGAGGCCGACGGCAAGACCGTCGCGCTCAACAGCAAGGAGACCTTGGAATCGGTCAAGTTCGCGGTGCCGCTGTGGAAAGAGACGATGGACGAGGGTGGCCTCGCCTGGGACGACACCAGCAACAACCGCGCCTTCCTGTCGGGCAGCATCAGCGCCACCAATAACGGCGCCTCGATCTACCTCGAGGCCAAGAAGAAGCCAGACGCCTACCTCACCGAAAAGGGCGAGCCGATGTTCAAGGACATCCTGCACGCCAGCATTCCCGGCGGTGGAGGCGGCCATTTCAACGAGCCCGGCCCGTTCACCGACATGCTCATGCAGTATTCGAAGAACCAGGACGCGGCGAAGAAATTCCTCGCCTGGGCGCACACCAAGGATGTCTTCGAGGGCTGGTTCAAGACCCAGCAGGGCTATACCGCCGGCGCCACCAAGGATTACGAGAACGACCCGATCTGGCAGGCCGACCCGGTGCTGGCGCCGTTCAAGGATATCCCGAAGACCGGCCGCATGGTCGGTTATGCCGGCCCGCCGAGCCAGAAGGCCGCGGAGGTGCGCACCAAGTACATCATCGTCGACATGTACGCCAAGGCGATCCAGGGCATGAAGCCCGAAGACTCGGTCAAATGGGCGACCGACGAGATCACCAAGGTTTACGCCGCGTAACCAAGACCGTCGCCGTGGCCCGCCCCCCGGACGCAAGCCCCGGGGGCGGCGCCTGACGCGGCGAAGAATCTCGATCCGGGGACTACGCCCGGGCGGACCACAGGGGAGGACATCATGACGCAACGCATCACCCGGCGTGGAATGCTGCGGCTTTCGGGCGCGGGCGCGGTGGCCGCGACAGGCGGCGGGCTCGCCGGGATTCTCGCCTCGGGGCGGGCGCCGGCCTTTGCCCAAGGCACGACGCTGCACTGGCTGAAATTCGTCGATTTCGTGCCGGCCTCGGACGCGCTGCTCAAGGGCAAGATCAAGGAAGACTGCCAGAAGGCGCTCGGCATCAATCTCGAGGTCGAGACCATCAACGGCGACGGCGTCCAGGCGCGCATCACCTCGGCGATCCAGGCGAAGACCGGGCCCGACATCCTGATGGCGGTCAACAACTGGGCACAGCTTTACGCCGGCAGTCTGGTCGATATGAGCGACCTGGCGGAGGCGCGCGGCAAGGCCGAGGGCGGCTATTTCGAGACCGCCAAGGACGTCGCCAATGACGGCAAGCGCTGGATCGCGATGCCCTATACGATTCTCGGCGTGCTGATGGTCAACCGCACCTCGTGGTTCGCCGAGGAAGGCGTCAACAAGGACAATTTCCCCAAGACCTGGGAGGAGTACCGCGCAGTCGGCAAGAAAATGAAGGCGAAGAGTCGCCCGTTCGGCCAGACGCTGGCGCACGCTTTCGGTGACGGCGTCGCCGGCTGGTATCCCTACCTCTGGTCATGGGGCGGCAAGGAAGTCGAGGCCGACGGCAAGACCGTCGCGCTCAACAGCAAGGAGACGATCGAGTCGGTCAAGTTCGCGGTCGGCATGTGGAAGGATGCGTTCGACGAGGGCGGGATGTCGTGGGACGACGCCGGTAACAACCGCGCCTACCTGTCAAACTCGATCAGCTCGACCAGCAACGGCGCCTCGATCTATCTGCTGTCGCGCACCAAGCCCGACAGCTACCAGACCGAAACCGGCAAGCCGATCAAGGACGATTGCTTCCACGCCCCGCTGCCGGCCGGACCGGCGGGGCAGTTCAGCTATCACGTGCCATTCTCGAACCTGATCCCGACCTACGTCAAGGACCAGAAGCCGGCGAAGGATTTTCTCAAGTGGTTCCACTCGAAGGATGTCTACGAGCAGTGGTTCACCTCGCAGCAAGGGTTCTCGGTCGGCTCGACCAAGGCGTGGGAAGACGATCCGCTGTGGAAGATCGATCCGGTAATGGCGCCGTTCCGCACCGCGGCGGAGAGCGGCCGTTTCGCCGGCTATGCCGGCCCCTCGGGCCGCGCGTCCGCGGAGGTCATCAGCAAGTTCATCATCGTCGATATGTATGCCAAGGCAGTCCAGGGCACGCCGCCAGAGGAAGCCGTCAAATGGGCGCACTCGGAGCTGGTGAAGATTTACGTCTGAGGTAAGGCCGCGGCCGCGCGAGCCAGTTGCCGGTCGAGCGTTACCAGCTCGGCACCGAGTTCGCGCGCCAGCCACAAATAGCTGGCGTCGTAGGCGCTCAGGCGAAATTGTTCGGCCAGCTCGATCACTTCGGCATGATCGACCGCCCGCGCTTCGACGGACGACATGATCTGATCGGCAAATTGGCTGAGTATTCGTTCGCGTTGCTCCGAATTGCGTCGCAGCTTGGTGAGACAGATATTCGCCATCTCAAACGCGAGGAGCCCCGGCGCGACGAGATCGGCCCCGCCCAGTCGCCCGTCCACTAAATCCGCCTCGGGCTCGTCGAATATGACAGCGGCGAGCGCCGAGGCGTCGACGACCTTAACCGCCATAACGCTCGTCGCGCATCTCCCGAACGATCTCGACGGAGTCGCCCTCGGTCTTCAGCCCCAACCGCCGCGCGCGCATCAGAAGATCGTGCGGTGTCAGGCGAGCCGGCCGCCGCACCGCTTCTTCAATGATCGCCAGGAGCTCGCCGCGCGTCGAGCGATGGTTTTTCGCCGCTCGTTCCTTGACGAGGTCGACAAGATCGTCGGGAACATCGCGGATCGACAAATTCTTTGTCATGGGAGCAACCGATATGCCTGCATAATGCCTGCATAATAGATGCATCCGCTGTCGGAGCAAGCGCATGGACCTCGTCATCAAGAACGCCCGGCCGGTCACGGCGCCGGAGACGACGGTCGATATCGCGGTCGCGGGCGGCAGGATCGCCGCGATCGGACCTAGCCTGACGGCGGACGGCGAGACCTACGATGCCGGCGGCCGGCTGGTCTGCGCCGGGCTGATCGAGACGCATATCCATCTCGACAAGTCGCGGATCATCGACCGCTGCCCGCTGCCCGAGGGACGCCGGGTCAACCCGGTGACGACGGTCGCGCCGCTCAAAGCGGCGATGAGCATCGAGGACATCTATGCCCGCGCCGAGACGACCTTGAAGGAGTGCCTGGTCAACGGGGCGACGCGAATGCGCACCCAGGTCGAGATCGACCCGGCGATGGGACTGCGCGGCTTCGAGGCGATCAACGCGCTCGCCGCCGCCTATCGCTGGGCGATCGATATCGAGCCCTGCGTCTTCCCGCAGGACGGGCTCACCAACTATCCCGGCACCGAAGAGTTGCTGGTCGAGGCGTTGAAGGCCGGCGCGCCGGTGCTCGGCGCGGCGCCGCGTTATGACAGCGATCCGACCGCACAGGTCGACCGCATCTTCGCGCTCGCCCGCGAATACGACGTGCCGCTCGACCTGCATCTCGATGTCGGCGACAGCACCGAACACATGGATGTCCGCCGCGTGCTGGAACTGACCGAGCGTTACAAGCTCGGCGGCCGCGTGGTCGTCGGCCATATGGCGAAATTGTCGCTGATGCCGCCGGCGGAAAGCGCGGCGATGGCGCGCCGGCTCGCCGATGCCGGGATCGCGGTGACCGTGCTGCCGGCGACCGACCTCTATCTGATGGGGCGCGACCGCGACCACGACATGCGCCGAGGTGTCGCCGACGTCAACCACCTGCACGCCCACGGCGTCACCTGCTCGCTGTCGAGCAACAACATCCTCAACCCGGCGACGCCCTATGGCGATTGCTCGCTGATCCGCATCGCCAATCTGCACGCCAATATCCTTCAGGTGGTCGGTGCCGCGAAGTTGCGCGAGCTGTTCATGATGCTCAGCGAGCAATCGGCGCGGCTGTTGAACCTCAAGGATTACGGGCTCGCGCTGGGCAACCCGGCCGACATCGTCGTCATCGACGCGGCAACGCCGGAGCAGGCGGTCGCCGAAATCCGCCCGCCGCTTGCGGTGTGGAAGCGCGGCCGCCGCACCGTCACTCGCCAGCCGCCGGTACTGCACGCGCCGGTCTAGCGGCGGTTTCGCGGACCTGAATCGCCGTCATTGCGAGCGCAGCGAAGCAATCTCCTTTCGTCGGAGTCTCATGCGGACGGAGATTGCCGCGTCGCGCTGCGCGCTCCTCGCAATGACAGTTCAACTTCGCCGGGACAGGCGCTAACCAAGTGCGCTCGCATCTCCGCGAAGCTACGGCACCGTACTTCTACTTCAGCGGCTCGAATGCGGTCTCGCGGCAGCGGATCACCGCGATCCCTGTGATGATCGCCGCGGCGATCAGGTAGATCGCCGGCGAGTACGAGCTGCCGGTCTCACGCACCAGCCAGGTCGCGATGAACGGCGCGAATCCGCCGAACACCGCGACCGCGACGTTGTAGCCGAACGACATCGAGGTGTAGCGCACGCGGGTCGGAATGATCTCGGTGAGAAACGAGGCGCAGGTCGCCGCGTAGGGCGCGTAGCACACCATCATCAAGAACTCGCCGATAAGCGCCAGCCCGACGCTGCCCGACGAGGCGAGGCGGAAGAACGGGTAGCCGAGCACGACGAAGGCGGCGCAGGAGAAGATCATCAGCGGCCGCCGCCCGACCCGGTCGGAGAGCGCGCCCCAGAACGGCAGCTGCACGATCATGAAGGCAAGCCCGGCGGTGCTGATCCACAGCGCCGTCGGCTGCGGCAGCTTGCCGATATTGATCATGTAGCTCGTCATGTAGATGAGCGCGATGTAGTAGGCGACGGTGTTGTGCAGCGTGCTGGTGAAGGCGAGCAGCGTCTCCTTCGGATGGCGCGCGATCGCCTCGACGAAGGGAGATTTCGCGGTCTGGCCGTGCTCCTCGATGTCGGTGAAGATCGGCGTGTCGCTGATCTTCCAGCGCATGACGGCGCCGACGATCCCGACCGCGAGCCCGAAGAGGAACGGCAGCCGCCACCCCCAGCTGGCCAGGTCCTCCTTCGGCAGCAGCGAGTTGAGCAGCGCCGCGGTCAGCGAGCCGCAGAGAAAGCCGCTGGCGACGCCAACCAGCTGGAAGGCGCCAAAAAAGCCGCGGCGGTGCTGCGGCGCGTACTCGACGATATAGGCGCTCGACCCGCCGAACTCGCCGCCGGTCGACAGGCCCTGGAACAGCCGCACGACGACCATCAGCACCGGCCCGGCGATGCCGGCCTGGGCATAGGTCGGCAACAGGCCCATCGCGAAGGTCGACGCCGCCATCACGAAGATCACCGCCGAGAGAGCCCGGCGGCGGCCATGGCGGTCGCCGTAAATGCCGAAGATGATCGATCCGACCGGCCGCATGACAAAGCCGACGCCGAACACGGCAAAGGTCGAGAGCAGCGACACCGTCGCGTCGCCGCTCGGAAAGAACAACTGCGAGATGATCGGCACGAGGTACCCGTAGACCCCGTAATCGTACCATTCGAGCACGTTGCCGATGACCCCGGCGGTGATCGCCCGCTGATAGCTCGACCCTGTTGCCGGTATGGCCGCCGCGGTCATGGACCGTCCCCCTCTGCGTCTTTAATGACAGGATTGTGGCGGCAGACCCGTGCGCTACGCCAGCAAATTCGCGGCGGGAACGCCATGCAAGCGATGCGTCCGCCGGGGAAGTAGCGTCAGGGGCCGTGATGGGTCGAAGGCGGCGCCGGCGCCGGTTCGGGGCCGGTATGGGTCGAAGGCGGCGCCGGCGCGGGTTCGGGGCCGCCCTGGGTCCAGCGGAAGCCGGTCAGCACATTGTCGGTGAAGGTGCATTCGGCGGTGAGGTCGCGCGTCACCTGATCGTTCTTCGCCATGTCGGTCCGCGTCGCCGCGACCTGCGCGACGATGGTGCGGACATCGATGCTGTGCGAGGTCTTGTCGCCGACCGCGAGTTCGGCGAACGGCATCGCCCGCTGCATGATGTCGCCGCAGCGGTCGGCAAGGCTTTGCGTATCGGGCGCGAGGTGCTTTTCCACCCGTTGCGAGAAGTCGCAGCCGCCGAGCATCCCGGCGAGGACGGCGGCAGCGAGCATCGTGAAATGACAGCGCATCGCCGCATTGTATCGCAATGCGGCGGCGCGTCATCCCGCCGGCGGCGGCGGCGCGGCCGTTTTGCGCTATGGTGCGGCGTCATGGCAAACCGCGCTTCCGCCGCCGCGCCGGCGACCTTGTGGACCATGCGGCTCGACCGCACCGCTGCCGTGCCGCTGTCGCGCCAGCTTGCCGCGGCCTTGCATCAGGCGCTGTCCGAGGGACGCATCGAGCCGGGCGCGCGGCTGCCCTCGACGCGCGCGCTGGCGCAGGAGCTGGGCTTGGCGCGCAGCACCGTGGTCGGCGTTTTCGAGCAATTGGCGGCCGAGGGCTATATCGCCGGCAAGCCCGGCTCGGGCTATTTCGCCGCCGCCTCCCTCGCCGGCGCGAGCGTGCCAGACATGACCGATACCGCCGCGCCGCGGCCGCTGTCGCGCCGCGGCGAGCGGCTGCGCGGCCATGGCGCATACTGGCCGGCCGAGCGGCGGCCGTTCGAGCTTGGCCATGTCGATGTCGATAGCGGGCTGATGGCGACGTGGAAGCGGCTCGCCTCGCGCGCGCTGACGCGGCGCGCCGGCCTCGTATGGAATTACGGCAATCCGCACGGCGAATTGCCGCTGCGCCGCGCGATCGCCGATTACCTCGCCGCGGCGCGCGGCGTGCGCTGCCGGCCCGAGCAGATCGTGCTGACCTCGGGCACGCAGCAGGGGCTGGCGCTTGCCGCCTCGGTGCTGGTCGATCCGGGTGACGCGGCCTGGGTCGAGGACCCGTGCTATCGCTCCTCGCTCGACATTCTGCGCGCCGCCGAGGCGGCGATTGTCCCGGTGCCGGTCGATGGCGACGGGCTCGACATCGCCGCCGGCAGCGGCGCGCCGCCGCGCCTCGTCTACACCACGCCGTCGCGGCAATACCCGCTCGGCATGGCGATGCCGCTCGCCCGCCGTGCGGCGCTGCTTGCCTGGGCGGCGCGGCACGGCGTCTGGGTGATCGAGGACGATTACGAGAGCGAGTTCCAGGCGCCCGGCCAGATGCTGCCGTCGCTGCAGGGGCTCGACCGCGCCGGCCGCGTCATCTATCTCGGCACGTTCAGCAAGCTGCTCTTTCCGTCGCTGCGGCTCGGCTACGCGGTGCTGCCGGAAGACCTCGTCGCCGCGTTCGCCGGCGCGCGGCACCTCACCGACCGGCAGAGCTCGGGCCTCATTCAGGCGATCATGACCGAGTTCATGCTCGACGGGCACTTTGCCCGGCACCTCAAGCGGATGCGCGCGCGCTATGCCGAGCGCCAGCATTTCCTGATCGCCGAGCTGCGCCGGCGGCTCGGCGGCATCGTCGAAATCGACCCGGTCGAGAGCGGCATGTACCTGACCGCCTGGCTGCCCTGGGCGTGGTCGGACGAAGCCGCCGCCGCCGCGCTCGCCGCCGCCGGGGTGACCGCGGTGCCGCTGTCGTCGCTGACCCTGGCGATGCCGCGCCGTCCCGGGCTCGTCCTCGGCTATACCGGGCACAGCGAGCCTGCGCTGGCGCGCGCGGTCGAGACCATGGCCGGCGTGCTGTCGCGGCCAACTGGTCTCATCAACTTATCGAAACCGGACCTTCGGCCAGACCGGCTGCGCGCATAGTTTTGCGGTGCCACAGGAGCGCCGACCATGCCCGACAGCACGACCCTGCCGTCCTACCCGCCGTCGCCGCGCACGCGAGTGCGCCGCCACCCCGAGCGCGCGCATTACGACCGCGAGACCGTGTTCGCGATCCTCGACGCGGCGCTGATGTGCCATGTCGGCTACACGATCGACGGCAAGCCCTATGTCACGCCGACGCTGTTCTGGCGCGAGGGCGAGCGGCTCTACTGGCACGGCTCGTCGGCGAGCCGGATGCTGCGCAGCCAGGCGAAGGGCATCCCGGTCTGCCTCACGGTCGCGCATGTCGACGCCTTGATCCTGGCGCGCTGCGCGTTCCGCCATTCGCTCAACTACCGCGCGGTGATGGCGTTCGGCACCGCCCGGATCATCGACGACCCGGCCGAGAAGGAGGCCGGCTTCAACGCCTTTATCGAGCGCCTCTATCCCGGCCGCACCGGCCTCATGCGCGCGATCCTGCCGCAGGAGCTGAAGGCGACGAGCCTCATGGGCATGACGATCGACGAGGCCTCGGCCAAAATCAGGGCCGAGGGGCCGCTCGATCTCGAAGCGGATTACGCCGCCGATTGCTGGGCCGGCACCGTGCCGGTCGCGCAGATCGTCGGCGCGCGGGTCCCCGACGCCAAAGTGCCGCCACGCACCGCGCCGGAACCGGAGGTCGGGCATTTCGCGCCCGGCACGCGGTTCGACGAGGTGCTGCTCGCGATGGCGCGGCGGCAGTCGATATGACCGGGCACATCAACCATCTCGGACAGCCGATCGGCTTTCCGGTCGCGGACTGGACGCCGCGCGCGCCCCCGCCGCGCGCGGCGATGACCGGGCGCTTCTGCCGGGTCGAACCGCTCGACCCGGCGCGCCACGCGGCCGCGCTCTACGACGCCTATAGCGACGACCGCGAAGGGCGGATGTGGACCTATCTGCCGTGGGGCCCCTACGCCTCGTTCGAGGATTATCTCGCCGGGGTCGAGGCCGGGCTGCGGCGCGAGAGCTTCATCACCTTCGCGGTGATCGACAATGCCAGCGGCAAGGCGGCCGGCGTCGCCAGCTACCTGAACATCAACCTCGCGTCTGGCAGCATCGAGGTCGGCGGCATCGCCTATTCGCCGCGGCTGCAAAAGCGGCCGGCCGGCACCGAGGCGATGTTCCTGATGATGCGGCGCGTCTTCGACGAGCGCGGCTATCGCCGCTACGAGTGGAAGTGCAACGCGCTCAACGCCGCCTCGCGCGCCGCTGCGCAGCGCTACGGCTTTCGCTTCGAGGGCATCTTCCGCCAGGCCGATGTGGTCAAGGACGCCAACCGTGACACTGCCTGGTTCTCGATCACCGACCGTGAATGGCCCGCGCTCAAGGCCGCGTTCACTCGCTGGCTCGCGCCGGAGAATTTCGCCGGCGACGGCCGCCAGCGTGAAAGCCTGGCGGCGCTGACCGGCGCCCTGTAGCTACTCCGCCGCGACCAGCGTGCGCTTGCGTGCGGCGTGCCGGTCGCCGACCAGCGCCACCAGCGACACCACGATCATCACGATGACGCTGGCGCCGAACACCCAGCGCGGCGCGTTATGGTCCATGATGAAGCCGAACATCAGCGGCCCGACCATGCCGCCGAGGCTGAACCCGCTGGTGACGACGCCGAAGGTGCGGCCCATTGCACCCGGCGGCGCGGCGGCGCGCACCAGCATGTCGCGCGACGGCATGATGAGCCCGCCGAGGAGCCCCGCCGAGCCCATCGCCGCGATCAGCAGCGGCGCGCCGAGACCCAGCGTGCCGATCGCCAGCACGATGCAAGCATTGACCGCATAGCCCACCGAGGCGACCTCGGCATGGCGGCGCGTCTTGTCGGCGATGAAGCCGCCGAGCAGCACGCCCAGCGCCTGCATCGACAGATAGACGGTGAGCGCGATGCTCGCCGTCGCGAGCGGCGTATCGAAGGCGCCGCGTAGCGCGACGACCGAGAAATTGCTGATGCCGCTGCCCGACAGGCTCAACAGCGCGAAGAACCCGGTGAGGAAGATGATATTGGGGGTGAGCACCGCGGTGAGGCCGACCCTCGCTGCCGCCGCGTGCGGTTGCCCGGCATGCGCGATGGGCTGCCGGTTGTCGACGCCGCGCACGAGCAGCAGCGGCAGCGCCGCGACCGCCGCCACGCCGCCGACCGTGAAGAACGCGACCTTCAGTCCGAACGCTGCAGCGATCGGCAGGACCGTCACCGGTGCGACTGCATTGCCGAGAAAGCCGGAGAAGGTGTGCACCGAGAAGGCACGGCCGACCCGCCGGGCCGGGATCAGCGCCGAGAGGATCGCGTAATCGGCGGGATGGAAGACGCTCCCCGACAGCCCGATAAAGGCATAGGCCAGCACGAGATGCGGATAGGTCGGCGAGAGGCCGAGCCCGATAAACGCGATGGCGCTCACCAAGAGGCCCAGCAGCAGCATCCGCCGCGATCCGAGATGATCGACGAAATATCCGACCGGCAATTGCGACGCCACCGCGACGATATTGCCGACGGTCAGCGCAAAACCCAGCTCGACAAAGCTGACGCCGAGATGCGCGGTGAGGAACGGGAACAGCGGCGGCAATACCAGCGACTGATAGTGCTGCACAAAATGCGCCGCGGAGACGACGCCGATCGCACGCGCCTCGCGCCCGCTTTGGTTGCCGTGGGGACCGGGCATTCTCTTGCCGGCGCCGCCGAGGGCTGCCGTATCCGTCGTCATCGGCGTTGCGTCTCCCGCGACCCGTCGTGCCCACGATAGAGGCAGCCTCGCGGCAGCGACAAGCGCGGGTTTGGCAACGCAGCGTTGAAACGGCGCGCGGAACTAGCGGCAGTTGACATAGGCGCGCCCCGCCCTTAAGCGCAAATCATGCTGAGCCGCCTCGAAGCCTTCATCGCCGGCGCCTTGATCGCCAGCCGCTGGCTGATGGCGCCGATCTATCTCGGCCTCGTCCTAGTGATGGTCGTCGTCGCGGTCGAGTTCTTCAAGGAGCTGATCCACGCGATCGCCGGCTTTGCCGGGCTCGACACCGACAGCGTCATCCTCGCGGTGTTGAAGCTGATCGACCTGGTGCTGATCGCCAATCTCGTGCTCATCCTCATCAGCGCCGGTATCGGCACGCTGGGCGGGGTCGAGCGCAGCGCCGCGCAGCGCCACTGGGCCGCGTTCATGGGCAAGGTCGATTTCGCCGGGCTGAAGCTCAAGGTGGTCGCCTCGCTGGTGGCGATCGCCGCGGTCGACCTGCTCGAAAGCTTTGTCGACATCGACGCGGTCAACAAGACCAACCTGTTGTGGCAGATCGCCATTCTGGCGACATTCGTCATCACCGGCGTGCTGCTCGCCTGGATGGACCGGCTCGCCGGGTCGCACGAATAGCCGGTCTATTGTCTTGTGGTCCCGGCGAAAGCCGGGCCATAAACACCCAATGTGCGCGCCTTGCGGGCGATTTTGCTTGACAAATGTTCCTGGTATGTTCTATACATCGGCCAGCTATTTGAAAGCCGAAACCGGAGCTTGGCGAGCGAGCGGTTCGTCCGCGCGGACAAGGACCAAAAACAAGCGAGCGCGCTGCTGGGGCAATAACGCATAAGAACGCCCCTGAATCCCGCTCACCCGCGAGGCGTTCTCGATCGCTTCTCAACCCGGAAACTAGGCAGTGAATCCGTAAACTATACCGGCTCCAGCCGATGATGCGGCGCGGCCGGCCATTCGACCTCGATTCGGTCGCCCGGCCGGATCTCGCCGCCGGCGAGCACCACGCCCATGATCCCGGCCTTGCGGATGAGGTTGCCCTCGGCGTCGCGGTCGAGCGTCGCGTTCATCAGCCCCGGCGCGATCTTGTTGAGCTGCGCGCAGGGGTTGCGCAGCCCGGTCACCTCGACCAGCGCCGCACCGCCGATCTTCAGCCGCGTGCCGGCCGGCAGGCCCAGGAGATCGACCCCGCGCGTCGTGACGTTCTCGCCCATCGCCCCGGGCGCGATGCGAAACCCGGCCGCTTCCAGCTCGTCCATCAGCTCGGCATGGACCAGATGCACCTGGCGCAGATTGGGCGCGGTCGGGTCCTTGGCGACGCGGGAGCGATGCTTGACGGTGACGCCCATATGCGCGTCGCCCTCGACCCCGAGCCCCGCGAGCAGCGTGATGCTGCCCGCGTTCGGCTTTGACAGCGTGTGGCCGGGGCTGCGGCTGACCGCGATCACGGTTGCGGCCATGCGCGTGTCTTTCTTCCGGGCTATTTCGCGCTCTGCACCGCCGCCTTCCGCACGCGGTTGGCGGCGCTCGCCACCGCCTTCAGCGAGGCGGTGACGATATCGCTGTCCATGCCGACGCCGTGCAGGGTCTCGTCGCCCTCGGCGCGCACCTTGACGTAGGCGGCGGCCTGCGCGTCGGCACCGGCGCCGACCGCGTTCTCGTGATAATCGAGGAAGGTGAAGTCGACGCCGCATTCGCGCCGCAGTGCATCGACAAAGGCGGCGATCGGCCCGTTGCCGACGCCCTCGATCTGGCGCTCGGCCCCATCGGCGACGATCTTCGCCGCGATGCGCCGCTCGCCGGCGCGCGGCTCGGGCAGCAGCGCGTAGTCGACAAGCCGGATGCCGCCGTCGAGATAGGTCTGGTTGAACAGCGCCCAGATATCGGCGCTGGTCATCTCCTTGCCGGTGCGGTCGGCCACTTCCTGGACGACGCGGGAGAACTCGATCTGCAGCGGCCGCGGCAGGTCGAGCCCGTGATCCTCTTTGAGCAGGTAGGCGACCCCACCTTTGCCAGACTGCGAATTGACCCGGATCACCGCCTCGTAGCTGCGGCCGAGATCCTTCGGGTCGATCGGCAGATACGGCACCTCGAAGAAATCGTCGTTGCGCTTTTTCAGCGCGTCGAACCCCTTCTTGATCGCGTCCTGGTGCGAGCCGGAAAACGCCGTGTAGACCAGCTCGCCGGCATAGGGGTGGCGCGGGTGCACCGGCAGCTGCGTGCAGTATTCGGCGGTGCGCACGACCTCGTCGATATCGCTGATCGTCAGGCCCGGATCGATGCCCTGGCTGAACAAATTGAGCGCCAGCGTGATGACGTCGACATTGCCGGTGCGCTCGCCATTGCCGAACAGCGTGCCCTCGACGCGGTCGGCGCCGGCCATCAGGCCGAGCTCTGTCGCCGCGACGGCCGCGCCGCGGTCGTTATGCGGATGCAGGCTGAGGATCAGGCTGTCGCGGTCGCGGATATTCCGGCCGAACCACTCGATCTGGTCGGCATGGACATTCGCGGTCGCCATCTCGACCGTCGCCGGCAGGTTGACGATCATCTTTTTCTCGCGCGTCGGCCGCCAGACATCCATCACCGCCTCGCAGATCTCGACCGCATAGTCGAGCTCGGTGCCGGTAAAGCTCTCTGGCGAATACTGGTAGGTGATCGCGGTGCCGCGCATCTTCGCGGCGAGCTCGCCGATCTGCTTGGCGCCGGTGACGGCGATGTCGCTGATGCCGCCGCGGTCGAGCCCGAAGACGACGCGCCGCTGCAGCTCGGAGGTCGAGTTGTAGAGATGGACGATCGCCCGGCGCGATCCCTCGATCGCCTCGAAGGTCTTGTCGATCAGCTCGGGACGCGACTGGGTCAGTACCTGGATCGTCACGTCCTCGGGGATCAGCCCCTGCTCGATGATCTCGCGGACAAAGCTGAAATCGGTCTCGGACGCCGCCGGAAAGCCGACCTCGATCTCCTTGAAGCCGAGCTTTACCAGCATGTCGAACATGCGGCGCTTCTTCTCCGGACCCATCGGCTCGATCAGCGCCTGGTTGCCGTCGCGCAAATCGACGCTGCACCAGGTCGGCGCGCGGTCGATGACGCGGGAAGGCCATTGCCGGTCGGGCAGATTGATCGGCGTGAACGCGCGGTATTTGTGGATCGGCATCGAAGACATCGGAAGCTCCTGATACGGACCGCCGCCATGCGGCGGGCGGTCAGTGAAGACGGGACGCGCGGCGAGGGCCGGCGGGCTCAGGCCGGCCGGCCGGCGGTAAGTCGCGGAATGCGAGCGCCGGCGCGAATGCCCCGAAAGTTCCCAGAAACCGAAATCATGACAGCCACCACTTGCGCAGATGCCCCGAGCGATGGGGCGAAGACGAGCGAATTCGGCGCCGATTCAGGACGCCGAGGCGGTAAGTCGCAGCTCGTCACGCGCAAAGGTCATGGCATGTAGATAGCAGACCGGGCCAAAAAGTCAATTCACGGCCATTACTTGCAGCCCC
>DASZLY010000205.1:0-4914 GCA_035552135.1 Allostellaceae bacterium | reverse complement strand
ACGAGGCGGCGGTCGCCGCGCTCGCCAAGACCAAGGGCTCGCGGCTCGGCGACGCCGCCTCGGCAAGCAACGCGATCGACCTCACCAAGGTGCGCGACGCGGCGAAGTAGGTTGGTCGGGCTGCGCCCAGCGGGAAGCTGCTAGGCGCGCGACACTTCCGCGTTGTCCTGTCGCCCGGAAATGCGCAAAGTTCCCTCGCGCTGGGGATTTTCTGCGCCTGAATAGCCGCGCTTGGGGACGGGGACGCCATGAGACTGAACGACGCGATCAATATCGAAGACCTGCACCAGATGGCGAAGCGGCGGCTGCCCAAGGTCGCCTTCGACTTCATCGAGGGCGGGCTCGAGGACGAGCGCGCCCTCGACCGCAACACCGAGGCGTTCCATAAACACCAGCTGCTGCCGCGCTATCTCGTCGACGTCTCGAAGCGCGACCAGTCGACGACGATCTTTGGGCAGAAGTTCAACAGCCCGTTCGGCATCTCGCCGACCGGCAGCGCCGGCCTCTTCCGCCGCGGCGCCGACATGATGCTGGCCGAGGCGGCCCGCGAAAACAACATCGTCTACATCCAGTCGGGCGCCTCGAACGAGACGCTCGAGGACGCCGCCCGCGTCGCGCCGAAGAATTCGTGGTACCAGCTCTATTCCGCGCGCGATGCCAAGGTCACCGAAGACCTCATCCGCCGCACCGCCGATGCCGGGCTGTCGACCTTGGTGCTGACGGTCGACGTGCCGGTGCATTCCAAGCGCGAGCGCAACACCCGTAACGGCTATGCCAGCATCCGCGGCAACTGGATGCAGGCGGCGCTGAGCCTCAAGCCGGCGCTGCTCGCCGAGGCGATGCAGCACCCCGGCTGGATTTGGGAGTATATCAGCCATGGCGGCACGCCGCCGCTCGGCAACTGGCTGCCCTACCTGCCGCAAGGCGCCAGCGCCGAGGAGACCGTCAAATTCAACCGCTCGATGGTGCCGGCGCACGCCCAGACCTGGAAAGACCTGGAGCGCTACCGCAAGCTCTTCCCCGGCAACCTCGTCGTCAAAGGCATCATGTCGCCCGACGACGCGGTGCGCTGCGCCGACGCCGGCTGCAACGGCATCATCGTGTCGAACCATGGCGGGCGGCAATTGGATCAGGCGCCGGCCTCGCTCGACATGCTCCCGGCGGTGAAGCGCGCGGTCGGCGACCGGCTGACGGTAATGCTCGACAGCGGTGTTCGCCGCGGCGCCGACATCCTCATCGCGCTCTGCCTCGGCGCCGATTTCTGCTTCTTCGGCCGACCGACGCTGTACGGCGCGGTGGCCGGCGGCCAGGCCGGAGTAAACAAGGCGGTCGACATCTTCCGCAGTGAGATCGACCTGGTGATGGGCCAGATCGGCGCGCCAAACCTCGACGTGCTCGGCCCCGATTTCCTGTGGGACGAGGACTGGCAGCGCAACACCTGACCCTCACCCGTCTCCGGGCAAGCGCCCGGAGCCACCCTCTCCCGCAAGCGGGAGAGGGATAACATGCACCCCCGCCATAACCCCTCGCCCGCTTGCGGGAGAGGGAGGGACCCATCCCGTCAGGGATGGGAGGGTGAGGGTCAAGCCATCGCCGGGCGCATCCCGCCTTTGATCCCCTGGCGCAGCAGCAGGAAGGCGATCAGCGTCAGATTGGCGGCGTTGAACGCCACCCCGACCGCAAATGCCGGCGAGTAATGCCCGAAATGGTCGAACAGCACGCCGGCGAACCAGCTGCCGAACGCCATGCCGCCCATGCTGGTGAACAGCACCATCGGCACGCGCCATGACGCCTCGGAGGACGGGAACAGCTCGCGCACGATCAGCACATAGGCCGGCACGATGCCGCTGAAGCCGAGGCCATAGGCCGCCGCCACCGCGAAGAGGCCGGCCTCGTTCTGGGTCAACAGGAAGCCGCTGATCGCCAGCGCCTGGCAGGCCGAGCCGAGGATCAGCGTCAACAGCCCGCCGACCCGGTCGGCCAGCCAGCCCCAGAACTGCCGGCTGACAAAGGCGCAAGCCTGCAGCAGCGACAGCATCAGCGCGCTCGACGCGGCCGGGATGCCGACATCGGTGCAGAACGCGACGAGGTGGCTTTGCGGCAGCGCCATCGGCACGCAGCAGCAGAACCCGGCGACGCACAATACGCCGAGCACGACATTCGCCGGCAGGCCCAGCGTCGTGCCGCGCAGCCGGTTCACCCCCGGAATCTCGCCCGCCAGGGTCGGGCTCGGCGCCGGATGGAGCAGCAGCAGCGCGATCGGCGGAACCGCGACCAGTACGACAATCCCGTAACCGATCATCGTCGCCTGCCAGCCATAACGCGCCATCGACAGCTGGAAGAGGCTCGGCCAGACCATCCCGGCGATGTATTGCCCCGAGGCGATCAGCGCCAGCGCGGTGCCGCGCCGCTTCTCGAACCATCTGCTGACATAGACGAGGAGCGGCGGAAACATCGCGCCGTTGCCCAACAGGCCCATCAGGAGGCCGTGGCCGACGAACAGCGACCAGACGCTGCCGATCGCCGACACGCCGAGCCCGGCGGCGATCATCGCCGAGCCGAAAATCACCGTGCGCCTGATGCCGATGCGATCGGCGAGCCAGCCCATGACGATGCCGCCGAGCCCGGTGCCGATCCAGGTGAGCGCGGCCGCGAGCGAAGTCACCTCGCGCACCGTGTCGAGCCCGGCGGTGATCGGCTTCAGCCCGACGACGATCAACAGCGGCGAGCCGTAAGAGAACGACAGCACGAGCACCGCGGCCGAGGCCGCGACCCAGCTGCCCTTCCCGTCGACCGCCGGCGCTGGCCGGCCGAAGCCCTTCGCCGTCGTGCCGCCCGCATCGGGCATCGTGCCGTTCCTCCCAGCCCTGCCGTGCGTGCCCGTATTTTGGGCAGAGCCCTGTCTGATACCGCCGAACCGCCGGGCGCGGCAATCGCCGATCGGACAGTTCTCCTTCCCGGTAGTGTCAATTGTGGTTGAAGCCGGCCGCCCCGGCGCTACGATCCTCCAGGGCACAAAAGGCGGGAGGAAGCGATGGGCAAGCGCATCGTCGTGGTCGGGGCCGGCGCGGTCGGCAGCTATACCGGCGCGCATATGGCGAAAGCCGGCGAGGACGTCACCTTTATCGATTTCTGGCCGGAGAATGTCGAGGCGATCAACCGCGACGGCGTCCGCGTCACCCATCACCAGGGGCCGGAGCCGTTTTCGGTCAAGGCGCGCGCGCTGCACCTGACCGAGGCGCAGCTTCTCGCCAAGGAAGCGGCGGTCGACATCGCCTTTGTCTGCGTCAAATCCTACGACACCGAATGGGCGGCGCGCCTCATCAAGCAGTATCTGTCGCCTGGCGGCTACATCGTCTCGCTGCAGAACTGCATGAACGAGGAGACGATCGCCTCGGTGGTCGGCTGGGGCAAGGTGATGGGTTGCATCGCCAGCCATATCAGCGTCGCGCTGCACGCATCGGGGCAGGTGCATCGCGGCGGCCTCATCGGCGGCACGCGGCACATCGTCTACCGCACCGGCGAGCCCAATGGCCGCGTCACCGACCGCGCGCAGGAGGTCTGCCGCCTCGTCTCGACCGCCGACAGCGCCAAGGTCACCGACAATCTGTGGGGCGAGCGCTGGACCAAGCTGGTGCAGAACACGATGGCCAACGGCGTCTCGGCTTCTACCGGGCTTTCCGGCGCGCAATGCGCCGATAACGAGGCGATCCGCCACTTCCAGGCGCGGCTCGGCAGCGAGGCGATCCGCATCGGCCAGGCGCGCGGCTACCGGCTCGAGGAGATCGACCACCAGGAGCCGGAAACCATCGCCCGCGCCGGCGAGGGCGACGCCGCGGCGCTCGCCAAATACGACCACCACCGGCTCAACTCGCCGCGCGGCGCCTCCGACCAGCGCCCGTCGATGGGCCAGGACATGGCCAAGGGCCGGCGCACCGAGATCGAGTTCTTGAACGGCTTTGTCGTGCGCGAGGGCAATCAGGTCGGCATCCGCGCCGCCGCCAACGAACGCCTCGTCGATATCGTCAAGAGGGTCGAGCGCGGCGAACTCCAGCAGGACCCGCGGCACATCAGCGAGTTGAGGCTCAATTAGCGCCGGCCAAAAACCCCCTCTCCCGCCTGCGGGAGAGGGGGGCGAGCGCCGGGAGGCGCGAGACGGGTGAGGGTTTCCACGCACCGACCCTCACCCGCCCATCGCTCGCGCGATGGGCCCCTCCCTCTCCCGCATGCGGGAGAGGGGTATCTCAACCCGCCGCCTGCTTCTCGATCTGCGCCGACAGCCGCCCATAGACCCGCCGGGCGTTGCCCTCGAAAATCTTCGCCTTGTCCGTCGCCGCCAGCGGCAGCTGGTCGATATAGCGCTTGGTGTCGTCGTAATGATGCCCGGTCTCGGGGTCGACGCCGCGCACCGCGCCGATCATTTCGGACGCGAAGAGGATGTTGTCGACCGGGATGACCTTGGCCAGCAGCTCCTGGCCGGGCAGGTGATAGACGCAGGTGTCGAAGAACACGTTGTTGAGCATCAGCTCGCTCAACAGGCCGAGCTTGGCGTCCTGCGCCAGCCCGCGATAACGCCCCCAATGATACGGCACCCCGCCGCCGCCATGCGGGATGATGAACTTGATGCTCGGGAAGTCCTTGAACACCGACGAGACCATCAGCTGGTTGAACCCGGCGGTGTCGCCGTTGAGATAGTGCGAGCCGGTGGTGTGATGCGTCGGGTTGCACGAGGCGCTGACATGGATCATCGCCGGGATGTCGTACTCGACCAGCTTTTCGTAGAGCGGATACCAATAGCGGTCGCCGAGCGGCGGGTCCTGCCAATGCCCGCCTGACGGGTCGGGGTTGAGGTTGACCCCGACCATCCCATACTCGTTGACGCAGCGGTCGATCTCGGCGAGGCAGTTCTTCGGG
>DASZLY010000204.1:0-2418 GCA_035552135.1 Allostellaceae bacterium | reverse complement strand
TCGCGCGGCAGCCCGCGATTGAGCGTCGGCAGGCCGATCCGCCCGGTCAGCCGGAACCCGCCGCGCTCGGCCTCGACCGGTACCGAGTTCTCAGCGAACTCGCGGCCGAGCAGTGCCGCGAGGCGCGCGCCCCGCGGGTCGCCGAGGATCGCGCCGGTCTCGGCGGCGAGGCGCAGCAGCACGCGGTCATCGTCGACTGTCACAGTGAAGGCGATGTGCGGATAGGCCATCGCCAGACGCTTCACCGCGTCGACCGCCTGGTCGCGCTCGCTGCGCGGGGTCTTCAAGAATTTCAGCCGCGCCGGCGTCGCGAAAAACAGCTCGCGCACCTCGACCCGCGTGCCAAAGGAATGGGCCGCCGGCACCGGCGCCCGCTTGGCCCCGCCTTCGACCGCGATCTCCCAGGCCGAATCGGCGCCGGGCGGACGCGAGACGATCCGCAGGCGGCTCACCGCGCCGATCGACGGCAGCGCCTCGCCGCGAAACCCCAGCGCGGCGATCTCGATGAGGTTGTCGTCCGGCAGCTTCGAGGTGCAATGCCGCTCGACCGCCAGCGACAGCTCCCCGGGCGCCATGCCGCCGCCGTTATCGGCAACCGCGACAAGAGTTTGCCCGCCATCGTGGAGAGTGATGTCGATGCGATCGGCGCCGGCATCGATCGCGTTCTCGACCAGTTCCTTGACCGCCGCCGCCGGGCGCTCGATCACCTCGCCCGCGGCGATGCGGTTGACCAGCACGGGCGGCAATTGGCGGATCGGCATCGCCGGTAATTTTACGCGATGGCGCGGCGCCGCAGTGAAACTTTCTCCTAAGCGGCGGAGTTGACGAAGCGCGGCCGGCGTCAACGAAGGATTAACCATCTCTTCCGCATCGTTAGCCGCTTGTCGGAGGCTCATGCGATGGTACGAGCGCAAGAATTTGTGCGGCGTCATTGGGGAACGCTGCAGGTGCCGGTGCTGGGGATCGCGACCGGAATCACGCTGTTTCTCGCGGTCCACGCGGTCAGCCCGCATCCGGGGCAAAGCTGCGGCCGGCTCGGCCGGATCACCGAGGAATGGCAGCTCGGCGCGTCGCCCAAACCGCTGATCTGCAGCGCGATGCTCGACGGCGATTTGCGTTACGGCCGGGCTATCCCCGACGCTAAATTGACGGCGATGCGATAGCCCGCCGCATCGCCAGAGCGAGCAGCGCCATCGGCACCGCGCATCCCGCCTGCAGGCCGGTGAGCCAATACGCCGGCACGAATGCCAAGGGCGCGAGCCAGGCCGCGAACATCAGGTCGCGCTCGCCCGGGCGGAAACCGTCGCGCAACCCGGCGAGCGCAAGGAACGCCAGCGCCAGCGCCGCCCAGGTCAGATCGTAGGTGAAGAGGTAGGGCGACACGAGCAGCGTGCCCGCGCACAGCACCGCCGCGCGCACCGCGAACGCTGTCGTGTCGTCGCGCCAGGCGCGCCATACGCAGCACGCCGCGGCGAGTGCCGCGGCAGCCTGCGCCACCGCGGCAATGAGCGGCGCCGCCCCCAGCGACAGCAGCAGCACATAGGGGCTCGGCATCTGGCTCCACGGCAAGCCGCCGCGATCGACGATGTCGCGCAGCTGCGGCAAATCATGCAGAAAGGCGAGCGTCGTCGGCAGGCCGAACGCGGCGACCCCGGCGGCACTGAAGACGATCCCCGCCGCCGCCGCCCAGCCGAGCACCAGCCAGCGCCGGCTGGCAATAAGCGCGAGCGGGAACAGCGCGGCGAGATGCGGCTTGACCGCCAACAGGCCGATCAGCATCCCGGCGAGGCGCGGCCGGCGGTCGAGCTGCATCAGCGCGAAACCGGCGATCCCGGCGGTAAGAAATCCGTTCTGCCCGTCGATCAGGTTGATGAGCCCGGCCGGGGTCGCGGCCGCGATGAGCCAGGCGCGCCGGTCGCGAAACAGCGCGCGCACCAGCCCGCCCCACAGCACGATACCGGCGCCGCTAAAGGCGAGCAGCGCCGCGGGATAGGCCAGCAGGCCGAGCGGCAGCACCAGCAACAGATAGCTCGGCGGGTAGTGCCACAGGAACAGCGCGCCGCCCATGCCCGGCACTGCGAGATGCTGCGCCGCGCCGATCGCAACGGGATCGAACGCCGCCTCGGAGTGGCCGTCGAGCGCCAGCCGCGCCGCACTCCAGAAGGTAATGAAGTCCCAGCCGACCGGCTTGCCGCGCGGATCGACGAGGCCCGGCAGCGTGCGCGCGATCCATACCGCTGCCACCACGCCGACGATCGCCACGATCAGCAGCGGGTAGACCCGCAGCCGCTCGGCGGTAAGCCAATGCGGGGCGGGGTCGAGCGCGGGCTGGGCCATGGCGGGAGGCTAGGGCGTTATGGTTGCCGCGCGGTTAACTGGACGGCTGCGCCGGTCTTGCGTCCTTCGAGGCTTCGCTTC
>DASZLY010000203.1:0-4888 GCA_035552135.1 Allostellaceae bacterium | reverse complement strand
GCCTACCGCGCCCCCGGCTCGCCGATCTCCGCCTTCGCGGTCGAAAGCGTGATCGACATGTGCGCCAAGAAGATCGGCATGGACCCGGTCGAACTGCGCCTCAAGAACGCGGCCAAGCCCGGCACGCCGATGATCTATGGGCCGAAGCTCGGCCACGGCGGCTATATCGAGACGCTGGAAGCGGTGAAGAACCACCCGGCCTATCAGGAAAAGCTCGGGCCCAACCAGGGCCGCGGCGTCGCTTCGGGCTACTGGTTCAACGGCGGCGGCGAATCGAGCGCGACCGTCCAGCTCAACGCCGACGGCACCGTGCTCGTCGCCACCGGCAGCGTCGATGTCGGCGGCTCGCGCGCGTCGATGGCGCTGATGGCGGCCGAGACGTTCGGCGTCGATTACAGCCAGGTGCGGGCGATCGTCGCCGACACCGCTTCGGTCGGCTACACCCATGTGACCGGCGGCAGCCGCGTCACCTTCGCGACCGGGACCGCGGTCGTCGACGCCTGCAAGAAGGCGATCGACGAGCTGCGCCGCCGCGCCGCGATGATCTGGGACGTCGATGTCGACGGCGTGGTTTGGGAAGAGGGCCATGCCAGGCCGGCGTCGAGCAATGTCGGCGACTTCAAGCCGATGTCGCTGAAGGAGCTGGCCGGCAAGGCAGCGGTGACCGGCGGGCCGATCACCCAGGCGGCCTCGGTCAATGCCGGCGGCCAGGCGCCCGGTTTCGCGACCCAGTTTTGCGATGTCGAGGTCGATCCCGAGACCGGCAAGGTCACGATCCTGCGCTTTGTCGCGGCGCAGGATGTCGGAACCGCGATCCACCCCTCCTATGTCGAGGGGCAGATCCAGGGTGGCGTCGTGCAGGGCATCGGCTGGGCGCTCAACGAGGAGTACATCTACAACCAGAAGGGACAGCTCGATAACGCTGGCTTCCTCGACTATCGCTGCCCGGTCGCCAGCGACCTGCCGATGATCGAGGCGCTGCTCGTCGAGGTGCCGAACCCGACGCACCCCTACGGCGCCAAGGGCGTCGGCGAGGTCAATATCTGCCCGCCGATGGCGGCGATCGCCAACGCGATCGACAACGCGATCGGCCGGCGCCTGACCGAGCTGCCGCTGTCGCCGCCGAAGATCCTCGCCGCGCTCGACCACAACAGCGACTAGCGGCGGCGGAGCGAGAGAATGGGCACCGCGCAGGTCACGCTCACGAGCGGGTTCAGCCGCCGCTATACCGGCGGACGGCGGGACTTCGAGATCGAGGCGAAATCCCTGCGCGACGTTATCAAGGCACTCGACAAGATGTACCCCGGGCTCGGCGAACATCTCGAAACGGAAACCACTGTCGCGATCGACGGCGCGCTCCACGACGAGCCCGGGTATTTCCAGCAGCTGCATGACGGCAGCGAGGTGTTTTTCATCCCCAAGCTCGAAGGCGGCTGAGGCCGCCCTCCCTCGGCGCGTCCAGTTCAGGAGCCTCGCATGGCGACCGTGCAGCGCCGTTTGAGCGTCATCGTCTGCGCCGATGTCGTCGGCTACAGCCGGCTGATGGGCGCCGACGAGGTCGGCACGCTGACCCAGCTGAAGGCGCACCGCGAGGCGATCGACCCGCTGTTCGCCGAGGAAGGCGGCCGGCTCGTCAAGACCACCGGTGACGGGCTGCTGCTCGAATTTCCGAGCGCATTTCATGCCGTGCGCGCCTCATTGGGCGTGCAGCGGCTGATGGCCGAGCGCAACACCGCCGTGCCGCCCGACAAGCGGCTGGTCTTCCGCATGGGCATTCATCTCGGCGACGTGATCGTCGACAACGACGACATCTTCGGCGACGGCGTCAACATCGCGGCGCGGCTGCAGGAAATTGCCGATCCCGGCGGCATCTGCCTGTCGCAGGCGGTGCACGCGACGATCCACAAGAACATCGACGCGCTGTTCCGCGACGGCGGGGAGCAGGCGCTGAAGAACATCGCCGCGCCGGTGCATGTCTACAACCTGGCGCTCGACGGCAGCACCACCGCGGTGCCGGCGCCGGCGGTGCCGGCTACCGGCCCGCTTTTGTCGCTGGTCGTGCTGCCCTTCAGCAATCTCAGCGGCGACCGCCGCAACGATGTCCTTGTCGACAGCGTCACCGACCAGCTCACCAGCGAGCTTGCGCGCCTCGACGACAGCTTTGTCGTCAGCCGTAAGGCGGCGCTCGCCTATCGCGGTGACGCGCTCGAGGCGACGGAGATCGGCCTCGAACTCGGCGTGCGTTTCGTGGTCAAGGGCAGCGTGCGTTCGGCCGGGTCGGGGCTGCGCGTCAACGCCCAGTTGATCGACGCCGGAAACGGCCAGCCGCTATGGGTCGAGCGCTTCGATATCGCGCTTGCCGACCCGTTTCCGATGCAGCACGACGTCGTCGCCCAGTTGATCCCGCCGCTGCACGCGCATCTGCTGGCGGCGAGCGGCCGCGCGCCGCAACCGGCGCCCGTTATGCTCGACGCCGCCCCGACCCGTGCCGCCGTTAGCCGCGGTGGTGAGGCACTGATCCATCCCCGCGGCGGCACGGTCGTCTATCCGCAAGGCACGGCCGCGCCATCGAGCGTGCGCGCGGCGCAGCCGGGCAGCGAAGCGCGCCCGGCGCCGGTGGTCCGCGCCGCGCCGCCGCAGCCTGCGCCCGCGCCGCGCGCCGCTCCGGCGCCCAGCCGGCCACTGCGCGTGCCGTTCTGGCTCAAGCTGGCGGTGATCGCGATCGCCGGCGGTGTCGCGATGGCGATGCTCGGCGCTGAGCGTCGCGCGGTCGTCGAGATCGTGTCGTGGATGCTGCTGGCCGCAGGCGGGATACAGATGCTCGCCGCGCTCGCCGCCGGGCCGAGCCGCGATTAGGTCGGACGGCGATTAACTCAACGCTGGTTGCCGTTGTTGCGCACCGGCGGTGGGCGCGGCACGACGCGCCCCGCCGGCTGGCCCGGAATGCCGACCGCGATCGCCGGCGCCGCGGCCGGCAGCTGCACCTGCAGATATTTCTGGTAGCACGACGCCCGCCCAGCGGCGCTGAAGCGGTTGAACATGCCGTCTTCCTGGGCGCAGCGGGTCAGCGCGTCCTGCTCGGCCGCGTCCTGGGGATACATCGCGTCCCACTGGTTGGTGATCGCGTCGTGCTGGACAAGGCCGAATGCCCCGAGCGCGATCAGCAGCAACGGAAAGAAAAAGCGCATCTCACCCCGTGTCCCGCTGTCCCGTTGCCGCCGGGCGGCAGAATTGGGACTTCGGTTGTAGTGCATCGCCCAACCGTCGCGCAACGTTCCGGCTATCGTTTCGGCCGCGGGCTGCGCTAGGGTGCGGCGCCGCGCCTCGGGGTCGCCGCGGTAGTATCTCAGCGCGCCAGGGGGGCCGATGCCACGCTTCTTCTTCCGCCGGTGCCTGCCGGTGATTGCGATGCTGATTTTCGCCGGGGCGAGCCTCGCCGATGCCGCGGCGCAGACCATCAAGATCGGCATCATCAACAGCTATTCGGGCTTTGTCGCGCAGGCCGCCGACGAGATGCAGAAAGGCATGGACCTTTACGTCAAGCTGCACGAGAAGGACCTGCCCGCCGGCGTCAAGGTCGAGATCGTCAAGCGCGACGATACCTCGAACCCCGAGGTCGGCAAGCGCCTGGCGCAGGAGCTGATCACCCGCGATCAGGTGCAGCTCTTGGCCGGGGTCATCCTATCGCCGGTCGCTGCCGCGGTGGCGCCGCTGACCGCCGAGGCGAAAATCCCGCTGGTGCTGACCAATGCCGCCGGCGTCTCGCTGACCCGGCTGTCGCCTTATATCGTGCGCACCTCGTTCACACTGTGGCAGCAATGCTATCCGATCGGCAAATGGGCCGCCGAGCACGGCTGGAAGACCGCCTATACGGCGGTTACCGATTTCATCGCCGGCCACGATTCGGAGAATGCCTTCATCAAGGGCTTCACCGATGGCGGCGGCAAGGTGCTCGATTCGGTGCGCTATCCGATGCAGAACCCGGACTTCGTGCCGTTCGTCCAGCGCGTCAAGGACGCCAAGCCCGATGTCGCGTTCCTCTGGGTCCCGGCGCAGACCCAGGCGACGGCGATGATGAACGCGGTGCGCGACCTTGGCCTGCGCGAAGCCGGCATCCACATCGTCTCGGCGCAGGATCTGCTGCCCGACGAGGAGCTGCCGAAGATGGGCGACACACCGCTCGGGCTCATCACCGCCGGCAACTATTCGACCGCCGCCGATCGCCCGGCGAACAAGGCATTTCTTGCCGAGTGGAAGAAGGAATACGGCGACCAGTCGATCCCCGATTTCTTCTCGGTGGACGGCTGGGACGGGATGGCGGCGATCTTCGATCTCATCAAGTCGACCAAGGGCAAGTTCACCAGCGACGAGGCGATGGCGTTCCTGTCGCACTGGAAGAACCCGGATAGTCCGCGCGGCCCGATCGAGATCGACCCCAACACCCGCGACATCGTGCAGAACATCTATATCCGCGAGGTAAAGAAGATCGACGGTAAGCTCGCCAATGTCGAGATCGCGACGATCCCGATGGTCAAGGACCCGTGGAAAGAGCTGAACCCGCCGAAGTGACCGCGTTAGCGGTCATCCCGGCGACGGCCGGGATCCACGCTGCAATGTTTCGTGCGGTGGATAAGTGGGTCCCGGCCTTCGCCGGGATGACCACGGTGATGGATCGCGCGTGAGCGGCGTCGCCGAGGCCGCGATCAGCATCGGCTTTCACGGCCTCGCCTTTGCGATGGTGCTCTACCTGATTTCGGTCGGGCTATCGGTGACGATGGGGCTGATGGGCTTTGTCAACCTGGCGCACGGCGTCTTCGCGATGCTCGGCGGCTACGTGATGGTGCGGCTGACGAGCCGCTGGGGCGTGCCGTTCCTGCCGGCGCTGGGC
>DASZLY010000202.1:0-2540 GCA_035552135.1 Allostellaceae bacterium | reverse complement strand
ATCGCGCCTGCCGCGTGGCCGCGCCGCAGCACCGCCATCTGCCCCTGATAGATGCGCGTCGCGCCATATTCGCCGGCCTGGTCGACGCGGATCATCCGCTCCGCATCGCCCGCGCCGGGGCGGTCGCCGGGCAGATAGGGCGGGCGGCTCACCTCGCCCATCAATTCGTCCATCTGAAGCTGCAGCCGCGCAGGGTCATCGCGCAGAACCCGAACATCGCCAGCGAGGCGAGGAAATTCCAGCCGGCGAGCGATATGCCGAACAGCGACCATTGCACCTGGTCGCACATCACCGGCTGCCGGCCCATCAGCTGCGCGCGCAGCGCATCGACGCTGTCGGCCGCCGCGCCGCCCGCGGTGCAGGCGGTCGGACCCTGAAACCAATGCTGCTCGACCCCGACATGGTAGAACGCGATCCCCGCGCCGGTGAGGAAGACCAGTGCCAGGAGGATCGCCGGCGGCACCAGCGCCAGCCGCCCGCCGGCGAGCCACGCCGCGGCGCTGATCGCGATCGCCGCCCACCACGGCCAGCGCTCCAAGAGGCACAGCTCGCACGGGTAGAGCCCGCCCCAGTATTGCGACAGCAGCGCCGCGCCGAGCACGAGGGCGCTCACCGCCAGCACCGCGCCGGCAAACTGCCTGGTCGTCAGCTTCATGGGCTCATAAATAGCGAATGACGACAAAACCGCCAACGAGGCACACCGCGAACGCGGTCGTCACCAGCATCAGCCGCTTCTCGATAAAGTCGCGCACCGCGGGGCCGAACCACCACAACAGCGCCGCCAGCATGAAGAACCTGAGGCTGCGCGAGACGATCGAGGCGCCGATAAATGCGATCAAATCGAAATGCGCGACGCCGCTGGCGATCGTCACCAGCTTGTAGGGGATCGGTGTCATCCCTTTGAGGATGATGATCCACACGCCCCAGCGGTCGAACCCGGCCTTGAGCGCGTCGTAGCGCGGCATGGCGTGGTAGAATTCGAGGATCGGCCGGCCGACGAGGTCGAAGCCCCAATAGCCGATGGCATAGCCGAGCAGCCCGCCCACGACCGAGGCGACCATGCACACCGCCGCCAGCCGCCACGCCGCGCGGGGCCGCGCCAGCATCATCGGGATCAAGAGGATGTCGGGCGGGATCGGAAAGAACGAGCTCTCGGCAAAGGCGATCGCGATCAGCGCCCAGATCGCGTTGGGCCCGGACGCGGTTTCCATCATCCGATCGTAAAAGCGTTTCAGCATGGCGCTCTCGTAACCCGGCCGGATCGAGATTTCGATAGCGAATGGCGCGGGCTGGGTCATTATTTCGCGGTACGACGAGGAGAACAGCCGATGGCGCCGCGTGTCGATCCGGTCGCATCCGACGAGGCCGTGCCGCCGCGCGCCGATGTCGTCGTCATCGGCGGCGGGATCATCGGCACCAGCGCGGCGCTGTTCCTCGCGCAGAAGGGGATCAGCGTCGCGCTGTGCGAGAAGGGCCACATCGCCGGCGAGCAGTCGAGCCGCAATTGGGGCTGGTGCCGCAAGATGGTGCGCGACCCGCGCGAGATCCCGCTCGTCATCGAAAGCCTGCGGCTGTGGGAGCGGATGAACGAGACGGTCGAGGCCGAGACCGGCTTTCGCACCTGCGGCATCATGTATCTCGGCGAGACCGCGGCCGATCTCGCGCGGCTCGAGCAATGGCTCGACCATGCCCGCGAATACCAGCTCGACACGCATGTCATCGGCGGCGCCGAGGTCGCCGAACGGCTCACCGGCCTGACCAAGAAATGGGCCGGCGCGCTCTACACGCCGAGCGACGGCAAGGGCGAGCCGCAAATGGCGGCGCCCGCCATCGCCGCCGCCGCGCGGCGCCACGGCGCGGCGGTCGTCCAGCATTGCGCGGTGCGCGGCATCGAGACCGCGGCCGGCCGGGTCAGCGGCGTCGTCACCGAGAAAGGCCGCATCCAATGCCAGTCGGTGGTGCTGGCGGGCGGCGCGTGGTCGCGGCTCTTTGCCGGCAATCTCGGCGTCGAGCTGCCGCAGCTGAAGGTGCTCGGCTCGGTGATGCGCACCGAGAAGCTCGACGGCGGGCCGGAAGTCTCCGCCTCGGGCGGCCTCTTCGGCTACCGCAAGCGGATGGATGGCGGCTACACGATCTCGACGCTCGGCGTGCGGACGATCGACATCGTGCCCGACAGCTTCCGCCTGGCGCTCGACTACATGCCGGCGGTGCGCGTGCATTGGCAGAAGCTGCGGTTTCGCTTCGGCGCCAAGTTCGCCGAAGAATGGCGCATGAAGCGCAGCTGGTCGCTCGACGAGCCGACGCCGTTCGAGGCGGTGCGAACGCTCGATCCGGTGCCCGATCCCGTCATCCTCGACCGCGCGCACAAGAGCATCGCCCAGTCGTTTCCCGCCTTCCGCGGCGCCAGGATCGCCGAGAGCTGGGGCGGAATGATGGATGTGATGCCCGACGCCATCCCCGTCATCTCGGCGGTCGACCGGGTGCCGGGGTTCTTTATCGCCACCGGCTTTTCGGGGCACGGTTTCGGCATCGGCCCGGGC
>DASZLY010000201.1:0-3485 GCA_035552135.1 Allostellaceae bacterium | reverse complement strand
TGTTCGACACGTTCGGCACCGTCGTCGACTGGCGATCGAGCCTGATCGCCGAGCTGTCCGCATTCGGCGCCGCGCGCGGGATGGCGCTCGACTGGGCAACCCTCGTTGATGACTGGCGGGCGGCCTATGCGCCGTCGATGGACCGCGTGCGGCAGGGCGCGCAGCCGTGGACGGTGCTCGACGACCTGCACCGGGCAAGCCTCGACCGGCTGCTCGACGCGCAGGGCGGTGCCGCGCTCGACGAGGCGGCGCGCGCGCATCTCGCGCGTGCCTGGCACCGGCTCGAACCGTGGGCGGACGCAGTGGCGGGCCTCGCGCGGCTGCGGGCGCGGTTCGTGATCGCGCCGCTGTCGAACGGCAACGTGGCACTGCTGGTGGCGATGGCGAAGCACGCCGGCCTGCCCTGGGACATGGTGTTCGGCGCCGACCTGTTTCGCCACTACAAGCCGGACCCGGAGACCTATCTCGGCGCCTGCCGGCTGCTCGGGCTGCGGCCCGCGCAGGTGATGATGGTCGCGGCCCATAACGGCGACCTGCGCGCCGCCCGCGCCCTCGGCCTGCGCACGGCGTTCTTCGCGCGGCCGGCGGAGTACGGCCCGCGGCAGGTGCGCGACCTGTCGGCCGAGGAGGCGTGGGATGTGATCGCGGCCGATGTCGGCGATCTCGCAACCCGCCTCGGCGCCTGACCCGGGCATCGCCTGCAACCAGGCCGACGGCCGTCGGTTAGGCCGAGCTTCCTTCTTCCCACTACTACCAACTCGTTGAAAGGGCGAGCAGAGTGAGGCGGGATTGGTCTAAAAGGTAGCCATGTAATACAATATTTGATGCTTGTACTCTTGGGCCTGATGTGCCCATACTTTCGCCATGTATATCGAAGCCGTCCCAAATCGGGACTCACCACCCGCCATCCTCCTGCGCGAGAGCTATCGCGAGGGCGGCAAGGTGCGTAAACGCACCCTCTGCAATCTCTCCGACTGGCCCGCCGCCCACATCGAAGGTCTGCGCGGCGTGCTCAAAGGCGGCATCGTCGTCCCCGCCGAGCGCGACGCCTTCACCGTCATCCGCAGCCTCCCGCACGGACACGTCGCCGCCGCTCTCGGCACCGCCCGCAAAATCGGCCTCGACCGTGTCCTCGGCCCCGACGGTAACCGGTGCCGCGAGCTTATCCTCGCGCTGCTGGTCGGCCGCATCCTCGAACCCGCCTCCAAGCTCGCCGCCGCCCGTGCGCTGTCTCCTGCAACCGCGGCATCGAGCCTCGGCGAAATGCTCGGCCTCGATGAGGTCGACGAGGACGAGCTCTACACCGCGCTCGACTGGCTGCTGGAGCGCCAGTTCGCGATCGAGACCGCGCTGGCCAAACGTCATCTCACGAACGGCACGCTCGTGCTCTACGACGTCTCGTCGAGCTACATGGAAGGGCGCTGCTGTCCGCTCGCCAAGCGTGGCTATAGCCGCGACGGCAGGAAGGGTACGCTGCAGATCATCTACGGCCTGCTCTGCGCCCCGGACGGCTGTCCGGTTGCCATCGAGGTGTTTGACGGCAACACCGCCGATCCGATGACCCTGGCGAGGCAGATCGAGAAGCTCAAGCAGCGCTTCCACCTCGACCACGTGGTCCTGGTCGGTGACCGCGGCATGATCACCCAGGCGCGCATCACCGAAGACGTCCGCGCCGCGGGTCTCGACTGGATCAGCGCGCTGCGCGCACCGGCGATCAAGGCGCTGCTGGAGAGCGGCGCCTTGCAGCTCTCGCTGTTCGATCAGCGTGACATGGCCAGCATCACCGCGCCCGACTTCCCCGGCGAGCGTCTGGTCGTCTGCCGCAACCCCGATCTTGCCGCCGAGCGCGCCCGCAAGCGCGAAGACCTGCTGGCCGCCACCGAGCGCGATCTCGCCCGCATCCAGGCCGCCGTCGCGCGCAAGCGCAATCCGCTGCGCGACACCACCGAGATCGCGATGGCAGTCGGGGCGGTGATCAACAAGCACAAAATGGGCAAGCATTTCAGTCTCGACATCACCGCCGCCACCTTCAGCTTCGCCCGCAAGACCGCTGATATCGCCGTCGAGGCAGCGGCCGACGGCGTCTATGTCGTGCGCACCAGCCTGCCCACCGAGACGCTCGATGACGCGGCGACGGTACGCAGCTACAAATCCCTCGCCTTGGTCGAGCGCGCCTTCCGCTGCATCAAGACGGTCGATCTACAGGTCCGCCCCGTGTATCACTGGCTGGCAGACCGGGTGCGCGCGCATGTCTTTCTCTGCATGCTCGCCTATCACCTGGAATGGCATATGCGTCAGCGCCTCGCGCCGATGCTGTTCGACGACACCGACAAGGACACCGCCGAAGCCCTACGCGAGAGCATCGTCGCGCAGGCGCAGCGTTCACCGGCCGCACTCACCAAGCAAACCACCGGCCTGACCGAGGACGGGTTGCCGGTGCATAGCTTCCGCTCGCTCCTCGCCGATCTGGCGACCTTGGCGCGCAACACCATCACCACCGCGATCACGCCCGACTATCCACTCACCGTGGTGACCAGGCCAACGCCCATCCAGCAAAAGGCGCTCGATCTCCTCGGCGTCAAATGTAGCCAGTAGCGCACGCGTCCGGCAGTGAATTGCCCCAGCAATTCAGAACCTTGCGCATATTCAGGGAAGGAAGCTCGGGTTAGGGAGACAGAGCCGCGTCGGGGAAGCATCGTGCGGAAAACCGCGGCCCGCGCGGGTCGGGAGAGACGGCCGCCGCGCGGGATCGCGCGGTTCGACAGTGCGGCCGGGATGGCGCAGGCGCTCGGGCGATGCCTGCACGGCGAGGAGTTCCGCAGCCTGAGCGGCTCCGCGCCGCTCGATCTGCTGATGCGCAACCTCGACCGCCTGCCGCGCCGGCCGCGGGAATGGTTCTATGCGATCGCGGGCGTCACCGAGGCGATCGGCCCGCGGGCCGCGCGGCGGCTCGACGTGGACGCCATCGCCGCGTGGCTCGCCGGCCTCTACCCCGACCGCGCCTATCCGGCCGCCTTCGTCGGCTCGTCGAACGGTGCGGTGGTGCATCTCGCGGCCGCTCTCGGCGTGCCGTTCCTGCCGCAGACCTTCCTCTGCCCGGTGCGGCGTCTCGGCGCCGATCCCGACGACGCGCAGGCGGGGCTTGCGGCGGGGCGGGGCATCGCGACGGCGCTGGCCCGGGCGCGTCCCGATCTGGCCGTGCATCAGATGCAGGACCCGAACCAGGACCGGCTGATGCTGCAGACGATGAGCTATTTCCGGCTCAAGCACCGTCGCCTGCCGGCGCCCTGGCGCGACGCGCTGGCGCGCTGGCTGCCGCGCGGGGCGACGCTCTATGTCGTCGATTGCCGGCTGCGCTGGCCGGTCACCCGCCTCTGCGAGCGCGCCCTGTTCCAGTTCGGCGCCGCCGGCGGCGCCACGCTGGACGAGTACTTCCACGGCGGCGAGCGGGTGCGCGCGCATTTCCGCCGCTATGGCGTCGATCG
>DASZLY010000200.1:0-23391 GCA_035552135.1 Allostellaceae bacterium | reverse complement strand
CGGTATTGCCGAGCTCGTGTCGACGGCCTGGGCGTCGGCGGCGACATTCCGCGGCTCGGATAAGCGCGGCGGCGCGAACGGCGCGCGCATCCGCCTCGCGCCGCAGAAGGACTGGGAGGTCAACCAGCCGGCCCAGCTCGCAAAGGTCCTGAGCACGCTCGAAGCGATCCAGCGCGATTTCAACGCGTCGCAATCCGGCGGAAAGAAAGTCTCGCTCGCCGACCTGATCGTGCTCGGCGGCGGTGCGGCGGTCGAGCAGGCCGCGAAGGCCGCCGGGTTCGAGGTGACCGTCGCCTTCACGCCGGGGCGCATGGACGCGTCGCAAGAACAGACCGATGTCGACTCCTTCGCGCCGCTCGAACCGGCCGCCGACGGGTTCCGCAACTATCTGCGCGGCGCGCAGCGCGTGTCGCCCGAAGAGTTGCTGGTCGATCGTGCGCAGCTGCTGACGCTGACGGCGCCCGAGATGACGGTTCTCGTCGGCGGCCTGCGGGTGCTCGGCGCCAATGCCGGCGGCACCGCGCATGGCGTCTTCACCGCGCGGCCGGGGATGCTGACCAATGACTTTTTCGTCAACCTCCTCGACATGGGCACGGAGTGGCAGCCCTCGGCCGGCGCCGAAGGCCTCTATGAGGGCCGCGACCGCAAGACCAGCGCGGTCAAGTGGACCGGCACCCGCGTCGACCTGATCTTCGGCTCGCACTCGCAGCTTCGCGCGCTCGCGGAAGTCTATGCGTGCGCGGACTCGAAAGAGCAGTTCGTGGCGGACTTCGTGGCCGCCTGGGCCAAGGTCATGGAAGCCGACCGCTTCGATCTTGCCTGATCCCGGTGGCTCGCAGGCGAACGCGGCCGGTCTAGGCCGGCCGCAGCCGCTGGCGCAGGACGATCGCGGCGGTCAACAACAAAACCGCGCCCGCCTGGTGCGCCGCGGCGAGCGGGATCGGCACGGCCAGTAGCAGCGTCGAGATGCCGAGCGAGAGCTGCACCAGCGCTGCAAGTCCGAGCGCGTGCAACGCGAGCCGCACCGGGCGGGGCAGGGAGACAAGCTGTCCCGCGAGCCAGAGCAGCACGGCCGCGCTCACCGTCGTCATCGCCAGCAGGCGGTGGTCGAACTGAACCGCCGCCGCGTTCTCGAACCAGTTGCGGAGAAACGGCGACAGGGCGGCATAGTCGCCCGGCACGAAGCTGCCGCCCATCAGCGGAAACGTATTGTAGATCAGCCCGGCGTTGAGCCCGGCGGTGAACCCCCCGGCGACGATCGTCAGGCTGACGAGCGCCAGCACGGCTTCGGCCCCCCGGCGCCACCCGCCAATCTGGACCGCAGGCGTCTCGCCCGCATTTTGCGTTTGATGCGGCCGGGACGGCCGTGGTCCGCTCAGCAAGCCCAGCGCCGTCCACAAGGTCGCAGCGTAAATCACCAGCGCCAGCACGAGATGCGCGGTGAGGCGGTACTGGCTGACCTCGATGCGGTTGGCGAGGCCGCTTTCGACCATGTACCAGCCGAGCCCGCCCTGGGCGAGGCCGAGTGCGAAGATGCCCGCGAGCGGCCAGGCGAGGCGGCGCGGAATGCGGCCGCGCGCGAGGAAATAGAGAAACGGCAGCAGGTAGACAAAGCCGATCAGCCGGCCCCACAGCCGGTGCAAATATTCCCACAGGAAGATCGTCTTGAAATCGCCGAGGCTCATCCCCGCATTGAGCAGCCGGTATTGCGAGGTCTGCTGGTACTTGGCGAACTCGCCCTGCCAGTCGGCGGCCGAAAGCGGCGGCACGATGCCGGTCACCGGCCGCCACTCGGTGATCGACAGCCCCGACCAGGTGAGACGGGTGATGCCGCCGATCACCACCATCGCAAAGATCATCGCGCAGCAGACGAGGAGCCAGATCGCGACCGGCCTTGTGTCGCGCCGCGCCACGTCGTTTCGCGCCGGTGTAAAGCTCGCCGAGACCATGCGACGATCTATGGCCCGCCGGGCGGCGGCGCGGCAATGGCGATCATGCCGCAGCCTTCAGCTTTCCCGGGGCATCGCATCGAGGCAGCCTTGCAGGATATAGGCGGCGGCGACCTTGTCGACGATTGCGGCGCGGCGCTTGCGCGTCATGTCGGCGGCGATCATCTCGCGCGTCACCGCGGCGGTCGACAGCCGCTCGTCCCACAGCAGCGCCGGCAGGTCGCGCAGCGCCAGCAGGTTGCGCGCGAAGCCGCGCACCGACTGGCTGCGCGGCGTGTCGCGGCCGTCGAGCCCGAGCGGCAGCCCGATCACCGCGCCGCCGGCGCCGTGCTTGTCGATCGCCGCGAAGAGCGCATCCATATCGGCGCGGAACCGCGTGCGGCGGATCGTGTCGAGCGGGCTGGCGATGACGCGCCGCGTGTCCGAAAGCGCGAGGCCGATCGTCTTTGTTCCGACATCGAGCCCGATGAGCCGCGCGCCCGGCGGCAGGGCCGCCTTCAGTGCCCCAGGGCTGTCGAAAATCATGACCGGTTGCCGAGAATCATGCCCGATGATAGCGTGGCCTCGCGCCTTTGCCTTCGGCGCTGTTGCCGCGAAAGACATCAAAATCATGGCGTTGGACAAGGCCACCGTGGCGCGCATCGCCACCCTGGCGCGCATTCGCGTCACCGAGGACCAGCTCGAGCCGCTCGCCGGCGAGTTGTCGGGCATTCTCGACTGGGTCGAGCAGCTGATGGCGGTCGATACCGAGAACGTGCCGCCGATGACCAGCGTCGCCCCAGTGGCCTTTGGGATGACGCTGCCGATGCGCGACGATGTCGTGAGCGACGGCGGCGACAGCGACGGCGTGCTCGCCAACGCGCCGCGCGCCGCGCGCGGCTTCTTCGCGGTGCCCAAGGTGGTCGAGTGAGCGCGCTGACCGACCTGACGCTGGCCGAGGCGCGCGACGGACTCAGGGCAAAGCAATTCACCGCAAGCGAGCTCGCCGCCGCGCATAACGATGCGGTCGAGCAGGCCGCGCCGCTCAACGCCTTTATCACCGCGACCCCCGAGCGCGCGCTCGACATGGCCGCCGCCGCCGATGCGCGCCTGCAGAAAGGCGAGGGGCTGGCGCTCGACGGCATCCCGCTGGCGATCAAGGATCTGTTCTGCACCAAGGGCGTCTTGACCACCGCCGGTTCGCACATTCTCGACGGGTTTGCGCCGCCCTACGAATCGACCGTCACCGCGAAACTGTGGGCAGCCGGCGCGGTGATGCTCGGCAAGACCAACATGGACGAGTTCGCGATGGGCTCATCCAATACCACCAGCTACTACGGGCCGGTCGAGAACCCGTGGCGCCGCGTAGGGGACAACCGCCCGCTGGTGCCGGGCGGCTCGTCGGGCGGCTCGGCGGCGGCGGTCGCGGCGCGCGCGGCATTGGGCGCGACCGGCACCGACACCGGCGGCTCGATCCGCCAGCCCGCCAGCTTCTGCGGCATTGTCGGGCTGAAGCCGACCTATGGCCGCTGTTCGCGCTGGGGAGTGGTGGCGTTCGCCTCCTCGCTCGACCACCCGGGGCCGATGACCCGCACGGTGCGCGACGCGGCGATCATGCTCGGCGCGATGGCCGGGCACGATCCCAAGGACTCGACCTCCGCGCCGGTGCCGGTGCCCGATTACGAGGCGGCGCTGACCGGCGATATTCGCGGCCTCAAGGTCGGCATTCCCCGCGAATACCGCATCGACGGCATGCCGGCCGAGATCGAGACGCTGTGGCAGTCGGGCATCGCCTGGCTCAAGGAAGCCGGCGCCGAGCCGGTCGAGATTTCGCTGCCGATGACCAGATACGCGCTGCCGGCCTATTACGTCATCGCCCCGGCCGAGGCGTCGTCGAACCTCGCGCGCTATGACGGCGTCAAGTTCGGGCTGAGGGTCGACGGCGACAGCCTCGACGACATGTACCAAAAGACCCGGGCCGCCGGCTTCGGCGCCGAGGTGCGGCGGCGCGTGCTGATCGGCACCTATGTGCTGTCGGCCGGCTATTACGATGCCTACTACCTCAAGGCGCAGCGCGTGCGCACGCTGATCGCGCGCGATTTCGATGCCGCGTTCGAGCGCTGCGACTGCATCCTGACCCCGACCGCGCCGAGCGCCGCCTTCGCGATCGGTGAGAAGGCCGACGATCCGGTCGCGATGTACCTCAATGACGTCTTCACCGTGCCGGCCGACCTCGCCGGCCTGCCGGCGATCTCGGTGCCCGCCGGCCTCTCGGACGGCCTGCCGCTCGGGCTGCAGATCATCGGCCGCGCTTTCGATGAGGAAATGGTGCTGCGCGCCGGCCAGGTGCTGGAAAGCGCCGCCGCGTTTACCCACCGACCGAGCTTTGTCGCCTGAGAGTTCCGATGGGAGCCTATGGCCCGCGGCACGCGTCCTCAACCGGCAAACCGGCCTCAGCTGTCGAGCGTGCGGCTCAGCGCCAAACCGTCATATTTCTACCTGGCCGCCCAGCTCGACGACGCGGCCAACCGGAATATGGAAGAACTCCGTGGCCCCGAGCGAGCAGCGGGACAGGAAGATAAAGAGTTGCTTGAACGGGCCCATCCAGCTTGTGCGATCGTTGGCGACTATCTTGTCCCGCCCGATAAAGAATGACGTGTCCATGAGATTGAAGTGAAATCCGCCGAGCCGCAGCATCGCCAGTGCACGCGGTATATCAGGCTCTTCCAAGAAGCCATATCGCAGCATGACGGTGTGAAAGTTCTGATCGTAATGCTGGATTTCCAACCTCTCCGCGTCAGAAACCCGGGGCTGATCAAGAACCTCGACCCCCATTATTATATTGCGTTCGTGCAGAATGCGATTGTGCTTGATGTTGTGCAATAGCGCGGCCGGCACATTCTCGATATGTGCGGTCATGTACACCGCGGTGCCGGTTACCCTTTTCGGCCTTGCCGGATTAAGCTCCTCCAGAAAGAGCGTAAGCGGTAGAGCGCCGCTTACCCGCTGTTGGGCTAGACGGGTCCGTCCCCACATCCAGGTCGTCGTGATCGTAATTCCAATGCCGCCGATCAGCACCGGAAACCATCCGCCCTCGCCCAGTTTCAGCAGGTTGGCGCTCAGGAATGCCAAGTCGACCGTGGCGAACACGGCAAAGATCGGGGCCAGCCACCAGATCGGCCATCGGGCTCCGCGCAACAGATAGATAAAAGCCAGCGTCGTATCGACCGCCATCGTCCCCGTGACGGCGATGCCGTAAGCGGCGCCCAACGCATTCGAGGTGCGGAAGAGGAGCACCGTGACCACGACCGCGACGAACAGGATGTAGTTGATGGCCGGGACATAGACCTGCCCCTTTTCCTGCTCCGAGGTGTGAAGCACCTGCATTCGCGGAAGATAACCCAGCTGTATCGCCTGCCGGCTCAACGAGAACGCCCCGCTGATTACCGCCTGCGAGGCAATCACGGTGGCGGCGGAGGCGAGCAAGACCATCGGCATGGCGGCCCATTCCGGGACCAGGAGATAGAAGGGATTTTGCATCGTCTCCGGATGGGCGAGGAGCAGCGCGCCTTGCCCGAAATAATTCAGCAACAGACAGGGAAACACGAAGCGTAGCCACGCCCGGCGGATCGGCGTCCGGCCGAAATGCCCCATGTCGGCGTAGAGCGCCTCCGCGCCGGTCACGGCAAGCACCACCGCTCCCAGCAAGAAAAATCCCAACACCGGATCGGCGACGATCAGGTCGAGCCCATAGAGCGGGTTGAGCGCCTTGATAATGACCGGATTGCGCAAAATCTCGAGCAGCCCCAGCACCCCGATCGTGGTGAACCACACCACCATGAGAGGCCCGAAAAATACCCCGATTTTTCCCGTGCCGCGGCGTTGTGCGAGAAAGAGGATGACCAGGAGCAACAGGACCAGCGGCAGCACATAGGGTTGCAGCTCGGGGTTTCTGACCTCGAGACCTTCGACCGCGCTCATCACCGAAATCGCCGGCGTCAGCACCCCGTCGCCCAAAAACAGCGAGCCGCCGATGAGGCCGGCAAGCAGAATCCAACGATGCGATCGGCTTGTCGTGCACCGCAACGCCAGGACCGTAAGAGCGAAAATTCCGCCTTCGCCCTGGTTGTCGGCGCGCATCAGCACGATGACGTACTTGATCGTGACGACAATCGTCAGCGCCCAGACGATAAGGGATAAGACGCCGTACACGGCGGGTTCGCTGACCGCGCCGGCGGTCTGGAAACACTGTTTTATGCTGTAGAGCGGCGATGTGCCGATATCGCCGTAGACGACGCCCAGAGCCGCTAATGTCAAACTGCGGCTCGCCTCCTTATGCGAGGTCTCAGGGTTGGTCGCCGAATCCGGCATGAACGTGGTGCTCCCTCGTGAGCAAGTCTAGCATCGAAATCCGGCGCGAATGTCTTCTTTCATCCGGCTGCCTGATGTTCGGCAATGACCGAAACTGGGGGCAAAACCGCTCTCGTCTTCGACTGATCGAGCGGCGGTAATCGGGTCGAGCGCGGGAATCAGACAGGCAATATCCGTCCCCACCTTGTGGTGAACAGACCGCGAACTAAATTATTGCTTCTTAGTTCCATCGGACGGTGGGGCCGACCGATGCCGTACACCATTGCGCCGCGGAGTACCTCCTGCTTTCCTCCTGTTCCGCCGCCTGTTCGCCCTTGTTCGCCCTCCTGTTCCGCCGCCTGTTCCTGGGCCTGAGTTGTAGGAATATCAAATGCTTGACCCTGATCTTTTTTATCGGCCGGAGCGCGGGAATGATTGAGGGCCGCACCGGGGAGTGGGAAATCGTCATCGGCCTTGAGGTGCACGCCCAAATCGTCGCCAAGGCGAAGCTGTTTTCCGGCGCCGCGACCGGTTTCGGCGCCGCGCCGAACAGCCAGGTCTCGACCGTCGACGCGGCGTTTCCGGGCATGCTGCCGGTCATCAACAGGCATTGCGTCGAGCAGGCGGTGAAGACCGGGCTCGGCCTCGACGCGCAGATCAACCTGACCAGCGTCTTCGACCGCAAGAACTACTTCTACCCCGATCTGCCGGCCGGCTATCAGATCTCGCAGTACCAGCAGCCGGTGGTCGGGCGCGGGCGGGTCGAGATCGAGCTGGCGGACGGCTCGACCCGCGAGATCGGCATCACCCGGCTGCATCTCGAGCAGGATGCCGGCAAGAGCCTCCACGACCAGCACCCGCGCGACACCTATGTCGACCTCAACCGCGCCGGGATCGGGCTGATGGAGATCGTCTCCGAGCCCGATCTGCGCTCGGCCGAGGAAGCCGGGGTGTATCTCCGCAAGCTGCGCTCGATCCTGCGCTATCTCGGCACTTGCGACGGCAACATGGAGGAAGGCTCGCTGCGCTGCGATTGCAACGTCTCGGTGCGCAAACCAGGCGCGCCGTTCGGCACGCGCTGCGAGATCAAGAACCTCAACTCGGTACGCTTCGTGATGCAGGCGATCGAGGTCGAGGCGCGCCGCCAGGTCGAGATCGTCGAGAATGGCGGAAAGATTGCCCAGCAGACCCGGCTCTTCGATGCCGCGCGCGGCGAGACGCGGCCGATGCGCTCCAAGGAAAACGACTACGACTACCGCTATTTCCCCGACCCCGATCTGTTGCCGCTGGTGCTCGACCCGGCCTGGGTCGCCCAGCTCAAGGCCGGGCTGCCCGAGCTCCCGGACAGGAAGCGCGCGCGGTTCATGCGCGACATGGGCCTCGGCGCCGAAGACGCCGGCGTGCTGGTCGCCGAGCGCGCGACCGCCGAATTCTTCGAGGAAGCCGCCAAAGGGCCCAATGGCAAGGGCCGCGACCCCAAGGCGGCGGCCAATTGGGTGACGGGCGATCTGTTCGGCGCGCTCAACAAGAAGGGGCTCGGCATCGAGGAGTCGCCGGTGACGGCGGCGCGGCTCGGCGCGCTCATCGACCTTATCGCCGACGGGACGATCTCCGGCCGCATCGCCAAGGATGTCTTCGCCGAGATGGTCGAGACCGGCGGCGATCCGGCGGCGATCGTCGCGGCCAAAGGGCTGCGCCAGGTTACCGATACCGGCGCGATCGAGGCCGCGGTCGACGCCGCGCTCGCCGCCAACCCGGGGCAGGTCGCGCAATACGCCGCCAACCCCAAGGTGCTCGGCTTCTTTGTCGGCCAGGTGATGAAGGCGACCCAGGGCAAAGCCAACCCGGCGCTGGTCAACGAGCTGCTGCGGAAGAAGCTAAGCAGCTAGAGAGGCTCAAGAACCAATCGGTGCACGCCTGGCAGATTGCGATAGCGCTCGGCGTAGTCCATGCCATAGCCGACGACGAAGGCATCGGGGATGTCGAAGCCCTTGTAACGGATCGCCACCGGCTTCGCGCCGGCGACGTGCTTGTGGAGGAGGGCGCAGACATCGAGGCTTTTCGGCCCGAGTTTTTCGAGCGCCGCGACGAGGGCGGTGATCGTCAGCCCGGTATCGACGATGTCCTCGACGACGATGACGCGGTGCCCGGCGATATCGAGCCGCACCTCGTCGCCGAGCACGACGGCGCCCGACGACCGCGCCGCCTGTCCGTAGGAGGAGGCGCGCACGAAATCGATGACGAACGGTGTCGCGATCTGCCGCATCAGATCGGCGGCGAAGATTGTCGCGCCCTTCAGCACGATGACCAGGGTCAGCGGCGCGCCGTCATGGTCGGCGGTGATTTGTCGCGCGAGCTCGGCGACGCGCTTCCTGATTCGCCCCGCCGAGATCAGCGGGCGCAGCCGGTCGGTCAAAAGCGAGGGCTGCTCAATCGCGCCGGTACGGGTAGCAGCGGGCGCGCTCGAGCGTCATTCCGTAATGCTCGGCGAGCGCGCGAATCGAATCGCCTTCCTCGGGGTAAGGATCGGCATTGCCGGCACCGACGATGATCGGCCGGAAGCTGCGGTCGTCGCGCCCGCCCGGCGGCAGCATCGCGGTGGCGAGCGGCGTGCCGTCATCGGCGCGCAGCGTCAGGAACAGCGGCATTTCGCGCTGGATATGCGCCTTCAGCCCGATTTCCTGCTCGAAAGATACCTTGGAGACCGGCTGAAAGCTCTGCGCGGCCTTTTCGCGCTCCTTGCGGAAGTATTTCTCGACGGCGTGCCGCATCGTTTCCGATTCGCTCGCCGCCTCGGCCTCGGTCTCGAGACGAAACCAGGTTTTGCCGTCAGGCGCGTCGCACACGTATTTCATACCGCCTCCAGGACAACTCGGGGCAGAGCCGGAACACGAAGGACTGCCGAGAGGAAAGTCCGGACGTCGCGCCGAGTCAACACCCGTGACGCACGCGGCGGACGATTGACCCGTTCGGAACTCGCCTCTCATTTTCCGTTGCAAATTGCAGAAATTCGCCCGAGCGCCAATCGTCGGTTTCGAGGAAACTGGCGGAATTCCTGGGGTTCTGCGCGATCCGCAGTGCTGGCACGGCAAGTGAACCAAGGACGGCAAGACATCCCTCAAGGAGCTTGCCATGCCATCACCTTCCGCTCAGCCGTTCCCGCGGTTCGCCTCCTTGCCCGGCACCCCCGGTTCGGTGCCGAGCGACCCCTCCTGGTTCGCACGCTTTTTCCTCACGCCGTTCCGCGATGTCGATGACCGCGCCGCGCGTCTTATGGCGGCCGCGAGGGCGGAGCGCGAGGTGCGCCAGGCCGCTATGTCCGCCGCGGACGCGCCGGCCGGTTAGCGGAGGCGTGGTCCACCCGCCCGGGCTGCTGCTCCGCGGCAGGCTCGGGCGCGCCCGTCCAGTCGCGCCACAGCGCGATCAGCGCGGCGACGATGGCCGGGCCAAGAAACAGGCCGATAAAGCCCAGCGTTTCGAGCCCGCCGAACAGTCCCAACAGCACCCAGAGAAATGGCAGCCGCGCCTGTCCGCCAATGAGGAAGGGCCGGATGAAATGGTCGGCGATGAAAACCACGACCGAGCCGCCGCCGAAGATGATCACCGCGCCGACCGTCTTGCCGATGGACAGCATGTAGAGCGCGGCCAGCGTGTAGATCAGCGGCGCGCCGAACGGGACCACCGCGAGTACCCCGGTCATCGCCGCGACCGAGGCCGGGTAGGGCAGCCCGGCGATGACATAGACAATGCCGATCACGATCCCCTCGGCGAGGCCGACCAGCACGAGGCCGTTCACCGTGCCGTGCACCGCGGCGATCATGTGCCGGCCGATGCGCTCGCCGCGCGCGCCGAGCGTGCGGTCGCTGAGCGCGCGCATCTGCTCGCCGATCTTGCCGCCGTCGCGGAACAGGAAGAACAGGGTCAGCAACGTGAACAGGAAGATCACCAGCCGCCGGGCGACCTCGCCGCCATATTCGCGTGCCGATTCGGCGAGCACCCGCGGATTGAGGTGGCCGAAGAAGGCCTCGGCCATGATCGGGTCCGTGAGGTTGGTCCGCCACCAGTCGGCAATCGACGGCCCGATGAGCGGCAGATCGGAAATCCATCCGGGCACCGCCAGCCCGTTATGCCGGGCAGAAATGATCAGCTGCACATAGAAATGAGTCTCGCGGGCGATCGCGATGCCGAGCAGCACGAGCGGCGTCACGAAGACGATGCCGACCGTGGCAGTCAGCAAGAGCGGCGCGACGACCCGGCCGGCCCGGCCGGGAAACACCAGCAAAAGCCGCTCATAAAGCGGCCAGAGCGCGATCGACAACACCACCGCCCAGGCCAGCGCGGGCAGGAAGTCGTGCAGTATCCACAGGCCGAGAATGACGAACGCCGCCGCGACGACCAGCCGCGCACGCTGCTGCGAAGGTGGCTCTGGCGCGGCGTGAGCGGAATCCGTCAAGGTGCTTTCTCCCCTGGGCTCAGGCGCCAGTGTAGCGAAGCGCGGAGGGGAGCGCACGCGGCGCCAGCGGCATATGGCCGCGCTTGGCGGCACCCCGTGCGCCGCTGGCGGACGCGCTCGGCCTTGCCCCTTGCCGGCGGCGGGAATAGGCTTGCCGCATCGCGCGCGGCCCAAGCGCCGCGCGCGCGCCGACCCGGCGCCGACCCGCAAAGAAGGAGGTCACGAGAATGGGTTATACGATCGAGCAAATGTCGGACGAGATGCATCGCATCATCGCCGCCGATCCGGGGCCCGAAGGCCGCCTGAAGGTCTGCGCGCTGGTGGAGAAAGCGTGCTCGGACACGGAATTCGTCGCGAAACACCTGCCGGAGGACGGCCCGGAACGCAAGATTCTCTACGAAGACCCCGAGTTCAACTTCTGTATCCTGGCGCATGTCTATCACGGCGCAAAGGAAAGCCAGCCGCACGATCACGGCCCGACCTGGGCGATCTACGGCCAGGCCGCCGGCGAGACGGTGATGAGCGACTGGGACAAGCTGTCGCCGGCAAGCGAGAACGAGCCGGGCAAGGTGAAGCTGCGCCGCGAGTACACCCTGACGCCGGGCACCGCCTACGTCTACAACGAGGGCGATCTGCATTCGCCGCGCCGCGCCGGCTCGACCCGGCTCATTCGCATCGAAGGGCGCGACGTCACCAAGATTCGTCGCTTTGCTTACGAGCGCGTGTCGTAGAGCAAACAGGCCCGGCGGTTCCGCCGCGCTTGCGGACCGAACGAAGAACCCGGCCCCCTTGCACAGGGAGCCGGGTTTACTCTTGCCGGCGCGCGATGCCGATAACGCCGGCGATCGGAGACCCGAAGGTGCTTGACCGGACATGTGAAATCGAGGGCGACCTTTGGGGCGCCCTCGAATCCACTGAAGGAGAACAACGGCGGCGATGCGATCGCCACCGCCGACTTTAGCCTTCGACGACCGTCACGCGACGGTTGCGCGGCTCGCGCACGCCATTGGGCGTCGGAACTGCGTTATCGTTCTCGCCACGACCGGCAACCGCCATTGCCTTCCAGGGCACGCCCATGTGCGCGAGGATGTGCGCGACGTGGCGCGCGCGGCGGACCGACAGGCGCTGGTTGTAGGCCGCCGAGCCCGAGCGGTCGGTGTAGCCGGTGACCTGCACGGTCGCCGCTCCGCCGGCCCTATACGTGGCCGCAGCTTGGTTGAGGATGGCCATGCCCTGCGGGCCGACCCACGACCGGTTCCACGCGAAGTACACGGTGAAAACCCTGGCAGCAGCCGGTGGCGGCGGTGGCGGCGGTGGCGGCGCGGGCGCAAGGATGGGCACGCAGGCCGACACGATCAGGAGAGTGCAGAGGGCAAGGACACGCTTCATCGGGTTCCTCCGACAGTTGAGAACAGGCACGATATAATAAATCACGCGATTATACTAGCTTAAACCGTTATAGGACGGTTAACCCATTGCCCCGCCCAACGCGCCGGTCGAAAGCCCGATTTCCGCTCAACCCAAGGCAGATCGCGTTTCGGTAGAATAAATTATACTGCATTTGCGGCGACGACGCGAGCAAACCAATCGAACGAAGCCTTTGGCAGGCGCGTCAGAGTGGCGCGGTCGAGCCGGGCGAGCCCGAACGTCGCGGAGAAGCCGTGTGCCCACTCCCAGTTATCCATCAGCGACCAGATGAAATAACCGCCGAGATTTACGCGCTGCGCGATCGCGTGGTTGGCCGCGGCGATATGATCGCGCAGGTAGCGAATCCGCTGATTGTCGTCGACGCGGCCCCTGGGGTCGGGCGCTTCCTTGAAGAAGGCGCCGTTCTCGGTGATGTAGACGCGCGGGTTGCCATAATTGTCGCGCAGATCGGCGAGCGTCTCGATGAGACCTGCCGGGTCGATCGGCCAGTCCATCCCGGTCGTCTGCATTCCGGGCGGCAGTCCGCCCCAGTTGGTGCCGAGCAGCCCTGCCGGGTCTGGCCGCTGGTACATCGGCGCGTAGTAGTTGACGCCGAGGAAATCGATCGTCTGGCGGATCTGCTCCATGTCGCCGGGTTGGATCAGCCGCTCGACCATCGGCAAATAGCGCGCCGGATAGGTGCCGCGGAACAGCGGGTCGAGATAGGCGCGGTTCCACGCCGCGTCCCAGATCGCGGCGGCCTCGCGGTTGGCCGACAGGTTCTCGGCCGGGCGCACCGGCTGCAAGCTCATCACCGTGCCGAGCTTGAACTTGCCGCCGCCCAGCGCGCGCAACGCCGCGAGCGCCTTGCCTTGCGCGAGGTTCTGGTGATGCCCGGCGGCGGTCATCGCGGCGCGGCCGTGCAGGCCCGGCGCGTGCTCGCCGAGCCCGTGCCCCATTATCGCGTGGACCTGCGGCTCGTTGAACATGACCCAGTGGGTGACGCGGTCGCCGAGCCGCTTTGCGATCAGCTGGGCATAGTCGACGAACCAATCCGCGATTGCCCGGTTGCCCCAGCCGCCGCGATCCTGCAGCGTTTGCGGCAAATCCCAGTGGAACAGGCAGGCCCACGGCGCGATGCCGGCCTTGAGCAGACCGTCGATAACGCGGTCATAATAGTCGAGGCCGCGCGGATCGGGTTGCCCGGTGCCGTCCGGCAGCACCCGCGGCCAGCAGATCGAAAAGCGGTAGGCCCGCGTTCCGAGCCGCTTCATCAGGGCGATGTCGTCGGGATAGCGATGATAGCTGTCGCAGGCGATCTCGGGCGTGGTGCGGTCGCTGATCGTGCCGGGAATGCGCGCGAAGGTGTCCCAGATGCTGTCGGCCTTGCGGTCGCCGCGCCCCTCGATCTGGCAGGACGAGGTCGCGGTGCCCCAGACGAACCCGGGCGGAAAGCGCAAGGTTTCGGCCATCGCCGGTTCCGGGTCGGGCCAGCGCGCCGCGATGAGTCCGGCCGCGCCGGTCTTGAGCAGCGTGCGGCGGCGCATTCAACCGCCGACCGCGCCCTGCGTGTTGACGTAGACTGCGTAGAGCGAATGGCTCGCCGCCATGAAGAGGCGGTTGCGCTTGGTGCCGCCGAAGCAGACATTCGCCGCCCGTTCGGGCAGTTCGATGCGGCCGATCATCGTGCCGTCAGGCGCGAACACCGCGATGCCATTGAGTTCGGGGCTCATGCCCCAGCCGCACCACAAATTGCCGTCGACGTCGCAGCGCAAACCATCGGGCGTGCCCTTGCCGAGATCGCCGAAATCGCGGCCGTTGCGTAGTTTCGTGCCGTCTTCCGCGACATCGAAGACGCGGATTGCACGCTGTGGCGCGGCGCGCGACTCGACGATGTAGAGCCGCGATTCGTCGGGTGAGAAGACCAGGCCGTTGGGGCCGCGAATATCGTCGGCGACAACGGTAACCTGGCCGGTGCGGCTGTCGATGCGATAGACGCAGGTCACCGACAACTCGGGCTCGGCCTTGTCGCCCTCGTAGTCGCCCATGATCCCGAACGGGGGGTCGGTGAACCAGATCGACCCGTCCGCCTTGACGACGACGTCGTTCGGCGAATTGAGCGGTTTGCCGTTGAAGCGGTTGCACAGAACGGTGATGGTGCCGTCATGCTCGGTGCGGGTGACCTGGCGCGCGCCATGCTCGCAGGTAACGAGCCGGCCCTGGCGGTCGCGCGTGTTGCCGTTGGCATTGTTCGAGGGCTTGCGGAAGACGCTGACCGCACCGGTCTCCTCTTCCCATTTGAGGATGCGGTCGTTGGGGATGTCGCTCCACAGCAAGTAACGGCCGTCGCCGAACCAGACCGGCCCCTCGCTCCAGCGGCAGCCGGTGTAGAGGTGTTCGACCGAAGCGTTGAACGGCGGCCTGATCTTCTCGAAGCGCGGATCGAGGGTGATGATCGCGGGATCGGGATAGAGGAGGGAGGGATGCCAGCCGCTGTCGCTCATCGCTTCTGTTTCCTGGTCTCGAGGGTATCGCGCGGCGCGCGAGCGCGAGCATGGTACGTTTCGGCGACGGTCTCAAGGTCGCACCGAAACGCCAATGGGATCAGAAGCTGGTGGCGATGCTCGAAAACAGCCCGCTGACATCGGTGCCGATCGTGACGATGACGCTGAACGCGGCGATCGAGATGAAGAATGCGATCATCGCGTATTCGATCGCCGTTGCGCCGCCTCGATCGCGGTTCAGCTGGTTGAGCACCGAATGCATGTCGATTGTCATTCCGTCCTTACCCGACGAGCATGGTGCCGCAACCGTTGATGTTTGATGAATCCAGTCGGCTCGATAGATGCTGACCCCAGGAATTGCGGCAATCCCCGCTATGCATCACGGTATGGTTATCGACGCCGCGCATCGCGGGATTCGTAGGTGGTTATGAAATAGGAATCTTCGTAACTTCGTGAAACCTAAGTTAATTCTCGTAACGGTGGTGTAAAATCCGCTCCGACGCGGACAAGATTTAGCGACTCGGTGAAATTTGATTGTAGTCAACGATGACTTTTATCGGCACACACTGCCGACTGTACGGAATAATTAGCAAAATTCGACAGGATGGGGCCGATCAGGGCTGGGCTTCCGCCTTGCCAATCGGGGCGGGGTCCCTGTAGATTTAATGATCAGGGTGCGGGAGGTGCCGCTAAGCGGTTCTAACGCTCCTGTGATAGCGGTTTTCTCGAAAGACAGCGACGAAAGAGCGCGATGGTCGAGGCTTCGGCGTCCATAAGTGCGCGCGTTTCTCCGGCCGCGAGAGCGAAATCCGCCGTTCCGTTGCCTGCGGGATCGTGCGATTCGAAAGAGCGGCAGCGCATTCGTCTGCTCCACATCATTCCGGATCTGTGGACGGGCGGCGCCGAGACGATGCTCGCCCAGTTGATCGCCAAGAGCGACCGCGCGAAATTCGAGCATCAGGTTTTGTCGCTGCGTTCGGTGGGCGATGTCGGACCGACGCTTCGGGAACACGGCGTCACGGTCGATGCGCTCGGCGTGCACGCCTGGTCGGCCGGGCTGCTCAAGCTCCCATCGTTCCGCCACACAATCCAGACCTATCGGCCGCATGTCGTGCACACCTGGCTGTACCACGCGAATGTCGTGGGCGGCGCGGCGGCACGCCTGTGGAGCGACGCCAAGCTTGTCTGGGGCCTACATTGCGGGCCGCTCGATATCGCCCAGGTGAAATACCGCACCCGGCTGATGCGCTGGCTGGGCGGACGGATGTCGGGGCCGCTGCCGGATCGCATCATCTGCTGCGCCCATTCGGTGGAAGCAGTCCATGCGGAGCTCGGCTACGCGCGGCAGAACCTGACCGTCATCCCCAACGGCGTCGATGTCGCGCGTTTTCACCCCGACCCTCGTGCCCGCGAGGCGTTGCGCGCGGAACTGGGCATCGGCGCCGGCGAGTTCCTCGTCGGCTGGGTTGGCCGGTACGACCCGCAAAAGGATTACGCCACATTCCTCGATGCGGCGCGGGCCGCGCTCGACGTGCAGCCGAACCTGCGCTTCTTGCTGTGCGGCCGCGGCTTCGAGGCGGACCGTGGCGAGGTGACCCGGGCGCTCGCGGCGCGCGGGCTGCTCGACCGTTTCATTCGCCTCGGCTTCCGCACCGACGTCCCGCGGGTGATGGCGGCGCTCGATGCGTTTGCCCTCAGCTCCTCCTACGGCGAGGCGTTTCCGCTGGTCATCATCGAGGCAATGGCGACCGGCTTGCCAGTCGTCGCCACCGATGTCGGCGATACGCGCACGATGATCGAAGGCTGCGGCATTACGGTGCCGCCGCGCGCGCCGGCGGCGCTGGCGGCGGGAATCGTCGAGGTCGCGCGGCTTCCGGCGGAAGATTATCGCACCCTGCAGGATGAGGCGCGCGAGCGGGTCGCGACGATGTTCTCGCTCGAAGCGGCGGTCGGCCGGCACGAGGCGCTGTACCGCGAGGTGCTCGGCCGGCAACTCGCCGTCGTGCCCGAGCGGGGTCTATTTTCCGCCCGCGAGATCGTCGGCCAGAAATAAACTGCCGCCCGCCCTACCGTCGCGCTGGCGGATCGATTACCAGCATCGACCGATGCTCACCCTCATCACCGCGACGCTGAATGCTGGCCGGTTCATCGCCGAAGCCTTCGCGTCTGTGCCGCAAACGCCGGAGGCGATCCAGCACATCGTCGTCGACGGCGGCTCGACCGACGCGACGCTCGCGATCTGCCGCGAGCATCCGGGGATCGACACCGTCGTCGTGCCGGGCTGCTCAATCTATGAGGCCTGGAACATCGGTCTCGATCGCAGCCGCGGCGATTGGATCATGTTCCTCAACGCCGACGACGAGCTGGGCAATGGCGCGGCGGATATCGTCGCGGGGGCGTTTGCCATTCGCCCGGAGGCCGAGATCGTTGCCGGCCGCGCGCTGATGGCCGCCCGCGGCGGCCCGGCGCCCTGCCTTCTCGTCGCGGCGCCGACAGGCAGGCTCGACGTGAGGCAGCTCGCGCTGGGCGTGCCGGCGATCAACGCGATGGCGTTTCGCCGCTCGCTGTTCGCGCGCTGCGGCCCATTCGAGACGGCGTACCGCGTCACCGGCGACCGCGAATTCCTGCTGCGGCTCGCCCTGAGCGAGAAGCCGCCGGTCGTCGCGACGGTCGATGCAGTGCTCTACCGCTATTACGTCCATCCCGGATCGCTGACCTTGCAGCGCGGTCTCGAGCAGCGGCTTCGGATCGCCCGTGACCACATCGCCCTGGCGCGGCGCCTGCTGGCGCAACGTCCGGGCGGTGCGGCCGGACAGGTGCTGCGCTACTGGCGGCGGCGCGAGGCGGCGGTGGCGGCGTTGCGCTGCGCCGCGGCCGGCAGGGTCGCCGCCGCGTGCGGCTTCGCCGCCGAGCTGCTCCGCAGCGCGATGCCGGAGCGTTAGCCGCGGATTTTGTTACCGAGATACCAGCGGTATAGCTCTTCGATCCCGGCTTCGAGCGCGATGCGCGGCTGCCAGCCGAGCGCGGTCAGCTTCGACACGTCAAGCAGCTTGCGCGGCGTGCCGTCAGGCTTGCTGCGGTCGAAGGCGAACTTGCCAGTGAACCCGACGATCCGCGCGATCAACCGCGCCAGCTCGGCGATCGTGACGTCGCTGCCACAGCCGATATTGATGTGCTGGTCGGCCGACCAGTTGCACATCAGAAAGACCGAGGCGTCGGCCAGATCGTCGACATGAAGGAATTCGCGCCGCGGCGCACCGCTGCCCCAGATCTCGACGCTGGGTCGGCCGCCGCGCGCCGCCTCGTGGATCCGGCGCAGCAGCGCCGGCAGCACGTGGCTCGCAAGCGGGTCGAAATTGTCGCCTGGGCCATAGAGGTTCGTCGGCATCACCGAGACAAAGTCGCAGCCGTGCTGGCGGCGATAGGCCTCGCAGAGTTTGAGCGCCGCAATCTTGGCGATCGCGTACCATTCGTTGGTCGGTTCGAGCGGGCCGGTGAGCAGCGACTCCTCGGCGATCGGCTGCGGTGCGAGGCGCGGGTAGATGCAGGACGAGCCGAAGAACATCAGCTTCTCGACGCCGGCGCGGTACGCCGCGTCGATTACATTGGTCGCTATCGCGATATTGTCGAACAAGAAGTCGCCAGGCCGGGTGTCGTTGGCGTAGATGCCGCCGACCGTCGCCGCGGCCATGAACACGGCGTGCGGCCGCTCTCTGTCGAACCAGTCGCTGACGGCGCGCTGCTCGCGCAGATCGACCGTCTGGCGCGGCACGGTAAGAATATCGCACCCCTCGCCGGTGAGCCGCCGCATCAGCGCCGAGCCGACCATGCCGCGATGGCCGGCGACAAAGATGCGCTTGCCGCGCAGCGGATAAGCTGCCATGCGCGCTCCTCAATCCACCGTGCCGTAGCGCCGCGGCTCGGTCGCGAGCAATGCGATGTCGCTCTCGACCATCTCCCGGACGATCTGAGCAAAGCCGCGCGTGGCGTGCCAGCCGAGAAGCAGGCGCGCCTTCGAGGCGTCGCCGACCAGACGGTCGACCTCGGTCGGTCGAAAATAGCGCGGGTCGATCGCGACGAGCAGCTCGCCGGTCGCCGCGTCCATACCCTGCTCGTCGCTTCCCGCGCCGTGCCAGGCGATCTGGCGGCCGGCTTGCGCAAAGGCAAGCTCGGTGAATTCGCGCACGCTATGCGTTTCGCCGGTGGCCAGCACAAAGTCGCCGGGCTCGTCCTGCTGCACGATGCGCCACATTCCTTCGACGAAATCGCGCGAATGCCCCCAATCGCGCTCGGCGTCGAGATTCCCGAGGTAGAGCACTTCTTGCCGGCCGGCGGCGATCGCCGCCGCGGCGCGCGTAATCTTGCGCGTCACAAAGGTTTCGCCGCGCGTCGGCCCCTCGTGATTGAACAGGATGCCGTTCGACGCATGGATGCCGTAGGCCTCGCGGTAATTCGCGGTGATCCAATAGCCGTAGAGCTTGGCGACGCCATAGGGGCTGCGCGGATGGAACGGCGTCGTCTCGCGCTGCGGGCTTTCGGCTGCGTTGCCAAAGAGCTCGGACGTCGAGGCCTGGTAGAACCGCGTCGTGCGCTCGCGTCCGAGGATGCGCAGCGCTTCGAGCAGGCGAAGCGGGCCCAGGGCATCGGCGTTTGCGGTGTATTCGGGCGTCTCGAAGCTGACCTGAACATGGCTCTGCGCCGCGAGATTGTAGATCTCGGTCGGCTGGATTTCCTGAACCAGGCGGATGAGGTTGGTCGGGTCGGTCATGTCGCCGTAATGCAGGCGGAACGGCGGCCCCTTCTGGTGCGGGTCGTGATAGAGGTGATCGATGCGCGCCGTGTTGAACGACGACGAGCGGCGTTTGACGCCGTGCACGGCATAGCCCTTGCCCAGCAGGAACTCCGCGAGATAGGCGCCGTCCTGGCCGGTGACGCCGGTGATCATCGCGACTTTTTGTGTCACGCATCCATCCCGCGGGGCGGTTGCCGGCAACGGCCGGGTTCCGCGCCAGCTTACCGTGGCGGGCGTATCGCTGGCTAGGAGATGCGGCCTAATGCGGCTTGAACGCCGTGCCGAGCCTGGCGCTCGATTGCGGCTGGCTCCGGCTCATCAGGCGGCCGGCCGACCCGGCGGCACGCTCGATCATCCGCCAGTAAAACCCGGCGCCGCGCAGCGGATAGCGAACCACCGAACGCAGCGTAGCCGTCGCGGCATGCCGGTAATCCTTGTCGGCGAAAGCCGCCGCGGCGGACTCGAGCAGCAGCGTACCCTCGAAGATGCGCCGCGATAGCACGCCGTCCAACGCCGCACTCGCGAGATGCCGCTGCTGGATCCGCGCGAGGGCGGGGTCGACGTCGCGCCTGGCGGCGTTCGCCTCGGCATAGACCCGCGCCAGCACGGCGGGGGAGGCGAGCAGGCGATATCCTGCCGCGGCGAGGCGCAACAGCCAGTCCCAATCTTCGAGCCGTCGCAGCTCGCGATCGAGCGGGCCAATTTCGGTAAAGAGCGCGCGCCGGAAAAGCAATGTGGTGCCGGGGCCGCAGGAGCAACCGAACCACAGGCGGCGGCGGAACGTCCGCGCCGTCCAGCGCGGGAGGATGTGGCGCGCGGGATATCCGGTCTTGACGCATTCATAGGCGCAGACATGACCGGCGATTTCGGCCGGCTGGCCGCGCATCGCCGTCACCTGATGCGCCAGCTTGCCGGCGAACCACATATCGTCGGAATCGAGAAAGGCGATGAATTCGCCGTTCGCTGCCGCCATGCCGGTATTGCGTGCCCCGGCCGCCCCTTGATTGGTCTCGTGCGCGATCAGGCGCAGGCGGGGATCGGGGAACGCGGCGAGCGCTGCCGGCAGCGCGTCCGTCGATGCGTCGTCGACGACGATGATCTCGAAATTCTGATAGCTCTGCGCCATGACCGAGGCGATGGCGCGGCCGACAAGGTGCGCCCGGTTGTAGACCGGGATAATGATGCTAACCAAAGTATCGGCGGGCATGCCGTCTGCCGGCCCCATTAACCGATCCTCGCTAGGGCCAAAACTGGCCTCGAATACCACTCGATCGACGCAAGTCCTTGCGATTGTAACAGAATGCGACAAATCGTAAAGGATAGTAAGCTTCTGCTCTGCCGAGCATCCCCGACCCGGGGGACGTATGATATGCCGGCCTATATCCTGTAGAACTCGCGATACCAGTCGACAAAGCGCCGCACCCCATCTTCGATCGGCGTCGTCGGCACGAAGCCGGTATCGCGCCGCAACGCGTCGGTATCGGCACGCGTCGCGACGACATCACCCGGCTGCATCGGCAGGATCAGCTGCTTGGCTTTGCGGCCGAGCGCGCCCTCCAGCACCTCGATGAAACGCGACACCTTCACCGGCCGGCCGCCGCCGATATTGTATACGCGAAACGGCGCCGAGCTATCCCCTGGCGTGGCATTGTCGGCATCCCAACCCGGTTGCGCTGCCGGTACGCGATCCATCACGCGCCGAACCCCCTCGACGACGTCATCGACATAGGTGAAGTCGCGCTCGAGCTCGCCGCCGGCGAAGACATTGATCGGCTCGCCGGCAAGGATCGCCTTGGTGAACAGGAACAGCGCCATATCGGGCCGCCCCCACGGCCCGTAGACCGTGAAAAAGCGCAGCCCGGTCATCGGGATGTTGAACAGATGGCTATAGCTGTGCGCCATCAGCTCGTTGGCGCGCTTGGTCGCGGCGTAAAGCGTCAGCGGATGGTCGACGGGGTCGTCGGTCGAGAACGGCATCTTTGTGTTGGCGCCGTAGACCGAGCTGGTCGAGGCGTAGACAAGGTGCTTCACCTCGGCATGGCGGCACGCTTCGAGGACGTTGAGAAACCCGGTCAGGTTCGCTTCGGCATAAGCATGCGGGTTGGTCAGCGAATAGCGCACGCCGGCTTGCGCCGCGAGGTTGACCAGTATCGCCGGACGTGCTGTCTCGACCAGCGCGCGGAGCTCCGGCCCCTGCGCTAGGTCGAGCGGCGCGAAGGTGAAGCGGTTATTCGCCTGCAGCCGGGCAAGCCGGGCATTCTTCAGCGCAACGTCGTAATATGGGTTGAGATTGTCGAGACCGATCACCGCCCGGTCCTCGCCGAGCAGCCGCGCGGCGAGGTGGTAGCCGATAAATCCGGCAGCGCCCGTGACCAGCACCGGACGGTCGGGAAACGCGTCGAGCGGGCTCACAGACGCCATAGCTCGATCCCGGGCGGACGTTCGGCGCGCGGCAGGCGCGACTTGATGTCGAGCACGATGCCGGTTCCCTCGCGCAACAGGCTGGTGATCAGTGGCCAGCCTTCGGAGGCAAGCGGCGCGTGCGCGACGGCGAAGATCACGACGTCGGTCGGTTCGAGCGCCTCGCGCGGGAGCAGCCGGACGCCGTACTCGCGAAACGCCTCGTCGGCCGACGCGAGCGGGTCGTGCACCTGAACCGCGATGCCAAATCCTTCGAGCTCGCGGATGATGTCGACGATCTTGCTGTTGCGGATGTCGGGGACGTCCTCCTTGAAGCTCATGCCCAGGATGGTGACCGGGCCCTTGGCGCCGTCGTGGCGCATCATCATGCGGACGCATTCCCGCGCGACGCGGCCGCCGACGCCGTCATTGACCTGGCGCCCGGCGAGGATCAGCTGCGGTTTGTATCCGGCCTTCTCGGAGCGGTGTGTCAGATAGTACGGGTCGATGCCGATGCAGTGGCCGCCGACGAGCCCCGGCGAGAATTTGAGAAAATTCCATTTGGTGCCCGCCGCGGCGAGCACATCGGCGGTATCGATGTCGAGCTGGTGGAAGATCAAGGCCAGCTCGTTCATCAGCGCGATATTGAGGTCGCGCTGGGTGTTCTCGATGACCTTCGCGGCTTCCGCGGTCTTGATGCTCGGCGCCTTATGGATGCCGGCGGCGACCACCGAGCCGTAGACCGCGGCGACGATGTCGCACGTCCGCGCATCCTGGCCGGCGACCACTTTGGTGATCGCCTCGAAACGATGCTGCCGGTCGCCCGGGTTGATCCGTTCCGGCGAATAGCCGAGCGTGAATTCGCGTCCGCAAGCGAGGCCCGAGGCCGCTTCCAGCACCGGTGCGCAATCCTCCTCGGTGGCGCCGGGATAGACGGTCGACTCGTAGACGACGATGTCGCCCGGTTTCAACGCCTTGCCGACTGTCTGCGAGGCGGCGAGGAGCGCGCGCAAATCGGGACGGCGCGCCGCGTCGATCGGGGTCGGTACGGTGACGATGAAGAAATCCGCCTCGCGTAATGCCGCTGCGTCGGCGGTGAAGTTGAGGTTGGGCGAACGCAGGTCGCCGGAACCGACCTCGCGTGTGCGGTCGTGCCCGTCGCGCAACTCGGCGATGCGCTCACAGGAAATATCGAACGCGATCACTCCGGACCCGGCGCGGGCGAAAGCCGCCGCGACGGGCAGCCCCACATAGCCGAGCCCGATCACCGCCAGTTTGCGATTATGTGCCATTCTACTGCCAGCCGCGATTAACAAACTCCGGGCGAGCCCGCGCCCACCGGGTCCATTCCTAGCGGACAATTGTTAGTATCGCGTAAGTTTTGCTGAGAAATTCGCGCTTCTTATACCGGAGCCGTTTGTTGCCGGTCGTTTACGCCAAGCTGCTGCCCCACGGTGCGACGCGGTCCGCGTCTGACGCCGTCAGCTCTCCGGCGACAGCTTCACTTCGGATATCTTAGCACGCGTGACGGCAGGGCTCGGGTTGTCGTTGTACAAG
>DASZLY010000199.1:0-1625 GCA_035552135.1 Allostellaceae bacterium | reverse complement strand
CATGGACGCATTGATCGCTGCGACCGCGCGCGTGCACGAATTGGTTCTCGTCACCCGCAATACCGCCGATTTCACCGTGTCGATCCCAAATATCATCAACCCCTGGTCCACCGGCGCGTAGGCGCTAAACCCGCGCCCCCCGGATCGCCCGCCATAGCACCTCGGGCGTCGCGGGCATCGCGACCTGCGTCACCCCCAGCGGCTTCAGCGCATCGATGAGCGCGTTGCCGACTGCCGGCATCGCGCCGACCGCGCCCGCTTCGCCCGCGCCCTTGACGCCGAGCGGGTTGGTCTCGGTCATCACCGGATTGCTCTGGCAATGGATGTCGCAGAAATTGTCGGCGCGCGGCATCGCGTAATCCATAAACGAGCCCGACAGGAGCTGCGCCGATTCCGCGTCGAAGCGGATGTCCTCGAGCAGCAATTGCCCGACCCCCTGGGCGATGCCGCCGACGATCTGTCCTTCGAGAAGCAGCGGATTCATCACCATGCCGACATCGTCGACGACGCTGTAGCGGCAGAGCTCGACCGTGCCGGTCTCCGGGTCGATTTCCAGCTCACAGATGTGGCAGCCATTGGGAAAGCTCTGGTCCCGCGCGGCGAACGACGCCTGCGAGATCAGCCCCGGCTCCATCCCCGGAGGCAGGTGGCGCGGTTCCCAGGCCGCGGCGGCGATCTCGGCGAGCGGCAGCGCGCGGTCGGTGCCGGCGATCTTGAAGGTTCCGGCATCGAACTCGACGTCGGCCTCCGCCGCTTCGAGCATGTGCGCGGCGATCGCGCGCGCCTTGGTGACGATCTTCTCGGTCGCCAGCATCACCGCCGAACCGCCCAGCGCCGCCGAGCGCGAGCCGCCGGTGCCTTCGCCGATCGCCACCTTGTCGGTGTCGCCCTGGATATAGGTGACCTGGTCGGGATGCATGCCGAGCCGGTCGCACAGCAGCTGCTTGAACACGGTCTCGTGGCCCATGCCCTGGGTGATCGAGCCGGCGAGCAGCGTCGCCGTGCCGCCTTTGTCGAAGCGCACCTCGGCGGCCTCGAAACCGCCGGCGGCGGCGCGCTCGATCGTGTTGGAAAGGCCGATGCCGCGCAGCTTGCCGCGCGCCTTCGCTTCGGCGCGGCGCGTCTCGAAGCCGGTGAAATCGGCGAGCTTCAGTGCGAGATCGAGGTTCTTCGCGAACTCGCCGCAATCGTATTTGAACGTGAGGCCGGACTGGAACGGCATCGCCTCGGGCGGGATCATGTTGCGCCGGCGCAATTCGACACCGCTGATGCCGAGCTCGGTCGCCGCCTCGTCGACCATGCGCTCGATGACATAGGCGAATTCGGGCCGTCCGTTGCCGCGATAGGGCCGCATCGGGTTGGTGTTGCTGAAGAGGGCGGTCACCTCGGCGAAGATCGCCGGCGTGCGGTAGACCCCGGCCAATGTGCCGAGGTTCATGATAAAGACGTTGGAGCCGACCTGCGCATAGGCGCCGACCGCCGCCGTCACCTTGACGCGCAGGCCGAGGAAGTGCCCGTCTTTGTCGAGCGCCAGCTCGGCTTCGGTGACGTGGTCGCGCGCCTGCGCGTCCGAAAGGAACGCCTCGGAGCGGGTGCTGGTCCACTTGACCGGGCGGCCGAGCATT
>DASZLY010000198.1:0-31878 GCA_035552135.1 Allostellaceae bacterium | reverse complement strand
GTGATGAGGCCGGTGCAGCGGTATTCGCCGTCGACCACCAGCAGCTTCTCGATGCGGTGCTGGTGCAGCAGGCGCTTCGCCTCGTCCTTGCCGACGCCCTCGCTGACGGTGATGAGGTTCTTGTGCGTCATCAGCTCGCTGACCCGCTGGCGCGGGTCGTTCGCGAAGCGCACGTCGCGGTTGGTGAGGATGCCGGACAGCCGGCCATTGCTCTCGACCACCGGGATGCCGGAGATCCTGTGGTTCGCCATCAGCGCCAGCGCGTCGGCGAGCGTCTCGTCGGGGTGGATGGTGACCGGGTTCACCACCATCCCGGCCTCGAATTTCTTGACCTTGCGCACTTCGGCGGCCTGCTGGTCGATCGGCAGGTTGCGGTGGATGACGCCGAGCCCGCCGGCCTGCGCCATGGCGATGGCGAGCGCGCCTTCGGTCACCGTGTCCATCGCCGCCGAGACCAGCGGGATGCCCAGTTCGATCTCTCGGGTGATGCGTGTTCTTGTGTCGGTGTCGCCGGGCAGGATGCTCGACGCCGCCGGGACCAGCATGACGTCGTCGAAGGTGAGCGCTTGCCGGATCTCCATGCCATCTCCTTATCGATGGCGGCGCACTATGACACCGGGATGCGGCGGGTCAAAGCCCCGCCCGAAGAACCGCATATATGGTCAGCTATGCGTTGCCGCGAAACCCCTTGGCGACGACATAGGTCTCCGCCGATTCGGCGCGGCTCGCGGCGGGCTTGGCGTGGCGCACCTCGGCGAAGGATTGCTTGAGCGCGGCCAGCAGCTCGCCCGCCGCGCCGCCCTGAAACACCTTGGCGACAAAGGCGCCGCCGGGCCGCAGCAATTCGCGGGCGAGGGCGAACGCTTCGTCGGCCAGCGCGACGATGCGCAGATGGTCGGTCGCCGCGTGCCCCGTCGCCGGCGCCGCCATGTCCGACAGCACCAGGTCGGCCGGGCCGCCGAGCGCGGCGCGCAATTGCGCGGCGATCGCCGCGTCGCGGAAATCGCCCTGGATCAGCGTTGCGCCAGGCAGCGAATCGGTCGCCGACAAATCGATGCCGACGACCGCGCCTGTAGGGCCGGTATGCTCGGCCGCAACCTGGGTCCAGCCGCCCGGCGCACAGCCCAGATCGACCACCCGCGCGCCCCGCCGCAGCAGATGAAAGCGCGCGTCGAGCTGCTGCAGCTTGAACGCGGCACGCGAGCGATAGCCCTGGCGCTTGGCCTCGGCGACATAAGGATCGTTGAGCTGCCGCGTCAGCCATTCGGTCGACGACGCCTTGCGCCGCCGCGCCCTGACGCGCACGGCGAGCTGCCGGCCGCCGCCCGATCTTGTTGTTTGCACCATGCCCTCACCCTCCCATCGCCGCGCGATGGGTCCCTCCCTCTCCCGCAAGCGGGCGAGGGAGTTTCATAGCCCAGACTACCATAACCCCTCTCCCGCTTGCGGGAGAGGGTGGCTCGCGCCATCGGCGCGAGACGGGTGAGGGGCCGCGCCGGGAAGCGGAAAGTTTCCGCGCGCCGCAATCGTCATTGAAAAGAACATATAGGGAACTTATATCCTGGCTGCGATGCACCAGTTCGTTCTCAGGGTCCGTTTTGCCCTCCTGTTATTCTCCCTGTTCGTCCTCCTGTTGCCGGGAAGAAGGACGAGTAATATCAAGGGCTCGTCCCTGATCTTTTGGCGTCTAGCGCGCGCCGCGCTTTGCTCGCGGCGGACCGGCGGGCTACTGCCGCACACCGTTCATCAGGTCGAACAAAATTCCCTCGCGCACGCCGCGGTCGGCGACGCGCAGCTGGCCGACCGGCCAGGTCGCGCAGATCGCGTCGAGGATGGCGCAGCCCGACAGCACGAGGTCGGCGCGCTCGCGCCCGACACAGGGGCTGGCCGCGCGGCCGGCGAGGTCGAGCCCGGCGAGATGGCTCGACACCCTGTCGATCTGTGCGAAGGTCAGCGTCGAGCCGTCGACCAGCGCGCGGATATAGCGCGGCAGCGCGAGGTGAATGCCGGCGAGCGTCGTCACCGTGCCCGAGCTGCCGATCATCTGCACCCGCCGCGCGGCGATATGGTGGCGGATGCGGTGCTGGCGCTCGAACGGCGCGAGCGCCGCCTCGGCCTCGTCGAGCATCGCGCGGTAGATCGCCGGCGTCACCTCGGTTCCGCCAAAGCGCTCGGTGAACGTGACGACGCCGAACGGCAGCGAGATCGAGCCCTCGATCTGCAGCCACGGATGCTCCGGGCGCGCGGCGCGGCCAAGGCCTCGCGGACCGTCGCGCGGCCGACCGTGGCGCAGCCAGACGATCTCGGTCGAACCGCCGCCAATGTCGAAGACGATCGCATAGGGCGTGCGCGGCTGCAGCAGCGGGGCGCAGCCGGATACCACCAGCCGCGCCTCCTCGGCGGTCGAGATGATCTCGAGCTCGATCCCGACCTCGTTCCGCACCCGCTCGAGGAACTCGCCGCAATTGGCGGCGCGCCGGCACGCCTCGGTCGCCACCGAGCGGGTCGCGGCGACCCGCCGCTGCGCGATCTTCGCGGCGCAGACCTTGAGCGCGTCGAGGGTGCGCGCCATCGCCGGCTCGCTGAGCGCGCCGCTCGCCTCCAGCCCTTCGCCGAGCCGGACGATGCGCGAGAACGCGTCGACGACGCGAAACCCGCCCGGCGCCGGCCGCGCGACCAGGAGGCGGCAATTATTGGTGCCGAGATCGAGCGCGGCGTAGTTCGGCGCATAGCCGGAGTGCGGGCGCGGGGCCGTATCCGGCGCCGCGCCGGCTCCCGCCGCCTCCGCCTGAGCCGGCGCAAGCGCTATCGAATGCGGCCTGCGGCCGCTATCGCCGGCCATCGCCCGCCGCCCTGTTCATCATGGCGTAATGTAGCGCACAACCGCGCCCGCCCGAAAGGCCATGAACCGCGCGGCGTTTCGTGCTCGGACGACGGGATGCCGTTGTTGCCGCCGCGGCGGCAACATACGATGCTTCCGGCGCGCGGCATGATGCAGCGGCCGCGCGCGGGGAGGCGGCCGATGGCGAACTATAGCATCTGTCTCGGAACGGCCGGCTGGGGCGTGTGGCACAGCCCGGATGCCGGCCAGTCATGGACGCGGCATCGCGCGCCGTTCCCGCTCAACAGCCGCATCCAGGCGCTGGTCGCCCATCCGGCGCAGCCGCAGACCGTGCTCGCCGGCGGCGATACCGGCTTGTTCGCGAGCTACGACGGCGGGATGAAGTGGGAGCGGCTCGGCGCCGCCGGCGCCCTGCCGACCATCTGGTCGCTGACCATCGACCCGGTCGATCCCGATATTCTCTTTGCCGGCACGCGCCCGGCCGGAATCTATCGCTCGCGGGACGGTGGACGGCAGTGGCGGAAACTGCCCGTCGACATCGCCTCGGAATGCTCGATCGGCACGCCCTTCGTGACCGGCCTCGTCGTCGACCCCGACGATCATCGCATGGTGTGGGCCGGGGTCGAGATCGACGGCGTGTTCCGCAGCCTCGACGGCGGGGACACGTGGACCCATCAGAAGACCGGCTTGTACGATCCGGATATTCATTCCGTGGCGATCGCGGCGACCCAGCCCAAGCGCCTCTATGCCAGCACGGCGCGCGAAGTGTTTGTCAGCGACAATCTCGGCGACACCTGGCAATCGCTGGAAATCAAGGAGAAATGGCCGCTGCCCTATGCCCGCGGCCTCGCGGTCAAGACCGATGATCCGGGCGTGCTCTACGCCGGCTGCGGCGAGACGACGACCGGCGAAACGGGGCACGTGCTGCGCACCACGGATTACGGCCAGCGGTGGGAAGTCCTGCCGCTCCCCAGCCGGCCCAACGCCACGATGTGGGGCCTCGCCACGCACCCCGCGGACGCCGGCCGCATCGTCGCGTTCAGCCTGTTCGGCGAAGTCTACGTCACCGAGAATGCCGGCGCGTCGTGGCGCAAGATCGCGCGCGAATTCGGCGAGATCAGAGCGGCGGCCTGGCTGCCGAACTGATCTTGCCGCCGCTCAGAGCTGCTGCGCCGGCCGGTCGCCGTAGGGATGGGTGATGATTTCCATCAGGTGGCCGCTCGGGTCCTCGAAATAGACGCCGCGGCCGCCGTGCAGATGGTTGATCTCGCCCGGCTTGGTGCGCCGCGGATCGGCGTAATAGCGGGCGCCCAGCGCGCGGATGCGGGCGAACGCGGCGTCGAATTCGGCATCGTCGACCAGGAAGGCGTAATGCCCGGGCCGGAACTCTTCACGGTTATCGAAATCGAGGGTCACGCCGTTCGCCGTCTTGACCGGGACGAAATGGCCCCATTCCGGCCCCGCTTCGAGATTGAGGATATCGGCAAGGAACTTGGCCGAGACCCATTTGTCCTTGGCCGGGATGATCGTGTGATTGAGTTCGACGCTCATCGGGTCCTCCCTTCGATGTCTCATTCTATCACGTCATCGGCAACTTGCTTACCCGCCTCCCGCCGCGGCGAAATTGTAGCGGGTCAGGTAGTCGGCCGCGGTCAGCGCGAACAGTATCGTCAGCCAGAAAAATCCGGCGCCGGCGAACACCCAGAACAGCGAAGCGCCGCGGTCCAGCTCCATAAACACGACGAGCACCAGCGCCGCCATCGCCGCCGCCACGGCGATATGCGCAAGCGGCGCGAGCGCGCCCAGCCCGACAAACGCCAGCGCCGTATTCCCCGCGAGCAGCAGCAGCAGCCCGAGCCAGACGATCAGCGCGCGGCGCACCGGCGGCTTCATCGTCAGCCTCCCCGTCCGGGCAGGTAGATCAGCGCGAAGAGGAAAATCCACACGATGTCGACAAAGTGCCAATAGAGGCTCACCACCCGCACCGGCGCGTGATAGGCGCGGGTGAAAACGCCGTGCCGCGCGCGGTTGGCGATCACCAGGATCGCCCCGATGCCGGCCATCAGGTGCAGCGCGTGGATGCCGGTGAGGAGCCAGTAGATGAAATAGAACACCTCGCCGGCCTTGGGATCGGCGGTGGGGAGCGAAAACCCCGGGCCGGGCCACAGATGCTCGTGAATATCGTCGGTGTATTCGATCGCCTTGAGCCCGAGAAACACCACCCCGAGCGCCGCGGCAACGAACATCACCCGCGCGACGATGCGGCTTTCGCCGTCGCGCGCGGCGAGCGAGGCCCACGACATGAAAAAGCTCGAGGTCAGCAGCAGCGCGGTGTTCGCGGCGCCGATCTTCAGGTCGGTATGCGCCGCCGCCTGGGCGATGGCGGCGGGGTGCAGGTAGCGGAAAAAGCCGTAGGCGGCGAAGAGTCCGCCGAGAAACAGCACCTCGGTCGCGATAAAGCCCCAAATGCCCAGCTCGGCGGTCTCGCTCTGATGCGCGAGATCGACGAACTGCTTTTCGAGCACGTGTTCCGACATGAGCTACGCCGCCGGCTCGGGGTAGTCGTAGGGCGGCCGGGTGACACGCGGGGTGCGCTCGAAATTGTCGGTCGGCGGCGGCGACGCGGACTGCCATTCGAGGCCGGTCGCGCCCCACGGATTGCCGGGCGCCCGCTCGCCGCGGAACAACGACCAGGTCAGATAGAAGAGCGGCAGCACATAGGCGGCCGCGAGGATCGAGGCGCCCGCCGAGCTGAACACGTTCCACACCTGGAACTCGGGCGGGTATGTCGCGTAGCGTCGCGGCATCCCGAGATAGCCGAGAATGAACTGCGGAAAGAAGGTCAGGTTGAAGCCGAAGAAGATGAGGATAGCCGCAAACCGCGCCCAGCTTTCGGGATAGAGCCGGCCGGTCACCTTGGGCCACCAGTAATGCAGCGCCGCGAAATAGGCGCTCACCATGCCGCCGACCATGATGTAGTGGAAATGCGCGACGACGAAATAGGTCGCCGTGACGTGCTCGTCGAAAGCGAGCGTCGCGAGGAACAGCCCGGTCAGCCCGCCGATCGTGAACAACAGGATAAAGCCGAGCGCGTAGAGCATCGGCGCCTCGAACGAGATCGAGCCTTTGTGCAAGGTCGCCAGCCAGTTGAACACCTTGATCGCCGACGGCACGGCGACGATGAAGCTCAGAAAGGAGAACACCAGCGCGGCGTAAATGCTCTCGCCCGCGACGAACATGTGGTGGCCCCAGACGAGGAACCCGATCACCGCGATCGCCACCGACGACCAGGCGACGAAGTGATAGCCGAACAGCGGCTTGCGGGCGAAGGCCGGGACGATCTCGCTCACCACCCCCATTCCCGGCAGGATCATGATGTAGACCGCCGGGTGCGAGTAGAACCAGAACATGTGCTGGAAGAGAAGCGGGTCGCCGCCATGCGCCGGGTCGAACACGCCGACGCCCCAGAGATGCTCGGCGGCGACGAGCAGCAGCGTCACCGCCAGCACCGGCGTCGCCAGCATCAGGATCACCGACGTCGCATAGGTCGACCAGCAGAAGATCGGCAGCCGGTACCAGGTGAGGCCCGGCGCGCGCAGCCGGTGGATGGTGACGACGAAATTGAGCCCGGTGAGGATCGACGAGAAGCCGTTGACGAAAATCCCGCCCACCACGACGACCAGCGCGCCCGACGCATAGCCGCTCGACAGCGGCTCGTAGAACGTCCAGCCGGTATCGACGCTGCCGCCGATCAGGCCGGCGAGCACGATGACCCCCGACAGGACGAAGAGGTACCAGCTCAGCAGATTGATGCGCGGGAAGGCGAGGTCTTTGGCCCCGAGCATCAACGGCAGCAGGAAATTGCCGAAGGTCGTCGGGATCGACGGCACGAGAAACAGCCACACCATGACGACGCCGTGCAGCGTGAAGATGCGGTTGTAGGTCTCGGCGTCGAGCAGCAGCCCCCGCGGCGTGATGAGGTTGAGCCGGATCAGCGCCGCCGCCGCGCCGCCGATGAAGAAGAACACCGTGATCGACAGGCAATAGAGGATCGCGATGCGCTTGTGGTCGTGGGTGAGGAGCCATGACGAGAGCGTCGTGCCGTCGGTCAGGTAGCTGTCGCCGCGCGGGCGCGGCAGTTCAACGATGGTCGTGGCGGTCATTGCGGCGCGCTCCCGAGCGATTTGATGTAGGCGACGAGCGCGACGACCTGCTCCTCGTCGAGCTGGCCGGCGAAAGACGGCATCACCGGCTCATAGCCCGCGGCTTGATGCTCCGCCGGCTCGAGGATCGCGCCACGGATGAAGTCTTCGTCGGCGATCGCGCTGCCGCCGTCGCGCAGCGCCACCGGCCCGCCGTATAGCCCGGCGAGCTTTGGCGCGGCGACGCGCGCGCCCGCGCCGTGACAACCATCGCAGCCCGTCTTGTGAAACAGCACCGCGCCGTCGCCGGATAGCGTCGCGTCGGATGCGTTGGCGGCGAGCCATTGCTGGAAATCGCCCGGTGCCATCACGGTCACCTCACCGCCCATCTCGGCATGCGCCGTACCGCAGAATTGCGAGCAGTAGAGCGCGTAGCGCCCCGGCCGGTCGGGGTCGAACCACAGCGTCACGTAGCGGCCCGGAAGGACGTCCTGCTTCAGTCGGAAGGCCGGTACGAAAAACCCGTGGATCACGTCCTGCGAGGTCATCACCAGCCGCACCGGCCGGTTCAGCGCGACATGCAGCGCGTCGATCTCGCGCTGGCCGCCGGGATGCTCGATCTTCCACATCCACTGCTTGCCGACGACGTAGATGTCCTGCGCGTCGGGCGGAGGATGGTGCTCGCGCAGATAGATGTTGGCGCCCCAGGCGTAAAGCCCGAGAAAGACGACGAACGAGGCGGCGGTCCAGCCGACCTCCCAGTGCCAGGATTTCTCGGTCTGATGGCCGCGGTCGGCTGCTTCGTTGTTGCGCCGGTAATGCGCGCAGAAGCGGAACATCAGCACTACGACGAGGCCGAGCACGGCGCAGGTGATCGCCAGCAGCCCGGCAAAGAGGATGTTGAATTCGCCGGCAATCGTGCTGGCGCTCGGCGGCAGAAATGGGAGGGCGGCGTTCATGTCGCCGGTTTTCCGCGGGGCCGCCGGCGCGACGCCGCCCAGACGAAGCCGGCAACCGCCAGCAGCGTCGCCGCGCCGACCACGTCGAGGAGGCGGCTGATCGCCAGGTCGTAGCGCCCGGTCTGCGGGTCGTAGCAATAGCAGAACAGCAGCACCGCCTGCGCCGGCGCGGCGATCGTCGCGCTGGCCGCCTCGCCCAGCGCCAGGCGCAGATCGAATGGCCGCCAGTCCAAGCCGAGCAGGTAGCGCGACACCGCGCCGCCTGGCGTGGCGACGAGGAACCCGGCCGGGTGGGCGAATTGCCCGCTCGCCGGGTCGCGCCGGTAGGGAAATCCGGCCGCGTTGGCGAGCTGGTGGATCGCCGCCGCGTCGCCGGTGAACACGCTCATCCCATCGCCGGTGACGCCGTGTGCTTTGGCGAAATCCGCGGCCTGCTGCGGCGTCGCCGCGGGGTCGATGTCGATTGCGACGAGCCGGTAGTCGCGACCGGGTTTGAGCGGCAGGGAGCGCAGCGCAGCGGTGATCTGGTCGAGCATGACTCCGCATAGCGTGGTGCAGCGGTCGTACTCGAAATCGATCAGCACCGGCTTGCCATCGAAGACGCTGCCGAGCCGTACCGTCCGGCCCTCAGCGTCGCGCAGCGTCACATCGAGCGGCAATTGCGCGCCGGGATGCTGCGCGAAGGCGAATGCCGCAAAGTCGCCGGTGGGGATGCCCGACGGCGCCGCCGCGGCCGGCGCGGTCAGTGCGATCGCGGTAACCATCGCCAGCCACCGCCTCATTTCGCGTCCTTCGGCCAATCGGCGATCCCGGAATTGACGACATCCTGCATCGCCCGCTTGATCGGGATGCGCACCACGCCGGCCTGCCGATCGACCCAGCCATAGCTCGTCAGCTCGCGCTGTGCCGCCGCGCGGTGAGCGGCGAGATCGGCGAGGGCTTTGATCTGCAGCCGCGGCGTCGCAGTTTCGCCGCGCGGCGCATCGCTCGGCCCCGTCACCGCGCCCGGATAGATCAGCCGCAGCGCCACCGCCGAGAGGATGAAGAAGGCCGCCACTCCGCCGGCGAGCGCCGCGTAGAGCCACAGCGGCGCATCGCTCTTCTCGACGGCAATATCCGGATTGCGCTGCTCCCTAGTCGCCGGCATCGCGCGGCCTCAAGAACGATGCGTCAGGGTCTCGCCCGGCGGCAAAAAGGAGGGCGGCACCGATGCCGATAAACGCGAGCGGGTCGGCCCAGCCGACGCCGCGGGCGAAATCGGGCAGGGTGAGCCACCAGGTCTCCGCAACATGCCCGGCCAGGATCGCGCCGGCGGCGACGAGCATGGCGCGACGCGAGCGGCGCAGCGGCTGCCAGATCAGCGTGAGGAATGGAACCGCGAACTGGCAGAGCGCGATCGTCAGGGCCACCCATTGCCAGCCATCTGTCGAACGCCGCAGATACCAGGGGATTTCGGCGGCGAGATCGGATTCCCAGATGACGATCAGCTGGATGGCCGACAGGTAGGCCCAGAGATAGACCAGCGCCAACAGAATGCGTGCCGGCGCGTCGAGCGCACCCGCCGCGCCCGGTGTCGCGACGGCGACGATGGCGATCGCCGCGGCCAGCGCGCTCATCGCCCAACCCGCGGTCGCCAAGAGCCCGTAGATCGTCGAGGTCCAGTGCGGTTCGAGCGACATCAGCCAGTCGAACGCGGCCAACGTCGTGCTGGCAAAAAGCAGGATCAGCGCCGGCCAGGCAAGGCCCGGCGGCAGCCCGCCGTCGGGCCGCATCCGGCGCAGCGCACCCAAGGCTATGGCGTTCCACAGCACGACATAGACGACCGCGCGGCCGGCAAAGAACGGCAGCGCGAGCCAGCCGTGCTCGCGCGCCAATGCCCATGGGTAGATATGCCTTGCGCCGAGCAACACCGGGATCAGCAGCAGCGGCAAAAGCGGTGTCGCGCGCAGCATCGGCAACAGCGCCGGGCGCAGGGTCAGCCCCCATTCGCCGCCGGTCAGCCCGTGCGTCAGCACGAGAAACAGCGCCCCGATCGGCAGCCCGGCCCAGAACAGATAGGCCGCGAGCCAGGCCTGCGCCGCCGTATCGGTGTGGCGGATGGCGATCATCGCGACCAGCGCGCAGGCGGCGACGGCGATCGCCAGCAAGACTTCGAGCGGCGTCGGCCGCCTCATTGCAGTGCCGCCTTCTGCGCGGCCGGCACATCGGCGAGCGCGCCCGACCGGGCGCGCTGCAACGCACGGATATAGGCGGCGATCGCCCAGCGGTCGCCCGGTGCGACCCGCTCGGCGAAGGAATACATGATGCCGTAGCCGTCGGTGATGACGTCGACGTAATGGCTCGTCGGCGCGGCGGCGATGCGTTTGTCGTCGAGCGCCGGCGGCGCGGGAAAGCCGCGCTCGACGATCATGCCATCACCCTCGCCAGTCGCGCCATGGCATGGCGCGCAAGCGATCGCGTAGCGCGCCTGGCCGCGCTGCAGCAGCGCCGGCGACAGCCGGGGCGGCGGCGCCGGTGCGTCTCGGCTCACCATGCCGTCGGGCGGCTTGAGCGGCCATCGCAGGCCGTTCGGCGGCTGTTGCGCGGCGTGCCAGCTTTTGTCCTTGTTCTGGTTCGCCATCTGCCGGTCGCACCCCGCGAGCGCGAGCGCGGCGGCGATCAAGGCCGCCACGGCACGACGCGGCATGGAAATCCTCCGAGGATGCTTGCGACATCGGCTGCCGCGAAACGCGGGTCGGCTTCGTCGACCACGAGGAAGAAGCGGTCCTGCGAGGCGCGCTCGAAACCGGGCAGCAGGGCAATCGGCTGATAGGGTGCCGGCAGACCGGCCAGCGCGAAAAACCCGATAAAGCCGGCGGTCACGGCGCCCAGCACGGCGATCTCGAAAGCAATCGGGATGAAGGCGGGCCAGCTCGCGGGCGGCCGCCCGCCGATATCGAGCGGATAGGACACGGCCGCGCCGTACCATTGCAATAGGAAGCCGCCGGCGAGCCCCAAAATCCCGGCCGCGAAGACCAGCACCGGCAGGATCGCGCGCGGCCGTGGCAGGAAGTCGTCGAGCGCCTCGACCGGGTAGGGCGTGTAGGCCTCGATGCGGCGCAAGCCCGCCTGACGAAGCCGGCCTGCCGCCTCGACCAGTGCCGCCTCGGCCGCGAACTCGGCGGCGAGCCCGCTCATCCTTGGCTCTCTCCGTGCCGGCTTGGCGGCGGCAGGATTTCCTTCAGCTCATAGGCCGCCAGCACGGGCAGGTAGCGCAAGAACAAGAAGAACCCCGCGGCCGCCATCCCTGCGGAGCCGAAGAGGATCAGCCAATCCCACAGCGTCGGCACGTAATGCCCCCAGGAAGAGGGCAGGAAATCCTCGTAGAGCGAGGACGCCACCAGCATGATCCGCTCGAGCCACATGCCGACGACAACGCCGAACGCGATGAGGCAGATCAGCCAGTCGCGCCGCAACGCGCGGACCCATAGGATTTGCGGCGCGACGACGTTGAGCGACCAGGCGCCCCAATACGACCATGCCCAGTCGCCGGTGAAACGGTGCAGCTGGGTCGCGCGCTCGAACTTGTCGTCGCCGTAGAACGGCAGCAGCGCGTCGATGAAATAGGAATAGGCGAGCAGCAGGCTGCACAGCAGCAGAAAGGTCACCAGCAGGTCGAGGTGACGCTGCGTGATAAAGGCTTCGAGGCGGTAGAGCCGGCGCAGCGGGATGACGAGCAGCAGCACCGTCGCAAACCCCGACAGCACCGCGCCGAACACGAAAAACGGCGAGAACTGCGTCGAGTGCCAGCCCGGCAGCAAGCCGCCGGAGAAATCGAGGCCGACGATCGAATGCACCGAAATGACCAGCGGCGCCATTAGCGCCGCGAGCAGCCCGTAGGCGCTCTTGTGCAGCCGCCACTGCCGGTGCGAGCCAGTCCAGCCCATCGCCGCGATGCCGTAAAAAACTCGGCTGCCCCGCGTCGTTGCCCGGTCGCGCACCATCGCCAGGTCGGGCAGCAGCCCGAGGAACCAGAACAGGACCGACGCGGTCACATAGGCGAGGATCGCGAAGAAATCCCACAGCAGCGGGCTCTTGAATTGCGGCCACAGCCCCATCGTGTTGGGGATCGGAAACAGCCAATAGAAAAAGCTCGGCCGGCCGAGATGGAGGATCGGCATGATCGCCGCCGCCGCCGCGGCGAACAGCGTCATGCTCTCGGCGATGCGGTTGACCGCGGAGCGCCACTCGGATTGCGTCAGGTAGAACAGCGCCGAGATGATCGTGCCGCCGCTGGCGATGCCGATCCACCACACGTAATTGGCGATCGCGAAGCCCCAGGCGACGGGGATGTCGATACCCCAGATGCCGACGCCGGCAATGAACAGATATTCGACCGCGAGGATGAACAGCCCGGTGAAGGCGACGGCGATGGTGAACCCGCCCCACCACCAGAGCGGCGTTGCCGGCCGCAGCACCGCATCGCCCACCGCACGGTCGATCGTCGCAAGATCCTGTCCCGGCAGCATCACCGGCGCGGGCTCGATGGCGGTCATCAGCCCTCCTTGATTTCCGGGTTCGGGTTGCGGACGTGCGCCGCGTAGGTGGTGCGCGGGCGGGTGTTGAGTTCTTCGAGCAGTGCGTAGTCGAGCGGGCTCGCCTTGCGCTTCCTGACCGCGCTCTCCGCGTCGTTGAGATCGCCGAAGACGATCGCTTCGGTTGGGCAGGCCTGCTGGCAGGCGGTCTTGGCCTCGCCGTCGGTGATCGGCCGGTTATCGCGGTCGGCGGCGATCTTCGTCTCGCGGATGCGCTGGATGCAGTAGGTGCATTTCTCCATGACGCCGCGGTCGCGCACCGTGACATCGGGGTTCCACGACATCGCCGGCCGCGGGTCGCGGCCGGAATAACCAAAGAAATTGAAGCGGCGGACCTTATAGGGGCAGTTGTTCGCGCAGAACCGCGTGCCGACGCACCGGTTGTAGACCATGACATTGAGCCCGTCGGTGTCGTGCACGGTGGCATCGACCGGACAGACCACCTCGCACGGCGCGTCCTCGCAATGCATGCACGGCACCGGCTGAAAGCGGGCGCCGGGGTTTGCGACGTCGTCGCTCCAATAGCGGTCGACGCGGATCCAGTGCATCGCGCGCCCGCGCATGACCTGCTCGCGGCCGACGACCGGGATGTTGTTCTCCGCCTGGCAGGCGGCGGTGCAGGCGCCGCAGCCGATGCACGAGCCGAGGCTGATCGCCATGCCCCAGGCATTGTCGCCCTTGGGATAAGGCGGATAGAGCGAGGCGCGCTCGGGCGCCGCGGCGGCTTTCGGCAGGTCGTCGACGGAGAACGTTCGGACGATGTCGCGGCCGTCCATCGTCTGGTGTTGCTGGGTTGTGGCGAGCGGGTATGTCTGACCGGTCGCGTGCAGCGTCGCGTCGTCTGCCTGCCACGGCGCGGTCGAGACCCGCAATACGCCGGCATCGCTGCCGACCCCTTCGCCGACCGCGCCGATCGCGCGCCGCCCGTAGCCGAGCGACAGGGTCACGACGCCTTCGGCTTGACCCGGCAGCACCATTGCCGCGAGCCGGACCTTTTTGCCCCCGCCGCGCGCGATGTCGACCAGCTCCTCCGAGGCGATGCCGAGTCGCCCAGCGGTCGCCGGCGCGATCAGCGCGGCATTGTCCCAGGTCAGCCGCGTGAAGGGACGCGGCAATTCCTGCAACCAGCCATTGTTGGCCTGCGCGCCGTCGCGCAGGAACGGGTCGGGCCGCAGCAGCACCGTCAGAGCTGACGCGGTCTGCGCCGGTTTCGGTAGCGCCGTCGCGAAGTCGCGGCGTAGCGTGACAGCGGCATCGGCCGCGGCGGTGTTGTCGACGACGCCCTTGCGCAACCAGCCGCTCCAGGCCGCGGCGAAATCGCCGCTCACTCGCTGCCGCCACGTATCCTGCACGAGGTCGCGCGCGGAAAAATCCTGCGTGCCGGCCAGCAGCGCCAGCATCGCGGGGGCGGAATGGCCTGGCACCAGCGGGCGAATTTGCGGCTGAAGGATCGTCGCGGTGCCGTCGAAGGCGCGTGCGTCGCTCCAATCCTCGAACATATGCAGCGCCGGCACATGGAAGGTCGCGAGCTGCGCGGTCTCGTCGACATGCGTCGCCAGTTCGATCGACAGCGCCACGCGCTTGAGCGCCTCGACAAAGCCGAGATCGGCCGGCGCGTCATAGGCTGGGTTCACGCCGAGGATCAGCAGGGTCTCGACCTTGCCGTCGTGCATCTCCGCGGCCAGCTCGGCGAGGCCCGGCGCATCCGCCGCGACCGGCTCGATGTGGCGCAGCGGCGCGCCGAGCGCGGCATTGATCGCGCAGGCCAGCGCGTGGATCGCCGGCGATTGCTCCGGCCCGGCATGCACCAGCGCTGCCCCGTGATGCGCCGCGAGGTCGCGCGCCACCGCGTCGACCCAGCCCGGGCGTTCGCTGCCGCGCCATTCGGCCGGCCCGGCATCGACCGCCGCCGCGATCGCCCGCAGCGCAAGCTCGATCTCGGCCGGTTTCAATGCAAAGCGATGATCCGCCGCGGCGCCTAGCAGGGTCGGCGTCGCCTCGATCGCATAGACCCGGCTCATCTTGCCGCTGCCGGTTTCCGCCGCACGGCGGCGGGCGCCGAAGGCGCGCGCGAAGGCGAGGTGGCCAGGCGCAGCCGAGATCGCGTCGCTCTCGATGCCGAGCACGATATCGGCCTTGTCGAACTGCGGCAGCGCGTCGACCGGCTTGCCGAAGGCGAGCCGCGCGCCTGCCGCGACGTTGTCGCGCGACAGCGGCTCCCAGGAATGCCACCGCGCGGCCGGGTATTGCTGTGACAGCGCGGCCAGCTGTGCCGCAAGGCTCGGCGAGCTGATGCTGCCGGTGAGGATACGCAGCCCTGTGCCACCATCCTTCGACCATTGCCGGCGCTTTTCCGCCAGCGCCAGGGCCAGCCTGTTCCAGTCGGCGATCTGCCCGCCGCTCAGCACCGCGGCCGAGCGGCCGGGATCATAGAGGTCGAGCACGGTACCCTGCATCGGCGCGTCGGCCGCGCCGAGGCTCGCCGGGTGGTCGGGGTTGCCTTCGAGCTTTACCGGCCGGGCCATGCGGTGCTGCAGGATCGCGCCGGTCGCGAAGCCTTCCTGCACCACCGCGGTCGCGACATAGCTCGCCTCGCCGGCGGTCTCGCCCGGCGCCTGGTCGACGCGCGGCGTCATTTTCTCGGGCGTCTCCGATGGGCCGCACCCCGACAGCCCGGCCAACGCTGCCGACGCAGCGACCAGCTGCATGAGGTGGCGCCGGCCGAATTCCGTCATCGGTGGCACACCGAGCAGCTCGTCAGTTCGGCGGCGCCCTTGATGTGGTATTGGGCGACGAGCTGGTCCCCCGAGGGAGTATCCTTGCTGCGCTGCCAGCCCATGTCGAACACCGCGTCGTGCGGCCGCAGGTTAGGCCGCGGATCGCGATGGCAGTCGACGCACCAGCTCATCCGCAGGCTCGCCGCCTTCTCGGTAAGCGGCATCTGGTCGATCCTGCCATGACAGGTCGCGCAGCCAATGCCCTTGGCGATATGGATCGAGTGGTTGAAATAGACGTAGTCGGGCAGCTGATTGACCCGCACCCATTCGATCGGCTGGTCGGTCTTCAGGCTGGCGCGCACCGGCGCGAGCACATCGGCATTTGTCCACAGCTGCGAATGGCAGGTCATGCAGGTATAGGTCGGCGGCATGCCAGCGGTAGCCGACGTCTCGACCGTCGTGTGGCAGAAGCGGCAGTCGAGCCCGAGCCCGCCGACATGGTGCTGGTGGCTGAACGGCACCGGCTGGTTCACCGGATAGCCGACCCGTGTCGCCCATCCCGTGGAAGGGCCAACCCAGCCGATGACGAAAACCACGACAAGGCATCCTCCGACCGCGAGGAGGACGAGCTTGGCAACCAGGTTGGCTCCTGGACCGAAAATCGGCGCCAATCTCGTCTCCGGGATGCGCGTTTCTTGACGAAAACGAGCATCGAACTGCCGGGTTCCGGACAAGCCAGGGTGGACAATTCGCCTCAGGCGCGCGTGCTTCGTGAAGCAGTTGGCGGCGGGTGCAGGATTTCGCCTCTGCACCGGCCCCGGAACTCCGCGAGACGGCAGCGGTTCCTTCCGCATGGACAGTTCTCGATCATCGATCGCCGTCGTCACCGGAGCGAGCGCCGGTATCGGCCGTGCCACGGCGCGCGAGTTCGCCGCGCGCGGCTGTGATGTTGCGATCATCGCGCGCAATACCGCGCGTCTCGAAGCGACGGCGGACGAGTTGCGCGAGAACGGCGTGCGCGCGCTGCCGCTCGTCGCCGACGTCGCCGACGCCGACGCGATCGAGGCGGCGGCTGAACGCATCGAGGCGCAGCTCGGGCCAATCGGCGTCTGGGTCAACAACGCGATGGCGACGATCTTCGCGCCGTTCGATCGCGTCTCGCCGGAGGAATTCAGGCGCGGCACCGAGGTCACTTATCTCGGCCAGGTGCACGGCACGATGGCAGCGCTGAGCCGGATGCGGCGGCGCGACCAGGGCACGATCGTCAATGTCGGCTCGGCGCTGGCCTACCGCGCGATCCCGCTGCAGTCGGTCTATTGCGGCGCCAAATACGCGGTGCGCGGGTTCACCGACTCGCTGCGCACCGAGCTGATGCACGACCGCTGCCCGGTCCGGCTGGTGATGGTCCACCTGCCGGCGGTCAACACGCCGCAATTCGACTGGGCGCTCAATAAAACCGGGAGACGCCCGCAGCCGGTGCCGCCGATCTTTCAGCCCGAGGTTCCGGCGCGCGCCATCGTCGACGCCGCGCTGTATCCCCGTCGCCGGGAAGTCTGGGTCGGGATGCCGACTTGGCAGGCGATCATCGCCAACAAGATCGCGCCCGGCCTCGTCGACCGTTACCTCGCGAAAGCTGGCTATTCCGGCCAGTTGACCGACGAAGCCCTGCCGATCGACGCTCCCGCCAATCTGTTTCAATCGCCAGCGGGCGACTGGGGGGCGCATGGCCGGTTCGATGACGGCGCCTACCCGGTTTCGATCGAAGCGCTGATGGCGCGCCATCGCGGCAAGATTGCGCTCGGGCTGATCGGCGGCTGCATCGGCCTGGCGGCCTTGTGCCACCGGCTTTGCCGCCGCTGAGGCTCGGGACTATCCGCCGCCGCGCTGCAGGACGGGGCCGCACAGTCCGAGCGCGGTGTTGATCAGTGCGAGGTGAGTGAGCGCCTGCGGGAAGTTGCCGAGCATTTGCCGGCCTTGTGTGTCCCATTCCTCCGACAGCAGGCCGACATCGTTGGCGAGGCCGATCACCCGTTCGAGATAGCTGCGCGCCTCACGATCGCGACCCTGCATCCCGAGGCAATCGGCAAGCCAGCAGGTGCAGGCGATAAAGGCGCCTTCGTCCGGGCCGTCGGCACGGGACCAGCGGCGCACCAGCCCGTCCTCGACCAGCTCCCGCTCGATTGCGGCGACGGTGCCGGCGATGCGCCGGTCGTCGATCGGCAGAAAACCCACCAGCGGCAGCATCAATAGGGCCGCGTCGATCGCCCGCGGCCCGTCGAAGGTCTGCACAAAGCTGTTGCGCGCGGCGTCGAACCCGTCGCGGCAGATGATCCGATGGATCCGCTCGCGCAGGGCTTCCAGCTCGCGGCGGCGCGGCGCGGCGATGTCCTTGAGCTTGAGGTAGCGGTCGACGCCGACCCACGCCATCACCTTGGAATGCGTGTAATGGCGGGCGGGGCCGCGCAATTCCCAGATCCCCTGGTCGGGCTTTTGCCAGACCTTTTCGAGATGCGACACCAGCTCGGTCTCGACCGCTATGTCCCACGGGCGGTCGCCGAGCCCGGCCTGCTCGCACAAATTCAGCGAGTCGAGAACCTCGCCGTAGATGTCGAGCTGGAACTGATCGGCGGCAGTATTGCCGGCATGCACCGGCCGGCTGTTCTGCCAGCCCGGCAGCCGGTCGACATCGTAGGGCACGGTATGGCGGCCGCCGTCGCTGCGGTACATCGTCCGCAGCCGCCCGGGCACGCCGGCCGCGGTACGCAACAGCCAGTCGCGCCAGCACATCGCCTCTTCCCGGTAGCCGGCATTGAGAAACGCGGTCAGCGCGAAGGTCGAGTCGCGCAGCCAGGTGTAGCGGTAGTCCCAGTTGCATTCGCCGCCGGCTACCTCCGGCAGCGAGGTGGTCGGCGCGGCGATGATGCCGCCGGTGTCCGCCTCGGTCAGCGCCTGGAGCGTGATCAGCGAGCGCTTGACCGCCTCGGGCCAGTCGGTCGGCGCGCGGAACTTGCCGATCCAATCGCGCCAGTAATTCTCGGTGGCGGCAATCGCCGCCGCTGCGTCGAGCGGTTCCGGCTCGGGCCGGTGCGCGATGCCGTATTGCAGCGTGAAGGTGAGGGTGTCGCCCGGCTGTGCGGCGAATTCGGCGACGATGTGGTCGTCCTCGCAAGCGACGTCGACCGGTGCGCGCAATACCACGAGATCGGGTCCGACGACCCCGCGCACTACCCGCGGCTCCGCCCGCAGCCAGGGCGGGATGCTGCCATAGTCGAAGCGCAGCGCGAGATCGAACGCCATCGCGACGCTGCCGCGCTCCCCGGTCACCTGGCGGATCATCGCGCGATGCCGTGTCCCGATCGGCATCAGGTCGGTAACGCAGACCGTCCCGGTCGCGGTTTCGTGGCGAGTTTCGAGGATCAGCGTGCCGTCGCGATAGCACCGTGTCGTCTGATGCCGGGTTGTCCGATCCTGGCCGTCGCGCGGCGCGAGGCGCCAGCACCCGTTGGTGGCATCGCCGAGCAGCGCCGCGAAGCAGGCGTCGCTGTCGAAATGCGGCCAGCACAGCCAGTCGATCGAGCCGTCGCGCGCCACCAGCGCGGCGCTCCGCCGGTCGCCAATCAGGGCGTAATCCTCGATCCGTTTGCTCACACTGGCCGCTCCGCGACACAGGAACTGCGCTGCCGACGCAACGTTGAACGGAGCAGCAAGGGCGAAGGTTTCGCTTTAGCCGCGAATTTGAATTCTTGCCTCAAGGAAGAAATAGATGGCCCAGACTGTCGGCGACTTTTTCGTGGAGCGGCTTTATCAGTGGGGTGTCCGGCGAATTTACGGCTATCCGGGGGACGGCATTAACGGCGTCTTCGGCGCGCTGCGCCGGGCCGAGGGCAAGATCGAATTCATCCAGGTGCGGCATGAGGAGATGGCCGCGTTCATGGCCTCGGCGCACGCCAAGTTCACCGGCGAGCTCGGCGTCTGCATCGCCACCTCGGGCCCGGGCGCCGCGCATCTCGTGACCGGGCTGTACGACGCGCGGCTCGATCATATGCCGGTGCTGGCGATCGCCGGCCAGCAGGCGCGCATGGCGATCGGCGGCCACTACCAGCAGGAGGTCGACCTGCCGGCGATGTTCAAGGATGTCGCGGGCGCGATGGTGCACACCGCGACGATGCCCGCGCAGGTGCGGCACCTGACCGACCGGGCCGTGCGCATCGCCACCTCGCAGCGCCGGGTCACCGCGATCGTTCTCCCCAACGACCTGCAGGACATCGACTATCAGGGGCCGCCGCGGGCCCACGGTACACTGCATTCCGGGGTCGGCTACCAGGCGCCGAAAATCGTTCCCTACGAGCGCGAGTTGCGCTCGGCGGCGGATGTGCTCAACGCCGGCAAGAAGGTCGCGATTCTGGTCGGCGCCGGCGCGCTGCATGCGACCGACGAGGTCATCGCCATCGCCGACCGGCTCGGCGCCGGCGTCGCCAAGGCGCTGCTTGGCAAGGCCGTGCTGCCCGACGACCTGCCCTGGGTCACCGGATCGATCGGCATGCTCGGCACCGAGCCGTCGTGGAAGCTGATGACGGAGTGCGACACGTTCCTGATGATCGGCTCGGGTTTTCCCTATTCCGAATTCCTCCCCAAGGAGGGCCAGGCGCGCGGCGTGCAGATCGACATTGCCACCGAAATGCTGAGCATCCGCTATCCGATGGAGGTGAACCTGGTCGGCGACGCGGCCGAAACCTTGCGGGCGCTGATGCCGCTGGTGCGCGAGAAGAGCGACCGATCCTGGCGCAAGCAGATCGAGGGCTGGACCCAGAAATGGTGGAAGACGCTCGAAGATCGGGCGATGCAGCCGGCAAAGCCGCTCAACCCGCAGCGCGTCGCGTGGGAATTGTCGCCGCGCCTGCCGGAGCGGGCGATCATCACCAGCGATAGCGGCTCCTGCGCCAACTGGTTTGCTCGCGATCTCAAGATCAGGCGCGGCATGATGTGCTCGCTGTCGGGCGGGCTTGCCTCGATGGGCGCGGCGGTGCCTTACGCGATCGCCGCTAAGTTCGCCTATTCCGACCGGCCGGTGATCGCGTTGGTCGGCGACGGCGCGATGCAGATGAACAACATGGCCGAGCTCATCACCGTCGCCAAATACTGGCGGCAGTGGAAAAGCCCGAGGTGGATCGTCGGCGTCTTCAACAACGAAGACCTCAACCAGGTCACCTGGGAGCAGCGGGTCATGGAAGGCGACCCGAAATTCAACGCCTCGCAGCGCATCCCCAACGTGCCCTATCACAAATTCGCCGAGCTGATTGGACTGAAAGGGATTTTCGTCGACAGCCCCGACCGTGTCGGCCCCGCCTGGGAAGAGGCGCTGGCCGCCGACCGGCCGACCCTCATCGAGTTCAAGACCGACCCCGAAGTGCCGCCGCTGCCGCCGCATATCACCCTGAAGCAGGCCAAGGCCTTCGCCGAGACGCTGCTGACTGGCGACCCGGAGGAGAGTGGCGTCATCATGGGGACGGCGCGCCAAGTGCTGGCGTCGGTCCTGCCCGGCAAGGGCAAGTGATGCGAACCGAGGCGCCGATCAGCCGAGTTGCCGCGTCGGCTTACGTCATCCCGACCGACGCGCCTGAGGGCGACGGCACGCTCGAATGGGACAGTACGACGCTGGTCGTCGTCGAGATCGAAGCGGCCGGCGAGACCGGGCTCGGCTACACCTATAGCAATGAGTCGATCGCCTCGGTGATCGAGAAAAAGCTCGCCGAGACGATCGCCGGACATTCGGCGCTCGACATTGCCGGCGCGGGCGCGGCGATGTGGCGTGCCATCCGCAATCTCGGCCGCTCCGGCCTCGTGGCGACCGCGATCTCGGCGGTCGATACGGCGCTGTGGGATTTGAAGGCGAAGCTGCTCGGCCTGCCGGTCGCCGTGCTGCTTGGACGTTGCCGCGATAGTGTCGCGATTTACGGCAGCGGCGGCTTCACGACCTATGCCGACGAGCGGCTGCGCGATCAGCTCGCGGGCTGGGTCGAGCGGGACGGCTGCCGCGCGGTGAAAATGAAGATCGGCACCGAGCCCGAGCGCGACCCTGCCCGGGTCAAGACCGCGCGCCGGGCGATCGGCGACGCCGCGCTGTTTGTCGATGCCAATGGCGCGTTCTCCGCCAAAGAAGCGCTCGGCCTTGCCGCGCGGATCGCCGAACACGACGTCACCTGGTTCGAGGAGCCGGTCAGCTCCGACGATCTGTCCGGGCTTGCCCTGATGCGGTCGAGAGCGCCGGAGGGCATGGACATCGCGGCCGGCGAATATGGCTACAATTTAGACGATTTCCACCGCCTGCTGCCGGCTGTCGACGTGCTGCAGGCCGATGTGACGCGGTGCGGTGGCATCACCGGGTTTATGCAGGCTGCGGCGCTGTGCGAGGCGCATCACGTCGATTTGTCGGGCCATTGCGCGCCGGCGCTGCACCTCCACGCGGCGTGCGCTGCGCCGCGCTTGCGGCATCTCGAATGGTTTCACGACCATGTCCGCATCGAGCACATGCTGTTCGATGGCGCGCCGCTTCCGCGCGACGGCCGGATCGCGCCGGATCTGTCGCGGCCGGGCTTTGGCCTCGACTTCAAGACACGCGACGCACAGCGCTTCCGGGTGCATTGATGCGCGTGCAATCCTCCGCGGGCTTGGTGCTCACCTCATTCGCGACGGCGGCCGCGGCGGCGGCGATCGAAGCGGCGCTGCGCCCCCAGACTGCAACTCTGCCGGCGCCGGCACGCTCGGCAGCCGCGACGCGGCTCAACGGCGCCTCAGCCATGCTTGCCGCCGCCGCGCTCGCCGATAGCGGCGTCGAGCATTACCGCGGCGCGTTCCACAATAAGAACATGGTCCTGCCGCTTGCGGTCGCCGCCGCGGCGCTCGGCGCCAGCCTGCACGGCGCGACCGGCGGCAGCCAACGCGCCAACGCAACGCGCGATTTTGGTCATGTCGCGGCGGCGGTCACCGGGATCGTCGGCACCGGGTTTCATTTCTACAACGTGCTGAAGCGGCCGGGCGGCTGGAGCTGGCTCAACCTGTTCTACGCTGCACCGATCGGCGCACCGTTCGCGCTGAGCCTCGCCGGCCTGCTGGGCGGCCTCGCCGAGCGGCTGCGCGACGGCGGCCGCACGCTGCGCGGCTTTTTACCGGGGCCGCTGATCGCGCGGCTGGTGTCGCTCGGTCTGCTCGGCGCCGCGGGCGAGGCGGCGCTGATGCATTTCCGCGGCGCCTTTCACGATCCGGCGATGGTGATCCCGGTAACCGCACCGCCAGTCGCCGCCGCGCTGCTCGCTGGCGCGACAGTCTGTCCCAGCCTTGTGCAGCCGGCGTCGTTGTCGCTCAAGCTGCTGACCGGAGTGGGGCTGCTCGGCGCGGCGTTTCACGCCTATGGCATCCAGCGCAACATGGGCGGGTGGCGCAACTGGTCGCAGAATGTGCTGAACGGTCCCCCGCTGCCGGCGCCACCCGCTTTCACCGCGCTGGCGATCGCCGGCCTCGCCGCGCTGAAGCTGATCGATGGCGAGCGATGAGCCAGCGCTTTCCCGGCTACGACGTTCTCGCCAAACGGCACTCGCCGTCATGGAACGAAAAGACCCGGCAGGTCATCGATCAGCGGCTCGCGATGCCGCGCGAACCGCGGTTTCTAGCCGCCGAGGAGTTTCGCACGCTCGAGGCGGTGTGCGGCCGTATCGTGCCGCAACCCGCCGGCAGGCCGCCGGTGCCGCTCGCGGCACTGGTCGACGCTAAGCTTCATGAGAATAGTGGCGACGGCTATCGCGATCACCGCCTGCCGCCGCTCCGCGAAGCGTGGCGGCGCGGGCTCGCCGGTCTCGATGCCGAGGCGCGACGGCGCCACAACGTCGGCTTCCATGCGCTCGATCCCGCCGAGCAGGACGCGCTGCTGCGCGCGCTGCAGCAGGGCGAGGTTGCCGGCGGTGCGTGGGGCGACATGCCGCCGGGTGTCTTTTTCGCCAAGCGCCTCGTTGCCGACATCGTGAGCCAGTATTACGGCCACCCGACAGCGTGGAACGAGATCGGCTTCGGCGGCCCAGCGGCGCCGCGCGGCTATGTCCGCATGGATTTCGACCGCCGCGACCCATGGGAGGCGGCCGAAGCCAAACCCGGCGAGGAAGGCGAAGCGCGCAAGGCCAATGCCGATGTCGGCTGATCCGCAGCTTGTGCCGCGCGGCAAGGACGGGCGCGCGCCCGACCCGATGCGCATCGGCGGCTGGGTGCCGATGCGTGAATATAGCGACGACGAGGCGGTCGATTTCGCCATCGTCGGCACCGGCGCGGGGGGCGGGACCCTGGCCTGCCGTCTCGCGGAAATGGGCTTTTCGGTTATCGGGTTGGATGCCGGGCCGTGGTGGCGTCCGCTTGAGGATTTCGCTTCCGACGAGCTGCACCAGCACAAGGTCTACTGGACCGGCGAGCGGGTCTGCGACGGCGCCGACCCGCTAACCTTGGGCGCCAACAATAGCGGCTGTTCGGTGGGCGGCAGCACAGTGCATTTTGCGATGGTGTCGCTGCGCTTCCGGCCGGAATGGTTCAAGGCGCGCTCCGCGCTCGGCTATGGCGCCGACTGGCCGCTCGATTGGCGCGAGATGTGGGGCTATTACGCCCAGGTCGAGCAAGCTCTGAAGATTTCCGGGCCGCTGAGCTATCCGTGGGGACCGAAGCGGCCGCGCTATCCCTATCGCCCGCACGAGCTGAACGCATCGGGGCTCGTGCTCGCGCGCGGCTGCGAGAAGCTCGGCATCGGCTGGACGCCGACGCCGATCGCGACGCTCTCGGCGCCGCGGGGCCAGTCGCCGCCTTGCGTCTATCGCGGCTTTTGCGTCACCGGCTGCGCCACCAACGCCAAGCAAAGCGCGCTCATCACCTGGATCCCGCGTGCCGTCGCCGCCGGCGCCGAAATCCGCGACCTGGCAATGGTCGGCCGCGTCGAGACCGACCCGAAGACCGGCCTCGCTACCGGCATCCATTACCATCGCGAGGGACAATGGCGCTTCCAGCGCGCACGGAACGTTGTCGTCGCCGGCTATGCGATCGAGACGCCGCGGCTGCTGCTCAATTCGGCCGATCTGCGCCACTCGGACGGCCTCGCCAACAGCTCCGGCCTGGTCGGCCGCAACCTGATGGTGCAGGCGAACCAGGCGGTTTACGGCACGATGGAAGAGGAGGTGCGCTGGTACAAAGGCCCGCCCTCGCTTAGCCTCACCGAGCACTGGAACTATGAGGACAAGGGCAAGGATTTTTCCGGCGGTTATTGCTACATGGCGGTCGGCGTGCTGCCCGTCGCCTGGGCCAAGGTGGTCAGCAGCTCGCGCGGGCTGTGGGGCCAGGGGCTGCGCGACGCAATGGAGAGCTATATCCATACTGCCGGCGTCAAGCTGGTCGGCGAGGTCATGCCCCACGAGAACAACCGCGTGACCCTCGCCGACGAGACCGATGCGCTCGGGCTCAAGGTGGCGCGCGTGACCTTCTCCTATGGCGACAACGACAAGCGCCTCATTCGCCATGCGACGCAGTCGATGCGCGATTGCCTCGATGCCGCCGGAGTCAACGGGTTGTGGGAGGAAAACGACGACACCTGCCACCTCAACGGCAGCGCGCGCATGGGCGACGATCCGCGCACCAGCGTCGTCAATGCTGATTGCCGCAGCTGGGACATCCCGAATCTGTGGATTTGCGACGGGTCGGTTTTCCCCACCGTCGGCGGGGTCAACCCGTCGCTGACCATCCAGGCCATCGCCCTGCGCACCGCCGATCGCATCAAGGCGCTCGCCGCGCGCGGCGAGCTTGCGACCGGTTCCGTGCCGCGCCGATAGCGTATTTTGCCGATATTGGCGCGCGCCGCGATCGAGGGCGCGTCTTCTTCCTTTATGCGGGTCTAGCTCGGCCTCGAGCATCTCGCCCTCGGCATCACCATCGCCTGGTACCAGCTTCAGCCATGCCATCAGGCCCGGCTGTGGATTTCCCTAGATTATTGGGGAATGACAAGTTTTACGGGATTAATGAAACATTAATATCTATTATTGATTGTATAAGATATACTCGGCATCCGCTTTACTTCGGATGCCGGTCTTGCCGAGGCTCGTCCGGGAGAATGGGCATGAGGGAGATCTCGGCGGACGGAAGCCGGCATAAGTGGGTCTTGTGTCGCGTGGGACCTCGGATTTGCGCGGTGCCCCTTGCCTGCGTCACCGAAACAATGCGGGCGATGCCCGTCACACCGCTCGCTGATCCTGGCGGTTTTGTGACTGGTGCATCGATCATTCGCGGGATGGCGGTACCGATCATTGATGCGGGAGCCCTCTTTGGCGAACCGCACGCTACACGCCGACGGCTGGTAACAATCAATGTCGGCAGACGTTTGGTCGCACTTGGCGTAGACGAGATTTTGAGTGCTGGCGAAATTGCCGGGGAGGCGGAAGAGCTGCCCCCCCTGTTGCGCGAGGTATCGGCCGATGCGGTACGCGCGATCGGTGTCCATGACGGCGAATTCCTGTTGTGCCTGGAAGCAAGCCGCCTCATCCCTGACGCCACGCTCGACGCGCTCGATGCCGTCATGCCAAACGTATGACCGAGACCGTCCGCCTTGAGGATATCGAGCGCTTCCGGGTCGCTCTCGGCCGCCACCTCGGGCTGCAATTCGACGATTCGAGACGCGGCTTTCTCGGTGAGGCCCTGCGGCGGCGGCTGAGACAGCTCGGGGCGCCAGCCGATACTTATCTGAGCGGCCTCGACACGATGGCACCCGGACAGGATGAATGCGCCGCGCTGGCGCGCGAACTGACCGTCGGCGAGACCTATTTCTTTCGCAACAGCGAGCAGTTTCGCGCGCTCGCCGATATCGCCCTGCCCGACCGGATGCGGGCGAACGCAGCAAAACGAACGTTGCACCTGCTGTCGGCCGGCTGTGCCTCGGGCGAGGAATCCTATTCGCTGGCGATTATCTTGCGCCAGGCCGCCGCCACGGCAGGCTGGGACATCGCGCTCAGGGCGGTCGACATCAATCCCGCCGCGCTGGAAAAAGCGGCGCGTGCCCGCTACTCGTCGTGGGCGTTGCGCGAAACCCCGGCCGAGACGCAAAGCCGCTGGTTCCAGGCCTGCGGCCGCGATCTGTTGCTCGACCCGACGATTCGATGCGCGGTCGACTTCGACGAGCGCAATCTCGCCGTCGATGACGGCGAGCTGTGGCGGCCCTGTAGCCTCGATATCGTCTTCTGCCGCAACGTCATGATGTATTTTGCACCGGAGCAGGCACGTGCGCTTATGGTGCGGATCACGCGGGCCCTGCACCCCGGCGGCTATCTGTTTCTCGGCCATGCCGAGACATTGCGCGGGTTGTCGGACGACTTTTACCTGAGGCACACGCACGGCACGTTCTACTACCAGCGCAAGGAGGAGACTGGGCAGCCTGCGCTGTCGTCCGCACCGCGCGCCGCCGCCGTTGCCGCGAGCGGTGCCGCCGCCACTGCCGATGCCTGGGCCGACGTAATCCGCGATGCCAGTGAGCGTGTCGCGGTCTTGGCCCATGCGCCGGCCAAATCGCCGCAAGGCGCGCTACGCCCAACGCCGCCTGACCTTGTCGAGGTACTCGACCTGCTACGCCGGGAGCGGTTCGCCGAGGCGCTGGCGCTGCTTCGTACGCTGTCGCCGCATGGTTCGCAGGACCCCGACGCGCTGCTGCTCGAAGCGACGCTGCTGGCGAACAGCCGCCTGTTACCGGCGGCCGAGCAGGCCTGCGCGCGATTGCTGGCGGTCGACGAGCTCAATGCTGGCGCTCATTACGTCCTGGCGCTTTGCCGGGAAGGCGCCGGCGATCTTGCCGGCGCCGTCGAGCACGATCGGGTGGCGACCTATCTCGATCCGGGTTTCGCGATGCCGCGACTGCATCTCGGCCTGCTGGCGCGACGCGACGGCGATCGCGCCGCCGGGCAGCGCGAGCTGGCGCATGCCCTGGTTCTGCTCAAGCGCGAAGACGCCTCCAGGGTATTGCTGTTCGGCGGGGGCTTTACCCGCGATGCCTTGCTCGCTCTGTGCGGGTCGGCGCTGCGCGACTGCGGCGGTGCGCCATGAGCGACAATCGCGCGCAGTTCCTCGACCGCGCGGCGGCGCTGCGCGATGCGTTCGACCGCTCGTTCGCCGAACCGCTTCCGCCCGATCCGCCGCCGTTCGCCGACCTGCTCGCGATCCGGATCGGAACCGAGCCCTATGCCTTGCGGCTCTGCGAGATCGCCGGGTTGTTTGCCGACCGCAAGATCACGCCGATCGCGAGTCGTGTCCCGGCGCTGCTCGGGATCGTGGGGCATCACGGTGCGATCGTGCCCGTCTACGACCTGCACGTCCTGCTCGAACACCGCGCCGTCGACGCGACACGCTGGTTGGCGACGGCGGCGGACACGCCGGTGGCGTTCGCCTTCGCGGCGCAGGAAGGTCAATTGCGCTGTAGACCGGACGCGATCGTCCCCCACCAATCCGACGGCCCGGCGCGCCGGCACGCGCGCGAGTTCATCCGCATCGCCGATCTCGTGCGCCCGATCGTCGACCTTGGCGCGGTCATCGCGGAGCTGAGGCGGCAGGTGCCGGCAAAGCTCAATGCCGCAAATCTCAATATGGAGGAATGCTGAGCGATGTTCGGCAGTTGGACTTTCGCCAAAAAACTGGCGCTGGGATACGGGCTGGCGGCGCTGACCCTTCTGGTGATCGCCGCGGTCTCGTACCGCACCACCGACGAACTCGTCGCCAACGACGATCGGCTGATCGAGAGCTACGCTTTCCAGGCTGCGCTTGCCGACCTGCTATCGGACCTTGTCGATATCGAGACCGGCGCGCGCGGCTATGTTGTTACCGGCGATAGCGCATTTCTCGAGCCGTACCAGGTCGCGCTCGGCGAGGTCAAAGGACACCAGAGTACGGTGACCGCGCTGGTCGCCGGCAATCCGGCGCGGCAAAGCAAAGTGGCCGCGATGCAGCCGGCGATCGTCCGCAAGCTGGAACACGCCCGAAAGCTGGTCGACACGCGCAACAACGCCGGCTTCGACGCGGCGGCGAAGCTTGTGGCGAACAACGAAGGAAAGGCCGAGATGGACCAGATCCGGGCGATCTTGGGCGATCTCGACCGGCAGGAATCCGAGCGCATCGGGTCATTGGTGGCCGCGGGCAAAACCAACGCGCAATGGACGCTGGCGATCATCCTGTGGGGCGGGCTCGCGGGGGTTGTCGTCGTCGCCGCGATCGGCTGGCTGATCATTCGCTCGCTGACGAAGCAAATCGGCACGGCGGTTCAGCACGTGTCGAGTTCGTCGACCGAGCTTCAGGCGGCGGCGAACCAGCAGGCGACCGGCTTGCGCGAGCAGGCGACGGCGATGAGCGAGATCACCACGACGATCACCGAATTGCTGGTTACCTCGCGGCAAATCGCCGAGAGCGCGCAGCGTGTGGCGCAGATCGCGGCACAAACGGCGGGCGGCGCGCGCTCCGGCCAGGGCGCGGTCGATCTGGCGCAGGACGCGATCGGCGGCATTCGCCGACAGGTTGACCAGATCGTCGCCTACATGCTCGACCTCGGTCGGAAATCGCAGCAGATCGGCGCGGTGCTCGACATCGTCTCCGAACTGGCCGAGCAGACCAACATCCTGGCGATCAACGCCACGATCGAGGCCGCTGGGGCGGGCGACAGCGGCAGACGTTTTGCCGTGGTCGCCGACGAGATCCGCAAGTTGGCCGACCGGGTCGGCGGTTCGACCAAGGAAATACGCGCGCTGATCGACGATGTCCGAAGCGCCGTCAACACCACCGTCATGGCGACCGAGACCGGATCGAAAGCAGTCGATAGCGGGTCGAAGCAATTCGACGACGTGGCCTCCGGCTTCCGGCAGATCGCCGAGCTGGTCGGCACGACCACCGATGCGGCGCGCGAGATCGAGCTGTCGACCAAGCAGCAGACCACCGCCGTCGAGCAGGTCAACATCGCGGTCGCCAATGTCGCGCAAGCCTCCCATGAGACCGAGGCGAGCGCGGGGCAGACACTGCAGACCGCGTCCGAGCTGGCGCATCTTTCAACCGACCTTGCCCGGATCATCCGGCCGCAGGCCGTCGCGGCTTAGGCATGGCCGAAGACCCGTATCGATACTTCCGGCTCGAAGCCCGCGAGATCCTCGATCAATTCGGCGCGACGGTGCTCGAGCTCGAGAAAGGCGGCGGCGCCGCGCAGGTGCCGCTGCTGCTGCGCCTCGCCCACACGCTGAAGGGCGCTGCCCATGTCGTCAGGCAGCCGGAGATTGCCAACGGCGCGCACGCCATCGAGGAGGCGTTGGCACCCTATCGCGAGGCGGGCGCTGGCCCGCCCCGGAACCATATCGACGCCGTCTTGCATCACCTCGAAGCGATCGACGGCTTGGTGGGCAGGCTGGGCTTGCCGGCGCAGTCGGAACCGGCCGCCCCGGCTCGGCCTGAACCGGCGTTGCCGAGCCGCCCCGTCGTCGAGGAAGCGGTGCGCACGGTGCGCGCCGACATTGCCGAGCTGGACGCCCTGCTCGACAACATCGGGGAGACGCAAGCGCTGCTGGGCGGCCTGCGCACGACGTTGCGCTCGGTGGCGCAGGTGCAGCACCTTGCCGAGCTCGTGGCCGAACAGCTGGCGCCGCGCCATGGGGCGGAGCCAGCGCAGCAAGCCGTCGCGGCGGGACGCGCCTATGCGCTGGCCGACGATTTGCGCCGCGGCGTCGGCCGCGTCGAGCGCCAGCTCGATGCCGCGATCGACCAGATCGACCGCGAGTTGCGGCAGTCCCGCGAAGCCGCCGAGGAGTTGCGGCTGGTCGGCACCGATATGCTGCTGACGGTGCTCGAGCGCACCGCACGCGACGGCGCCCGGGCGCTGGGCAAGGAGATAGCGTTCGCGGCCCAGGGCGACGACATCCGGCTCGACGCCGACATCCTCGCCACTGTGCAGGTCGCGCTGGTTCAGCTTGTGCGCAACGCTGTCGCCCACGGCATCGAAAGTCCGGCCGAGCGCCGTACCGCCGGCAAGCCGGAAGCGGGGCGGATCGAGCTCGGCATCTCCCGTCGCGGGACACGGATCGTCGTGACGTGCCGTGACGATGGGCATGGGGTCGATCTCGACGCGGTCCGGCGCGCGGCGCTGCGGCGCGGGCTGTCGGCGGCCGCGGTCGGCCGGATGGGCGCCGGGGAACTGATGCGCCTGCTGTTGCAGGGCGGCTTGACCACCTCCGATGCGGTAACCGGGATCGCCGGCCGCGGCATCGGCCTCGATGTCGTACGTTCTGCCGTCGAGCGGCTTCGCGGAACCGTCACGCTCGAGACCGAACCCGGCAGGGGCACGCGCTTTGAACTGATGGTGCCGCTGTCGCTGGCGTCGATTGATGCGCTGGTCGTCGAGGCTGCCGGGATCGAGGCGGTGGTCCCGCTCGACGCGGTGCGCGGTACCCTGCTGCTTGGCGCTGACGCGGTATCGCATGCAGCTGGCGAGGCGACCACAGTCTATGACGAACGAGCGATCCCGCTCCTGTGGCTGCCACGCGTGCTCGGCGGCCGGGCTCTGTCGTCCTCCGCACGGAAGTGGCCGGCGGTGGTCGTTGCTTCGCCCGCGGGGTTGGCGGCCGTCGGGGTCGACCGTCTGCTCGGCATTGCCCGCACGGTCGTCCGCCCGCTCCCCGAGCTTGCCCCGGCGGGACCGGTCATCGCCGGCGCTGCCCTCGACGCCGAAGGCAACCCGCGGCTCGTGCTCGACCCCGAAGCCCTTCTCGCCGAAGCCCAGCGGGACGCCGCCGCCGAGCCCGAGCCCGAGCCGACGCGGCACCCGGTGCTCGTCATCGACGATTCGCTGACGACCCGGATGCTCGAACAAAGCATCCTGGAATCCGCGGGTTATGAGGTCGTCTTGGCGACATCGGCGGAAGAGGGGCTGGAGATGGCCGGGCGCCATCGCTACGCGCTCTTTCTCGTCGATGTCGAAATGCCCGGCATGGACGGTTTCAGCTTTGTCGAATGCGTCCGCGCCGCTCCGGCGCTGCACGACATTCCGGCGGTGCTGGTGACCTCGCGGGCGGCGCCCGAGGATCGTCAGCGCGGACGCGATGTCGGCGCAAGCGGCTATGTCGTCAAGGGCGAATTCGACCAGGCGGCATTGCTGGCGATGATCCGAGGGCTGGTCGGGCGATGAGACGGATTCGCGTCCTCGTCGTCGAAGACTCGCTGACCGTGCGCCGGCGCATTTGCGAGGTGCTGGCGGCCGATCCCGAGATCGAGCTGGCCGGCGAAGCCGCCGACGGCAAGGAAGCGATCGAGCTGTGCCGCGACCGGCGGCCCGACATCGTGACGATGGACATGATCCTGCCGGTGATGAGCGGTCTGGCGGCGACCGAATACATCATGGCGCATTGCCCGACCCCGATCCTCGTGGTGTCGTCGTCGTTCAATCGCGGCGAGCTGTTCAAGACTTACGACGCGCTCGCCGCCGGCGCTGTCGACGTGCTCGAAAAGCCGACCGGGGCGGAACCGGAAGGCGTGTGGGAGCGCAACCTGCTGGCGCAGGTAAAACTGGTCTCGAAAATCCGCGTGATCACCCACCCGCGGTTGCGGCTGGCCGGACTCGGC
>DASZLY010000197.1:0-2575 GCA_035552135.1 Allostellaceae bacterium | reverse complement strand
AGGCGCAGCGCCTCGTTCATCATCGTGCGCGCGAAGCCGAGGCCGCGCGCGGCCTCGGCGACCGAGACCCGGCCGATGCGCACCATCGGACGCGGGTCGTTTTCGGCGTCGGGCGCGATCAGCCTGAGATAGCCGACGAGTTGCCCGCCGCGGCGCAGCGTCAGGTGCCGCGCGGCGGCGTCGCGGCCGTCGAGATCGGGATAGGGCGAAGCCTGCTCGACGACAAAGATCGCCTGGCGGAATTCGAGCAGCTCATAGAGCGCATCGAGCGAAAGATCGGCCCAGCCGTGCCAGGCCAGTGCTATGTCGCCACCGTCGGTCATGACGAGAATCTATACGACAATGCGCCTCTCCCGCGAACGCCCGAACGTAAAAGACGATGCATCACCATGACGGCCCGTTCGGTTCTATAATCCCCCTCCCGATCCCAGCCGCGAAAGGGCCGCGCCCATGCCAACGATCGCCCTCAACGGCCGCACCTATCGCCGCCCGGCCCGGCCGAGCGTGGTGATCTGCGCCGATGGCTGCGACCCCGCCTATCTCGACGCCGGGATCGCGGCCGGGGCGCTGCCGACGATCGCGGCGATCCGCGACCACGGCTTCTACGCGCTGGCCGATGCGGCGATGCCGACCTTCACCAACCCGAACAATCTGTCGATCGTCACCGGCGCGCCGCCTTCGGTGCACGGCATCTCGGGGAATTTCGCGCTCGACCGCGACAGCGGCGCCGAGGTGATGATGACCGACCCGGCGATGGTGCGCACGCCGACGCTGCTGGCGCTGATGTCGCAAGCCGGCGTCGCGACCGCGGCGATCACCGCCAAGGACAAATTGCGCCGGATGCTCGGGCATGGGGTGGCGGGAATCAGCTTTTCGTCCGAGTTCGCCGATCGCTGTACGCGGGGCGAGCACGGCATCGACGGGGTCGAGGCGCTGGTCGGGCGGGCGAAGCCCGATATGTATTCGGCCGACCTGTCGCTGTTCGTGCTCGATGCCGGGATCAGGCTGGTCGAGGAGGGCCGCGCCGAGCTGCTCTACCTCTCGCTGTCGGATTACGTGCAGCACGGCCACGCGCCCGCCGAGCCCGAGGCGCTCGCCTTCCACCGCGCGCTCGATGCGCGGATCGCCCGGCTGATGGAATTGGGCTGCGTCGTCGGCGTCACCGCCGATCACGGGATGAACGACAAGGCGCTCGCCGATGGCAGGCCGCACGTGATCTTCCTCGAAGACGTGCTGAACGCTCGCTTCGGCGCCGGCGCGGTGCGCGTCATCTGTCCGATCACCGACCCGTTCGTGCGCCATCACGGCGCGCTCGGCTCGTTCGTCCGGGTCTATGCGAAGAACGGGGTCGCGCCGGGCGAGCTGGCGCGGGCGGTGCGCGAGCTCGACGGCATCGACCAGGTGCTGGAGCGCGAGGCCGCGGCGGCGGAATACGAGCTGCCCTACGACCGCGAAGCCGACCTCGTCGTCACCGGCGACCGTAACACGGTGATCGGCGCGAGCGAGGCCGAGCACGATCTCTGCGAACTCGCCGGGCACCGGCTGCGCTCGCATGGCGGGCGCGGCGAGCAGCGCGTGCCGTTCCTCGTGTCGGCGCCGGTCAATGCGGCCTATGCGGCGAAGGGCAAGGGGCGGCTGCGGAATTTCGACATCTTCGATTTCGTGCTCAACGGGGTGGCGGCATGAAAGCCGAGAAGCGGGTCGTCATCGTCATCTGCGACAGCCTGAGGGCCGACCTGATCGGGCCAGGGGACACGCCGTTCCTCACCGAGCTGGCGGGCCGCGGCGTCGCGTTCGGAGCGCATCGCAGCGTCTTCCCGTCGACGACGCGCGCCTCGAGCGCATCGATCGCCACCGGCTGCCGGCCGGCGAGGCATGGGCTCTACGGCAACACCCAGGCGCTCGACGAGGGCGACGGGCTGGTCTGCCGCAATGCCGGCGCGCCCGATTTCCGCGGCCGCATGCGCCGCGCCACCGGCCGCACGCTGCGCATGCCGACGCTCGCCGAGCGGCTGCGCTGGCATGGCGAAGAGTCGGTCGTCTGCTCCAACGTGTCGCCCGGCGCGGCCTATTTCCAGGACCCCGACGGGCACGGCACGGTCTATCACGCGGCCGGCAGCTACGGGCCGGGGATGACGCCGATCGACGACCCGGCGAGCGCCGGCCTCAAGAAGGGCATCGCCGGCGACCGGGCGATGACCGAGCGGTTCTGCGCCGATATCGTCGCCGAGCGCGCGCCGGCGCTGGCGCTGATGTGGCTGTCGGAGCCGGATTACACCGGCCACCATTCGCCGCTCGGCTCGCCGCAGCACCGCGAGGCGATCCGCGCCGCCGACGGGTGCGTCGCCCGCGTGTTCGAGACCGTGCGGCGGCTCGACCCGGCGGGCGAGGACATCCTGTTCATGACCGGCTCCGACCACGGCATGGAGACCGTGACGGAGGCGATCGACGTCACCGGGCTCTTGATCGCGGCGGGGATCAAGGACGGCCCGCAGTCGCACGATGTCGTGGTGGCGCCGCAAGGCACCTCGGCGACGATCTATTTCAGCGACGCGGCGCGCGGCCGGGTCGGCGC
>DASZLY010000196.1:0-2839 GCA_035552135.1 Allostellaceae bacterium | reverse complement strand
TTCTTCACCCGCGGCACCAGCAAGGACCGCTACGCGCGCTACAGCGAAGAAGGCCACGACTACGTCGACAACATGCAGCGCCTGCTGCACAAGTTCGACACCGCCAAGCGCCTCGTGCCGCAGCCCGAGAAGCGCGCCGCCAAGGAGGCGACCAAGTTCGGCGTCGTCTATTTCGGCTCGACCACGGTGGCGATGGAGGAAGCCTTCGAGGCGCTCGAAGCCCGCGGCGTCCATCTCGACGCGCTGCGGCTGCGCGGGTTTCCGTTTGCCGACGAGGTCGCCGATTTCATCGCCGACCACGACCGCGTCTTCGTCGTCGAGCAAAACCGCGACGGGCAGATGCGCTCGCTGCTCACCAACGAACTCGAGATCGACCCGGCCAAGCTGGTGCCGATCCTGCACTATGACGGCACGCCGATCACCGCACGGTTCATCGTCAAGGCGATCGCCGACATGGTTTCCATCGTCACCCTCGCTCCGCTCCGCAAGGCCCGCAGCTGATGACCTACATCACCAAGCCCAAGCTTCATCACCCGCAGCTGCCGACCAACGCGCTCGGCTACACGCGGCGCGATTATGAAGGCACGATCTCGACGCTGTGCGCCGGCTGCGGCCACGATTCGATTAGCGCCGCGATCATCCAGGCGTGTTTCGAGCTGAGCCTCGAACCGCATCGCGTGGCGAAGCTCTCGGGGATTGGCTGCTCGTCGAAAACGCCGACCTATTTTCTCGGCAAGTCGCACGGCTTCAACAGCGTGCACGGCCGCATGCCGTCGGTGCTGACCGGCGCGAACCTCGCCAATCGCGACCTCGTCTATCTCGGCGTCTCCGGCGATGGCGACAGCGCTTCGATCGGGCTCGGCCAGTTTGCCCATTGCCTGCGCCGCGGCGTCAACATGCTCTACATTGTCGAGAATAACGGCGTCTACGGGCTGACCAAGGGCCAGTTCTCGGCGACCGCCGACAAGGGCTCGAAGACCCGCCGGGGCCCGGTCAACAACGATTCGCCGATCGACATGGTGGCGCTCGCGCTGCAGCTCGGCGCAAGCTATGTCGCGCGCAGCTTCTCGGGCGACAAGGACCAGCTCGTGCCGCTCATCAAGGGCGCGATCGAGCATCAGGGCGCCGCGTTCATCGACGTCGTCTCGCCCTGCGTCGCGTTCAACAACAACCCCGAATCGACCAAGAGCTACGAATACGTCCGCTCGCACAACGAGGCGGTCAACCGGCTCGACTTCATGGTCGGCCGCGACGAGATCACCGCCGATTACGCGCCTGGCACCGCGGTCAATGTCGTGCAGCATGACGGCACAACGCTGCGGCTGCACAAGCTGGCGGAAGACTACGACCCGACCGACCGGGTCAAGGCGATGAACTACCTGGCGCAGCACCACGCGACCGGCGAGGTGGTGACCGGGCTCCTCTACCTCGAGGAGGACCACGGCGACCTGCACCGTTTCCTCGACACAGTCGAGGCGCCACTCAACGGACTCGGCGAGACCGAGCTCTGCCCGGGCGAGGACATCCTCGGGCGATACAACGCGGCGCATCGGTAATTGCTGTCGTCCCGGCGAAAGCCGAGACCCACCGTTCAGCCGCTTCTGCGTCGCCGGGACGACACTGTCAGGCCAGCGAAAACCCGCCGGCGAGCGGGTCGCGCGGATCGACGAAGATCGTGTTGAGCCCGGTCATCCGCGCCCAACCGGCGACGCTCGGCACGATCGCGGCATGGTTGCCGACCCGCGCCGCCGCCTCGACGCGGCCGTCAAACAGCGTGCCGATGATGCTTTCGTGCACGAACTCGTCGCCGACCGTCAGCCGGCCCTTCGCGGCGAGCTGCGCGATGCGCGCCGAGGTGCCGGTGCCGCAGGGCGAGCGGTCGATCGCACGCTCCCCGTAGAACACCGCGTTGCGGCCATGCGCGCGGGGATCGCGCGGCGCGCCGGTCCATTGCACGTGGCTGACGCCGTTTATCGTCGGGTCGTCGGGATGGACGACCGAGACCACCTGGTTGACCCGGCGCCGCACCACCGGGCTCCAGCGCAGCAGCCAATCGACCGAGGCATCCTCCAGCCCGGGAAAATTCTTCTGCGGGTCGACGATCGCGTAAAAATTGCCGCCATAGGCGATATCGGCGACGAGTTCGCCGAGTCCGTCGACCGCGACCGGCACTTCGGCCAGCGCCAGATAGCTCGGCACGTTGAAGAGCCGCACGCTATCGACATGCGCGCCGTTGCGCTGATAGCGCGCGGTGACCTTGCCGGCCGGCGCGTCGAGCGCGACGACGCCCTCCTCACGCGGGGTGACGAGCCCGTGTTCCAACGCAAAAGTGACGCTGCCGATCGTGCCGTGGCCGCAGATCGGCAGGCAGCCGGTGACCTCGATATAGAGGATGGCGATGTCGCAATCATCGCGCAGCGGCGGATAGAGGATGGCGCCCGACATCGCGTCATGGCCGCGCGGCTCGAACATCAGCGAGCGGCGCACCCAGTCGAAGCGGGCGATGAAATCCTGCCGCCGCTCGCTCATCGTCGCGCCGGCGAGCAGCGGCCCGCCGCCGATTACCAGCCGCACCGGGTTGCCGCAGGTATGACCGTCGATACAGGAAAAAATGTGGAGACCCGGGGGAACAGCCGGCGCTTCGCGGGATGGCATTTAATTCTCGTGATGCAGCGGAACTTCGATGGGCATGCAGTTATGGCGCCCCTGCATCAGGCAATCCTCGATCCGCGCCTTCTCGCGCAGCTCGCGCACCAGCCAGACACCGGCGATCGCCAATAGCAGGATAACGATCAGCCCCATCGACGCATTGGTGCGCCGCGCCTCGCCTTCCTCGATT
>DASZLY010000195.1:0-9505 GCA_035552135.1 Allostellaceae bacterium | reverse complement strand
CGTGCCGCCTTCATGGCCCAGGAGGTTCGGCCGCGGCCCGATGATCGAAATGAGCGACATCACCAGCTCTTCGCGGATCGGGTCGATCGGCGGGTTGGTGACCTGCGCGAAATTCTGCTTGAAGTAGTTGTAGAGCACCTTGGGCTTGTCGGAGAACGCCGCCAGCGGCGTGTCGGTGCCCATCGAGCCGAGCGGGTCGTCGCCGTCCTTCGCCATCGGCTCGAGGAAGAACTGCACATCCTCCTGCGTGTAGCCGAAGGCCTGCTGCAGCGCGAGCCGGGTCGCCGGGTCGTTGGTGCGCGGCGGGATCGAGCTTTCGGCCGGCTCGGGCAGCTCCGAGAGCTTGAATTGCGTCTGCTTGAGCCAGGCTTCGTAGGGATGCTCGGCGGCGAGTTTCGCCTTGATCTCGTCGTCGCCGATGATGCGGCCCTCTTCGAGGTCGATCAGCAGCATCTTGCCCGGCTGCAGCCGCCATTTGCGGGTGATCCGCTCCTCGGGGACCGGCAGCACGCCGGCTTCCGAGGCCATGATGACATGGTCGTCGTCGGTGATGATGTAGCGCGCCGGGCGCAAGCCGTTGCGGTCGAGCGTCGCGCCGATCTGCCGCCCGTCGGTAAAGGCGATTGCCGCCGGCCCGTCCCACGGCTCCATCAGCGCCGCGTGGTATTCGTAGAAGGCGCGCCGGTCGGGCTCCATCAGCGGGTCGGACCACGCCTCGGGGATCAGCATCATCATCGCGTGCGCCAGCGAATAGCCGCCGGCGGTGACGAGCAGTTCGAGCGCATTGTCGAGGCACGCGGTGTCGGACTGGCCGGGCAGGATCAGCGGCGTCAGCTTGCCAAGGTCGGGACCCATCAGCGCCGACGACATCGCCTGGCGGCGCGCCATGATCCAGTTGACGTTGCCGCGGACCGTGTTGATCTCGCCGTTGTGGCAGAGGAAGCGGTACGGGTGCGCCAGGCGCCATGACGGGAAGGTGTTGGTCGAGAAGCGCTGATGCACCAGCGCCAGCGCCGACACGGTCAGCGGATTGCGCAGATCCTCGTAGAAGCTGCCGATCTGCGGCGCCAGCAGCAGCCCCTTGTAGACGACGGTGCGGGTCGAGAAGGACGGGATGTAGAAATGCTTCAGCCCGGGCAGCCCGCGCTGCTCGGCGAGGTTCGAGACGCGGTTCAGCGTCTGCTTGCGGATCGCCAGGATCTTGCGCTCGAACGCGTCCTGGTCGGCGATCTCGGGGCCGGCGCAGACGATCGCCTGGGCGATATAGGGCATCGTCGCGATGACCCGCGCGCCGAGCCCGGCGGTGTCGGTCGGCACCTCGCGCCAGGCCAGCAGCTCCTGTCCCTCGACGCGGATGAAGCGCTCGATATGCGCGACCGCGAAGGCGCGCGCCCGTTCCTCCATCGGCAGAAAGCACATCGCCACCGCGTAGCGGCCGGGCGGCGGCAGGACGAGGCCGCGCTCGTCGCACCAGTGGCGCAGGAGCGCGTCGGGGGTCTGGATCAGGCAGCCGACGCCGTCGCCGACCAGCGGGTCGGCGCCAACCGCGCCGCGATGGTCGAGATTGACAAGGATCTCGAGACCGCGGCTGATGATGTCGTGCGATTTTCGGCCCTTGATGTTGACGACAAACCCGACTCCGCACGAGTCATGCTCGTTGCGCGGGTCGTAAAGCCCCGGTCCTCTCGCCGCCTGTGCTGATACCTCTGGCATCCTCGATTGCTCTTGCCGCTCGCTCATTGCACGATTTTGGCGCGCATCCCGGCCATTGTGGCATGCGGCCAAGCTACACCATCAGTCACTATGCATGACTCGTACCGCGAACGCGACTCGCGGTTGGCGCGCTGCGGCATTTTCCCGACATCGTCAATTCGGTCGCGCGTCTAAGCCGGCGAGCCGGCCCAATCGCAATGCGTCCTTCGAGGCTTCGCTGCGCGAAACACCTCAGGATGAGGCACTTTGTCTTCATACCATCAAGAACGCCCTCACCCCGGGGAGCGTCCAAAGGACGCGCCGCGAAAGACGCAAGGGCCGATTATGCAGCGCGTTATTTGAAGCGCCGCCCCGCAAGGTAATGCGCGCCCGCCGCGCCGCATTTCTCGGTGTGCGGCGTGCCCGCCGCCATCGTGCACATGTCGCCGGCGCGGAACACATCGGCCTTGCCGTTGCGGGTGATCGTCATCTCGCCATCGACGACCAGCACGCAGGCGTCGAACTCGTGTTCGTGCTCGGGGTTGAAATGGTCCGCCTCCATCTGCCGGTCGACCATCTCGGCGTAGCCCTCGGCCTGCAGCTTCTGCTCGAAATCCGCACGGTTCATGCTCATCGCCTCCATTTGTGTCTGGCGCATCCTAGCACGCGATCACCTTGCGCGGCGAAGCCGCAATGAGAACCACAATGAGACGGCGAGACAGTGCGGGTTTCGAGCAGTAGTGCTCTCACAGTCTCACTGTCTCATTGTGTGCAAGATCAATACGCGCTGCGCGCCAGGCTGCGGCGGCTATGCGGGTTTGCGCATGGACGGCCGCCCGCCGGAAGCCTACGCTTTGCCTCACGCAGCAAGGGAGAGACGCGATGACCGCACGGCCGGAACTCCGCCCGCTGGGAGAGGCGTTGGGCACCGAGGTGCTGGGGATCGACCTGGCGCGGATCGACGACGAGAATTTCGCCTGGGTCGCCGGCGCCTTCGCGCAGCACCCGGTGCTGGTGTTCCGCGAGCAGACGCTCGCCGCCGCCGAGCTCGCCGCGTTCGGCGCCCGCTTCGGCAAGCCGCGGCCGCATTCGCTGATCAACTACCGCTATCCCGGGCAGCCCGACGTGTCGTGGCTGCGCAACGTCCATGACGACGGCAAGATCGACTGGTTCGGGGTCAAGCGCGCGACCGCCTGGCACACCGACTCGACCTACGAGACCGAGCTGCCGCTCCTCGCGATCCTCCACGCGCTGGAGGTGCCCTCGCAGCGTGGCGGCACGGTCTTCGCCGACATGTACCGGGCCTACGAGGCGCTGTCGCCGGCGATGAAGGAGCGGCTCGCCGGCATGACCGGGCTGCACGGCCACACCTCGGGCCCGGCGGGCGGCGAGCTCTACCGCAACAACGAGGCGGCGAAGACCGCCGACAAGCATTACGAGGAAAAGCCCTGGCCGGCGATCACCCATCACCCGGTCACCGGCAGGCCGATCCTCTTCGTCAACCCGATGCATGTGCACGGGTTCGCCGGCATGGATAAGGACGCCGCCTGGGAGCTGATCGAAGAGCTGGCGCGCCATTCGACGCAAGAGCGCTTCACCTACTACCATGACTGGCGGGTCGGCGACGTGGTGATGTGGGACGAGCGCGCCACGATGCATCGCGGCGCCGGCGACTACGAACCTTCCGAGCGCCGCGTCATGCTGCGCACCATCGTCTACCCCACCGAGGGCGTGACGACCGCGATGTGACGCCTCTCGTCATTGCGAGGGCGACGAAGCAATCTCGCGCCGGGCGCGCACCCTGATCGAGATTGCTTCGTCGCCTTGCTCCTCGCAATGACGGCTGAAGATCAGCCGATCCCGTATTTCTTCGCCCAGCCAAGCCCGCCGACGGTGTCGCCTTTCGGCCGGTATTCGCAGCCGACCCAGCCGTCGTAGCCGATCTCGTCGAGGAGGTCGAAGAGGTACGGGTAGTTGATCTCGCCGACATCGGGCTCGTGGCGGCCCGGCGTGCCGGCGATCTGGATGTGCGGGTACATGCCGGCGAGCTCGCGGAGCGCCGGGGCGAGGTCGCCGCGCATGATCTGCGCGTGATAGAGGTCGAACTGCAACCGCAGATTGGGCCGGTCGACCGCCGCGATGATCGGCATCGCCTGCGCCGTGGTGTTGAGGTAGTAGCCCGGGATGTCGCGCGTGTTGATCGGCTCGACGATCGCGGTGATGCCCTCGCGCGCCAGCCGGTCGGCCGCCCAGCGCAAATTATCGATATAGGTCGGCAGCGCCTCGACCTTGTCGCGCCCCTCGGGCCACAGCCCGGCCATCGCGTGGATCGTCTTGCACTTGGTCGCCTTGGCATAAGGGATCGCGGTCTCGACCGCCGCCATGAAGGCCTGCTGCCGGCCGGGGATCGCGGCAAAGCCGCGCTCGCCCTTCGCCCAGTCGCCCGGCGGCAGGTTGAACAGCGCCAGGGTCAGCTTGTTGCGCTCCAGCCGCTCGGCGATCACCTCGGGCGGATAGTCATAGGGAAAAAGGAACTCGACGCCCTTGAACCCCGCCTTCGCGGCCGCATCGAACCGGTCGAGGAAATCGACCTCATTGAACATCATGCTGATATTGGCGGCGAATTTGGGCATCGTATCCTCCGGGGCTGAGCGCGCACTTTTCTCTCGCGCGGCATGAAATACAAGCCCGTGGGGCGTTGTCCTCTCAGGCGAGCCGCGGTGTCGCGAAAGCGGGGGCGGGATCATGGCGATACAGGTGGTCGGCTACGCGATCGTCTCGCGCGACGGGATGATTGCCGATGCGAGCGGCAGGATGACCGAGGTGCTGATCGTCGAGGCGGACCAGGCCTTCTATCATGCCTCGCTGGCGCGGGCGCGGCTGGTCGTGCACGGGCGCAACTCGGCCGAGCCCGGCGCCGCGACAGCCAGCCGCCCGCGTCTCATCGCCACGACGCGGGTCGACGCGCTGGCGCCGGGGCCGAGCCCGCTCTCCTCGCTGTGGAACCCCAACGGGCTGCCTTTCGTCGAGGCGCTGCTGCGGCTCGGCATCGATGACGGGATCGTCGCCGTGGTCGGCGGCACCGATGTCTTCGACCTGTTCCTGGTGCTCGGCTACGACTCGTTCTTCCTGTCGCGCTCGGAACGCGGCGATCTTCCCGGCGGACGGCCGGTCTTTCGTGCCGTGCCGGCGCGCACGCCGGAGGAGGTCCTGCTCGCTGCCGGGATGCAGTGCCTGCGCGAGGATCGGCTGGCCCCGGACCTCACGCTCTCCTGCTGGGAGCGCGCCCTCCCCGAATGAAAAGGGCGAGCCCGCAGGCCCGCCCCTTCCGAGATCTTGCTCTAGATCCCGGCGTACGCCGGGATCAGCCTCCGGGTCACTTCGCCGCGTCGGCGAGCACCGGCTGCCGCGCCGCGTTGAGCACCGCGGCGGCTTCCTTCTCGACCCGCGTGCCCTTGAAGAAATCGGGGTTCTGCGTGCCCCACAGATTCACCGCGTTGGTGAAGACGAAATCGCGGAAATTGGCCGCCGTGATGTGCCCGTCCTCGACCAGCTCATAGGCCTCGGCGAGCGGCTCGCGCATGTCGATCACGTCGAAATGCCCGATATCGGACGAGTAGATCGCATTGAGCTGGGTCCCGAACGGGTTGGCCTTCCAGAACGCGGTGGCGTTCATCCGGTCGTCCGCCTCGCAGCCGAAATAATACGGCGTCGCGTAGAGGTCGACCCAGTCCTGCTTCCGGGTGATCTTGCAGGCCGAGAAATCGTCGAGATCGTCGATCCCGCCGGTCATGTGCAATTCGGGGTCGGGCCAGCCGTCGCGCGCCTTCAGCGCCTCGGCATGCTCCTGGTAGCCGTATTTCTCGACCATCTCCAGCAACAACTTACGGTCGAGCCTGTCGGGCCGCATGTTGTCGAGCGCCCTGGCGTTGCGCCGCTCCCAATGCTCCATCAGGTCGCCCCAGAGCTGCGAGCCCCAGCCGACCCCGCCTTCGAGGAACGCAAAGCGCAGCCCCGGAAAGCGCCGCGTCACGCCCCCGAGGAAGATGCCCTTGGCCGCCGCATGCCCGGCATCGGCGAAATGGCCGATATGGTTGTAGGTGAAGTTGGTCGGGCTGTTGCGCAATGCCTGGTTGCTGCCGGCCGAGTGGAAGGTCGGCGCGATCTTGACGTCGAGGCATTTCTGCCAGACCGGGTCGTAATCGTAGATGCTGTCGATGCCGAACACCTCGTACCACACGCCGAGCCGGTCGGCGTCGGGGTTCGCGCCCTTCGGGATCGCGTCGGTCTGACGCGGCATCGCGCTGCCGAACATGCCGACCTTGGAGCCCAGCTCCTTGGTGACGAAGTCGAGCTCGTCGATCGCCTCGTCCGGGGTGTGCATCGGGATGATCGCCGCCGGCGTCATCCGGTCCTTGAAATTCTTGAAATAGCCGGCCGAGACAATGTTGTACGCGCGAATCACCGCCCGCCGGGTCGCGTCGTCCTTGATCCGCGGCAGGCGCAAGCCGGCGGTCGGATAGATGATCGCGAAATCCGAGCCGATCTCGTCGAGCCGGTCGTACAGCAGATGCGGCAGCATCGCCGTCGCGCGGTCATAGGTGTTGCCGGTCTGGCGGGTCCAGAAGCCGGGCATCGACACGCGCCGCCGCCGACGCTCCTCGACGCTCATCAGAAGCGAGTCGCGGGTCGTCGCCATCGCGGCGAGAAAACCGTCGGCCGCCAAATCGCCGCCAACCTTGCGCATCTGCTCGGCGAAGACCGGGTCGTACTCGACCCAATGGCCGTCGCCGTCGATGATCGGATGGCCAAGCTTGGCGCGAATTTCGGCTGGGCTGTGATGACCGTGACCGCTCATGGGGCGTCCTCCGCGATATTAGCCAACGACAACTGCCTATGAGCTTGCGCCCGAAGGAACCGCGCGGCAATCCCCATTTGACTTGGCTCAAGTCTTCGGCGCATCGCTGTCGCCGGCCGCACCGTCCTCGCCCGGCGGCGGCACGAAGCGGGCGACCAGCCGGCGCACCCAGTGGCGCGGCGCCGCGCCAGGTTCCGCGAACACCACGCCGGCCTGCGGCTCGGCGGCGCCGTGCTGGGTCCGGGCGGATTCCGCGAAACGCCGCGCCTCCGCCTCCGCGATCCAGCCGAGTTGGACATCCTTGGTCATGGCGCACCTCGCTGTCGCGGCCACAGGGATTAGATCGGGGTTAGTCAGATCAGCGCCTTGGCGACGAGGCTCATCCCCGAGAGGATCAGCAGGACCAGCACGGCGCGCCGGAAATTGTGGTCGCTGAGGCGGCGGTAGAGCGCGACGCCGGTATTGGTGCCGAGCAGCACCGCAGGCAGCGTCACCGCCCAGAGCAGCCAGAAGAAGCCGTTGAAGATCGCGGGGTCGACCGCGGCCAGCACGCCGAGCGACACCAGCTGCATCGCGACGATGTAGGGCTGGGTGATGCCGCGCACGGCCGACTTGTCGGCGTTGCGCAGCCCGAGATAGACGACCGGCGCCGCCGCGCCGAACCCGGAAAATCCGCCGATCACGCCGCCCACCGCGCCGACGACACTGGCCGGCCGCCAGCCCGACCAGGTGATGTGGGCGCGGCCGGGCACCACCAGCATGAAGATGCTGTAGGAAATGAGGAACAGCCCGAGCCCGGCGGCGAACCAGCTCACCGGCAGGCCGCGCAGCAGCGCGACGCCGGCCGGCACGCCGGCGAGCCCGCCGATGATATAGGGCAACGCCCCCTCGCGCTCGGCGCTGCCGATGAGGACGATCTCGCGGCGCAGCTTGCCGATCGACAGCAGCTGGTTGCAGGTCGACAGCAGCATGATGAGCGGCATCGCCTCGAGCGGCGGCAGCAGCCACAACACGCAGGCGGCGATCGCCGAGAACGCGAAGCCGGCGAGCCCGCTAACCACGCCGGCGCAGAACAGCACGGCGGCGATAAAGAGCATCCCGGCAAGGCTCGGCCCGCCTTGCACCGGCGACACCGCCAGCACGAGGCGCACCGCATGAACACAGCCCGTGCTGGTGCCGCCGATCGCCGCGCCAAAGCCGATCACCGCGATCGCCAGCACCGCGGCCGGGAAGGCGATAGACGGTTTTTTCTTGAGCAGGGTCGCGTTCATGTCGCTCCTCCAGCGGGCGGGAATGCCGCCGCTGGGGAGATATCGACCGCGCAGCCCTGCTCGCTTGAGGGCCGGCTTTATTTGCTGTTAAGGCGATCTTGCTTTTTTCTTAATATCGCGCGGGTCGGGCCGAGCCGGGAGGTATTGTGCGCTTCGAGTTTGGCGATCACGTCCTCGATACCGAGCGCCGCGAGCTGCGCCGCGGCGGCGAGCCCGTCGCCCTCGAACCGCAGGTCTTCGACCTGCTCGTCTACCTGGCGCAGCACCGCGACCGCGTGGTCAGCCGCGACGACCTCGTCGCCGGGGTGTGGGGCGGGCGGATCGTCTCGGATTCGGCGATCACCACGCGGATCAACGCGGCGCGGCGCGCGGTCGGTGACAGCGGCTTGGCGCAGACGGTGATCCGCACCGTCATGCGCCGCGGCGTGCGTTTCGTCGCGCCGGTGACCGAGCACGGCGCCCCCGCGCCGGCGTCCCAGACGCAACCGGAGGCCGCCCTGCCGCCTTCCGCCTCCCCTTCCACCAAGCCGCCGCTTGTCGTCCTGCCGTTCCGCAACGCGACCGGCGACGCCGAGCACGATTATCTGAGCGAGGCGGTCACCGCCGACCTCACCGTCGATCTGTCGCATGTCCGCGACGTCACGGTGATCTCCGCCGCGGCCGCCGCGGCCGACAACACCGGCCCGCTCGATATTCGCCAGATCGGCCGCGACATGGGGGTTCGCTATCTCGTCGTCGGCAGCATCGCGCGGCGCGGCGAGCGGGTGCGCACCAATGTGCAGCTGCTCGACGCCGCATCGGGCGAGCAGCTCTGGGGCGACCGGTTCGAGCACGGATCGGCCGACGGGATCGAGAACACGATCACCGGGCGGATCGCCGCCTCGCTCCACATCCAGCTGGTGCGCGCCGAGGGCCGCCGCGCCGAGAGCCTGCCGCAACCCGACGCGCTCGCCTTGCGGCTGCGCGCCACCAGCCTGTTCTTCGGCTCGGTCGCGCCCGAGCACACGCTCGCCGCGCGGCTGATGCTGCGGCAATCGGTCGAGCTCGACCCGGGATCGGCCGAGGCCTGGGCGCGCCTCGCCGAAATCATCGTCACCGACCGGCTCAACCGCTGGAACCAGACCGGCGAAGACCAGCTCGACGAGGCCGAGGAGGCGGTGCGGCGGGCGCTGCACATCGAACCCGGCAATGCGCTGGCGCATGTCGCCTTCGGCCTCATCCAGCGCGCCCGCGGCGACCATCATCTGGCGGTCGAGGCGTTCAACCGGGCGATCGAGATCGACCAGAATTTCGCGCTCGCCTATGCCCACAAGGGCAATGCGCTGACCCTGATCGGCCGCCCCACGGAGGCGCAAGCCCTGGTCGAGCACGCGCTGCGGCTGAACCCGCAAGACCCCTCGCTCGGGATTTTTCACTGGATCCTCGGCCGCGCCAATTTCTACGCCGGCGATTACGAGCAGGCGGTGTCGTGGCTGCAGCGTTCGGTGCAGGCGCGCGCCAACGTCTGGTACAACCGGCTCTACCTCATCAGCGCCTACGCGCTGCTCGGCAAGCTGGCGGAGGCCGAGCGCGCGCTCGCCGAGTTCAGCCGGCGCTTCCCGGCGCCGCATTACACGCTCGCCATCGTCCGCGCGCAGGAAGGCGCCAACCCGAGCACCGAGCCGAACGTGATCGCCGCCCGCGA
>DASZLY010000194.1:0-9721 GCA_035552135.1 Allostellaceae bacterium | reverse complement strand
GTCGGGATGCCGTTCGCTTCGAGATACCGTGCGGCCAGACTCACGGTCTGGTGGCACACGGGTCAAACCGCGACGAGGACCGCGGCGTCGACTTTGTCTTCGCGCAAGCGGGCGAGCAGCTCGGGGCAATCCGACTCCAGGGTCACGCGCTGGCTGCGATTGGTCGGCGCGCCGTGAAAGCGCGGCGCCAGCTCGCCAATCCGCCCCGCCGCCGCAACCTCGCGCAGCAGCGGCAGCGGGAACCAGCTATTGCTGTCGGTCGCCGTCGTATGGGTGCGGTCGTAGCCGATATGCGAGATGCGCAGATCGTGGTCGGCCGCCGTGTCGCCGGAATAGACCCGGTAGAACTTGGCGGCGCCGTTATAGGGCGCGCCCGGCCCCTGGTCGCCCTTGCCGGGCTGATAGGGTGCCGCCGTCGTCACCAGCCCGACCCGGCTCTGTGCCAACGGCTTGCGCAACGGCGCAAACGGCACCTCGGCGTAATGCGCCCAGCGATACGGCGCGCCGTAGCCGAGCGTCTGGTAATAGGTGCCGATCCGTTCCCGGTAGGGGATCGGCACGTCATGGTCGGCCGCCTGGTCCGACCCGTCGGGGCGATCGGTCATAGCTTCACCTCTCCTCTTCCGCCGCGGGCAAATGCTGCCGTTCGAGGACGTCCCCGAGCGCCGACAGCCAGTCAGTCCATGCGGCCGGATCAAGCGGCAACCCGTCCCGCTCGTTGATCTGGATGTCGCCCAAAAGCCCCGCCAGATCGTCCTCACCACCACGAGCGTGATACCGCTCCAGGAAGAGCGCCATTGCCGCGAAAGCTTGTTCTGCCGATAGCCGCTGCTTCTTCATATCGCGGCAGCTATTTCGCCGAAAAGTACTCGACGTCCTGCGGCCGCGGCTGCCAGCCGGGGTGGCTCGGCCATTCCTTGGTCCGGCCCGAAAATTCCTCGCCGTAGCGGACGCGGAACAAGAGGGTGCGCTGCGGCCCGGTCTGCCATTCGTGCAGCTCGCCGCGCGGATGCACGACAAAGCAGCCCGGCTTGACGTCGACCGTCTCGGTTGGCGTCTTCATCGTGCCGCCGCCCTCGAAGCAGAAATAGAGCTCGACCGCGTTCGGATGGCAGTGATAGGGGCTGGCCTGCCCCGGCTCCCAGCACGCGACGGTGACGTCGCCCTCGGCCGCCGTGCCGAGGATCTTCTCGACATGGTGCTGGGGATCGAATTTCTCTTCGGCCTTGAGATTGAAGCTCAGCATTAGTTTGTCCCCTAATGGCGCCATTCGTTGGGCGGCGGCGCGGCCGCCTCGCCGAGCACGACGGCGGGCGGCGGCGCCGGCAGGGCGACGGCCTCGACGAGCTCGGGCTTCTTCGCCTCGGCGGCGCGGCGGGCGCGCGCGGCAGCGCGGATCGTCAGCGGGATCGAGCCGATATAGCCGAAGCCGATGAGAAACAGCGTCGGCCACGGCGCAGTCGTGAGGAACGCCGCCACGAGCCCGATGCCGAGCAACAGCGGCATCACGTAGTGATGCGGGATGCTGAACTTCTTCAGCGACAGGGTCGGCAGCGTGCTGACCATCAGGAAGGCGATGAGCGCCGTCCACACCGCGGCGATATAGGGCGAGCGGATGATCCAGTCGCCCCATTCGAAACTGGCGTAAAGCGGCATCAGCACCAGCCCCGCCCCGCCCGGTGCCGGGACGCCGGTGAAGAAGCGCGCGGCCTGCGGCGTCGGCTCGACACTTAGCTGGGTGTTGAAGCGCGCGAGGCGCAGCGCACTGCAGACCGCGTAGATCAGCACGATCGCCCAGCCAAGGCTCGACAGCGCCGACATCGTCCACAGATACATCACCGCGGCCGGCGCGACGCCGAAGCTGACGAAATCCGACAGGCTGTCGAGCTCGGCACCGAAATGCGAGGTCGCCTTCAACAGCCGCGCCACCCTTCCGTCGAGCCCGTCGAGCACGCCCGCCACGATGATCGCGTAGACCGCGCCCTGGAAATTGCCGTTGAGCGCAAAGCGGATCGCGGTCATCCCGGCGCACAGCGCCAGCAGCGTCAGGATGTTCGGCACCATGCGGTTGACCGACAGCTCCTGAATGCGGCGCACCCGCATGCGCGGCCGCCGCACCCGCTCGCGCCGGCCGACCCTGCCGCGCGGCGAGCGCATCTTCTCGCGGATCGTCCTCATGCGGGGAGTCTACACCAAAATGCGGGTCAGTGGCTGAACCCTTCGCGCGGCGTCTCGCGCGCCTCGCGGTCGGCGAGCACGGTCTCGCCGCCGACCATCTTCTGGCCGAGCGCGACAAGCGGCACGTAAGGCGGCGGCACATAGACATCGACCCGCGAGCCGAAGCGGATGATGCCGATCCGCTCGCCGGCGCCGACGCGCTGCCCGGCGATGAGCGGGCAGACGATGCGCCGCGCGACAAGGCCGGCGATCAGCACGCACGCGATGTCGGGCGCCTCGTCGCCGCTGCTGAGGCGCAGCGCGAGGCGCTCATTGTGCTCGCTCGCCTTGTCGAGGCTGGCATTGATGAAGCGGCCAGGCGTGTAGTGCCGCGCCGCCACCGTCCCGGCGAAGGGCGCGCGCGCGACATGCACGTCGACCAGGTTGAGGAAGATGCCGATCCGGGTCACCGGCTCCCCGCCCATAGCGAGCTCGGGCGGCGGCGGCACCGGCGCGATCGACACGACGATGCCGTCGGCCGGGCTGACGACGAGACCCGCGCGCAGCGGCGTTACCCGCCACGGGTCGCGGAAGAAATAGGCGACCCATAGCGTCACGATCAGCATGAGCCAGCCGAGCGGCGGCCACAGGAAGAACAGAATCACCGTCGCGACGGCGGCGATCGCGACGAATTTCCAGCCGTCCGGATGGATGGGAGCGATGATCTGGCGGAGCATGATCTAAACCGTCATTGCGAGGAGTGCGAAGCGCGACGCGGCAATCTCCCGCCGGGCACACCGTACCGGTCGGATTGCTCAGATCTCATCGTAAAGGTCACGCCATTCCGGATTGAAGCTATCAATCAGCGCCACTTTCTTTTGCCGCGAGCCTGCCTTTATCTGCTTCTCACGTGTAATGGCGCCGGCCATGCTCTCGCCGACTTCGTAGTAGACAAGTTTTTGTACGTTGTAGCGATGAGTGAAGCCAGGAACCATTTTCTCGCGATGTTGAGCTATCCGCGACTTCAGATCGCTTGTCACGCCCGTGTAGAACACGGTGTGGTGCCCGTTGGTGAGGATATAGATCGCGGGTTGTTTCGGCATGCTCGGGCCAAGGCGGCGGGAGATTGCTTCGCTGCGCTCGCAATGACGGCGCGCCCGTCTAGCGCCCTTCCCGGCGCCAGGCGGTGATCAGCGCGCCGAGCGCCAGCAGCAGCGCGGCGATGCCGGGCAGGAGCGGCGTTTCGCTGAATCCGGCGACGACGTAGTCGCCGTTTTCCCGCAGGCCGAGCCAGCCGCGCCCGGCGGTCGCCCGGCCGGCGGCAACCCGCCGTATTTCGGGCACACCGTCGGCGAGCCAATAGACCGCGCCGCCCGTTGCCGCCGCGAGCGGCGCGAGTTTGTCGGGCGTCGCGCGCACATCGGCGAACTCGAGCGGGTTGAGCGGCCCGGCCGCCGCGAGCGCGGTGCGGGTGCCGTCGGTAACGCGGTAGAGCCCCATCTGGGTCACCGTCGCGGTGCCGGTGCTGCGCCCGCCTTCGCCCGGGGTGAGCGCCAGGCTCGAGCTGGTGCCGTCCGGAGCGGTGATCGTGACCGGCTTGTTGTCGGGCTCCAGCGATTGCCGGGTGACGACCAGCCGGTCGCCGTCGATCGCCGCGCGCAGATCGTTTTCCTCGAGATCGGGCTCCTTCATCAGCCAGTAGGCGAGGCGCCGCAGCAGCTCGGCCTGCGGCCCGCCGCCCTCGAAGCCGCGCGCCCACAGCCACATCTGGTCCGACAGCAGCTGCGCGACGCGGCCCTTGCCGATGCGGTCGAGCACCAAGAGCGGTTCGCCGTGGTCGCCGGTCATCAGGCTCGTGCCGTGATGGACGCGCGCGTCGACCTGGCGGAACCAGCGCCCCCAGCTCGGCGTGCCGCCGGGCGTGCCGGCGCCGGGCAGGTCGGCGGTCACCGGGTGGCGCCAGCCCTCGTTGGTGAGTTCGGGCTTGAACCCCTCCTCTTCGACATTGCCGGTCGGCTCGGTCGGCAGGATTTCGCCCAGCGGCGTGCGGAACAGGCTCATCGGCGTGCCGAAGCTTGGGCCCGTCGCCTCGAGGAAGGCGCCGCCGTTGCGCACATAGTTGACGACGTTCTGGATGTAGGCCTGCGGGATCACCCCGCGCCGGCTGTAGCGGTCGAAGATGATGAGGTCGAATTCGTCGAGCTTGACGTCGAACAATTCGCGGATCGGGAACGCGATCAGCGACAATTCGCGGATCGGCGTGCCGTCCTGCTTTTCCGGCGGTCGCAGGATGGTGAAATGCACCAGATCGACCGACGGATCGGATTTGAGGATGTTGCGCCACACCCGCTCGCCGGCATGCGGCTCGCCCGAGACGAGCAGCACCTTCAACCGGTCGCGCACGCCGTTGACGACGACCGCGGCGCGGTTGTTGACGAGCGTCAGCTCCTGCGGCCCCGCCTCGACCGCCAGCTCGACGATGTTGCTGCCGCCATGGTCGATCGGGATCGACAGCGGCACGTCGCGGCCGACCGGCACCATCTGCGCGTGCACCGCGCCGCCATCCTTGCGCCAGGTGAGCTTTGCCTCGGCGGCGGAGACATCCCGGGTCTCGGGCAGGTCCTCGACCCGCACGGTCAGCGGCACCTCCTTGCCGACCAGGCCGAAGCTCGGCGCCTGCTTGACGACGAGCCGGCGGTCGCCCTCGCCGGGATGGCCTGAGAGCAGCACATGCAGTGGCGCGCCGAGCTGCGCCGCGGCGGCCTTGGCCTCGCCGGCGGGGACGTCGTGCACCTCGCCATCGGTCAGCATCAAAACGCCGGCGAGGCGCTGGCGCGGCACGTCGGCAAGCTCGCGGTTGAGCGCGGCGAAGAGCCGCGTGCCGTCGTCGCCGGCGCCGGGCTCCGGCTTCCCAGCGCGCACGACGCGGACGTCGAGATCATGGTCCTTGCCGAGCTGCTCGGTGACGCTCTTGACCGCCGCCGCGGTCACCGCGGCACGGTCGCCGATGTCCTGGCTCGGCGAATCGTCGTCAACGACGACCGCGACGTCGCGCTGCGGTGTGCGCTTTTCCTGCACCAGCGCCGGGTTGGCGAGGATCGCGAAGATCAGCGCCAGCGCCGCGAAGCGCCAATAGACACCGCGCGCCCGCCGCCACAGCCCGAACGCCAGGATCAACAGCGCCAGCGCCGCGAAACCGGCGATCGCCGGCCACGGGATCAGCGGCGCGAAGGCGACGGTATAGGCGCTGACGTTCATTGCCCGAGCCGCTCCAGGATCGCCGGCACATGCACCTGGTCGCTCTTGTAATTGCCGGTCAGCACGTACATCACCAGGTTGATGCCGAAGCGATAGGCCATCTCGCGCTGCTCCTCGCCGCCCGGCACGACGGCGAATTCCGGCCGGCCGTTGCCATCGACCGCCCAGGCGCCGGCCCAGTCGTTGCCGCCGACGACGACGCCCGACACGCCATCATTGACGCGGTCCTCGGCCGGCTCGACCCACACCTGCCCACCGTTCCAGCGGCCGGGAAACTCGTGCAGCAGGTAGAACGACTTGGTCAGCACGTGGTCGGGCGGCACCGGCACCAGCGGCGGGATCTTAATGACACCGGCCAGCGCCTTGAGGCGCTCGGCCGCTTGCGCGCCGCCGCCATAGGCCCCCGGCGTGGTGTCGCCGGAATCCCGGGTGTCGAAGAGGATCGTCCCGCCGGTCTCGATATAGCGGTTGATGCGCTCGACGGCTTGCGGCGAGGGCGGCGCCTGCGCGCCGGTCACCGGCCAGTAGAGCAGCGGGAAGAAGATCAGCTCGTCCTTCTCGATATCGACCGCCATCGGGTCGCCGGTCTCGACCGCGGTACGGCGGTCGAGCATCTGCGCCAGCCCGGCCATCCCGTCGCGGCTCTCGCTATCGACCGCGTCATCGCCGGTGCTGACATAGGCGAGGTGCAGCTGCGAGGTGGCTCGGACGACGAAATCGTCGTCCGCGCGCGCGGCCGCCGGGATCAGCAGCGCCAGCAGCGCGAGCCCCGCGGCACCGCGCGCCGGCCGGCGCAGCAGCCCGCGCAGCCCGTATGCGATCAGCAGATCGGCGAGCGCCAGGAGCAGCGCCGCGACCAGCAGCGGCGGGCGCATGTCGCGCTCGGCCTTGCGCGCGAAGGGCTCGCGCACGACGCCGCCCGGCAGATTGCCGATCGGCTTCAGCTCGCTGATCCCCGAGGCGAGGTTGAGCGCGCGACGCGAATCCTCGGTGCCGTAGAAGCCGGGCGGATGCGCCGGCGAGGCAATTGCGGTGGCGATGTCCTTCGCGGAAATCGACCGCGCGCTTGCCGCGGCGCGCTGCAGCCGGCCGAACCCGTCAAGGGTCTCGTACGGCGCCAGCGCCGCCTCGCCGGTCTCGGCGACGCCCTCGCTGACCCCGACAATGCGACGCAGCATCTCGACGAAGAGGCCGGAGAGCGCAAGGTTCGACCATTCGGCATTGGCCGTGGTGTGCACCAGCACGATCCAGCCTTTGCCCTGCTTCTCGCCGGTGACGAGCGGCGTGCCGTCGGCAAGGCGCGCCCAGGTCTTGCCGGCCAGCTCGATATCGGGCTCGGCGAGCACCTGGCGCGAGACGGTGACGTCGGGCGGGATCGCGAGGCCGGCGAACGGGCTGTCGGGCGAAAACGGCGCCAGCTTCGCCGGCTGCTCCCAGGAGAGCGCGCCGCCGATCGTCCGGCCGCCGCGCCGCAGCCGCACCGGCAGCAGATGGTCCTCCTGCTCGGCGAGATGCGGCCCGGCAAAGCGCAGCAAGACGCCGCCCGCTTCGACCCATTTGCGCACCGCCTCTTCCTCGGCCGGCGAATCCGGCCCGGCGTCGGAATAGACCAGCACCGCGAGCTGGCGCTTCAGCAATTGCTCGGCCGGGCCTCGGCGAATTTCGGTGAACGGGTCGAGCGCGCGTTCGAGGTAGTAGGTCTCGCTCAACAGCGGCTGGTTGCCGGGGTTGCTGCTGGCGGCGATGCCGACCGGCCGGCGGCGCCAGCGCTCGTCGACCAAGAGCGTCGCGCCGGCCGACTGCTCGCCCTCGATGTCGATGCGGGCGATGCGATTGCGCAGCTCGCCGGGCATCGCCAGCATCACGCTCGTGCCGCTCGCCCCGGCGCCGATCGTCGCGGCCTGGCGCGCGAGCAGCGCCCCGTCCTCGGCGCTGGCGCGCAGCGTGACGGCGCGCGGCTGCGGGGCCGGCAGCGTCTTGACCGCGACCGTGAGCTCCTTGCCCGCGCGGTCGCCCGGCGCGCCGCCCGGGGCGATCAGTCGCGGCGCGTCGGCGGGAGCGGCGGCGAGATAGCGGAAACCGCCGCGCGCCGCGAGCGCACGGGCGAAATCCCCCGCGGCGCCGTCATCGATCTCGTCGCTGAGCCACACCGCGCCGCTGCCGCCGGACAAAGGCAGCGCGTCGAGCCGGGCCAGCGCCGCCTTGCGGTCGACGCCCCATGGCTTTGGCGTCAGCGCCGCGACCGCGGCGCGGGCGTCGGCGGCGCGCACCGGCTGCAGCGGCGGCGCCGGCTGGCCGGAGGCGGGCGGGGCGGTCGTCAGCAGCACGACCTGGCGGTTCTCCCGCTCCGCCTCGGCGAGCAGGTCGCGCGCCGCGTTCTGCCGCGCCGTCCAGTCGCCCGCGGCCGCCCAGCCGTCGTCGACGACGAGGATCAGCGGGCCGCTGCCGGCGATCGGCGCCTGCGGGTTGAGCAGCGGATGCGCCAGCCCGACGACGATCAGCGCCGCGAGGATCGTGCGCAGCACGATGAGCCAGAGCGGGGTGCGCGCCGGCGTCTCCTCGCGCGCCGCCAGCCCCAGCAAGAGGCGCAGCGCCGGAAACGGAATGCGCCGCGGCGCCGGCGGCGTCACCCGCAAGAGCCACCAGATCGCCGGCAGCGCGACCAGCGCCGCGAGCAGCCACGGCGACGCAAAGGCCAGCGACCCGAGCGACAGCATCGCTACACCGCTGTCATTGCGAGGCGCGCACCGGGCGCCGCGGCAATCTCGCGCCGCGGAATCTCAACCGGCTGGAGATTGCTTCGCTGCGCTCGCAATGACGATGGGGTCATCGCCTGCGATCCGGCGCGAGGGCGGCATGCAGCGCCAGCAGCGCCAGCGACGGCGGCCGATCGGTGCGATGCGTGCCGAACGACCAGCCGACCGCCTGCGCGATTCCCCGCAACCCCGCGCGATGCTCGCGGAAGCGTCCGGCATAGGCCTCGCGGATCGTCTCGACGCGGCCGATCAGCAGCTCGTCGCGCTCCTCGACCCCCTCGAAGCGCACCCGCCCGTCGAACGGCAGATCCTCCTCGGCCGGGTCGACGATCTGCAGCATGTGCCCGCCGATGCCGGCGGCGGCAAAGCCGGCGACGATTTTCTGAGTCGCCTCGAGCGGCGACAGGAAGTCGCCGATCAGCACGAGCTGCCCGGCACGCGGCAGGTTCTCGATGACCGGCAGGCCGGCGCGCGACGAGGCCGCGTGCGGGCCGTCTCGCTCGACGAGATCGACGAGCCGCGACAGCGCGATCCGGCCGCTCAATGGCGCCATCAAGCTGCCGAGCAGCGCCAGCCGCTCGCCGCCGCGAACGAGCAGGCTCGCCAGCGCGACGAGGATCAGCTCGGCGCGGGCGCGCTTGGTCGGCCAGTCGCCGCCGGGGACATAGGCGGCCGAGCTGTAGTCCATCGACGGCGAGGCGTCGCGCCACAACCACACGCTCTGCGCCGCCTCCCACTCGGTCTCGCGCACGTAAAGCCGCTGCGACTTGGCGCTCTCGCGCCAGTCGATGCGCTGCGCCGCGTCACCCGGCTGGTACGGACGGAATTGCCAAAAGGTCTCACCCTGGCCGACGCGGCGCCGGCCGTGCACGCCTTGCGCCACGGTCGCGGCGATGCGTTCGGCGGCGACCATCAGCGGTGGCAGCGCGGCGGCGCTCTCCTCGGCGCGATGGCGCAGCGAGACGATCGCGGGGCGCGGCCCGAGCGCGCCCGTCGCCACCCGCCCGATCGCCCGAGCCGAGATCATGCGCCCGCGATCATGTGATTGAGATCACCGGAGCGGCGCCATCATCTGCTCGATGACCTGCATTACCCCGACACCCTCGGCGCGCCCGGCAAAGCTCACCGCCATGCGATGGCGCAGCACCGGCGGCGCCAGCGCCAGCACATCATCGACCGACGGCGCATAGCGGCCATCGAGCAGCGCGCGGGCGCGGCAGGCCAGCATCAGCGCCTGGCTGGCGCGCGGCCCCGGCCCCCAGGCGACAAAGCGGCGCGCGCCTTCCGCGCCCTCTTCCGGCCGCCCCGCGCGCACCAGCTTGAGGATCGCGTCGACGACGCTGTCGCCGACCGGAATGCGCCGCACCAGGCGCTGCGCCGCCAACAGCTCGTCGCCGGTCATCGTCGCACGCGGCGGGACCTCGTCGGCGCCGGTCGTCGCGATCAGGACCCGGCGCTCCGATTCGAGGTCGGGGTAGTCGACGTCGATCTGCAGCAGGAAGCGGTCGAGTTGCGCCTCGGGCAGCGGATAGGTGCCCTCCTGCTCGAGC
>DASZLY010000193.1:0-6434 GCA_035552135.1 Allostellaceae bacterium | reverse complement strand
CGCGTTCGCGGTGGTGCGGATGACGTTCTGCCCGGTCGGCACCTTCACGTCCTTGAGATTCTCGGCGATCGTCTTGCCGGTGACGGTGATGCAGTCGCCGTGCAGATAGCCGCCATCGAGCAGCGCCTTCATCAGCATCGGCACGCCGCCGACGTCGTACAGATCCTTCATCACGTACTCGCCGCCCGGCTTCAGATTGCCGATATAGGGCGTGCGCGCGTAAATCTTGCCGACCTCGTGCAGGTCGAAATCGATGCCGCAGTCGTTGGCGATCGCCGGCAGCTGCAGCCCGGAATTGGTCGAGCCGCCGGCCGCCGCGACGACGGCTGCGGCGTTCTCCAGCGCCTTGCGGGTGACGATGTCGCGCGGCCGCAAATTGCGCCGGATCAGCTCCATCACCTGCTGCCCCGAGGCCTCGGCATAGGCGTCGCGCGAGTCGTAGGGCGCGGGCGCGCCGGCCGAGCCAGGCAGCGCCAGCCCGATCGCTTCCGACACGGCGGCCATTGTGTTCGCGGTGAACATGCCGCCGCACGAGCCCGACGAGGGGCAGGCGACGCATTCGAGCTCGTGCAGCTCCTCGTCGCTCGCCAGGTTGACGCTGTGCTTGCCGACCCATTCGTAGACGTCGCCGATCGTCACGTCATGGCCCTGGAAGCGGCCCGGCATGATCGAGCCGCCATACATGAAGACGCTCGGCACGTTGAGCCGCACCATCGCCATCATCATCCCGGGCAGCGACTTGTCGCAGCCGGCGAGGCCGACGAGGGCGTCGTAGCAATGGCCGCGCATCGTCAGCTCGACCGAATCGGCGATGATCTCGCGGCTGATGAGCGACGACTTCATCCCGGCATGGCCCATTGCGATGCCGTCGGTGACGGTGATTGTGGTGAACTCGCGCGGCGTGCCGCGTGCCGCGGCGACGCCCTTTTTCGCAGCCTGCGCCTGGCGGGCGAGGGCGATGTTGCATGGCGCCGCCTCGTTCCAGGTAGTGGCGACGCCGACCAGCGGCTGATCCTCGATCTGCTCGCGCGTCAGCCCCATCGAATAGAGAAAGGCGCGGTGCGGTGCGCGCTCCGGCCCGACCGTGACATGCCGGCTCGGCAGGCGCGACTTGTCGAAGACGGGGGTGCGGATATCGTCGGGCATGGCCGAACTCCTCTGACGCGGGCTTTTGAGCGAATTGGCGGCAACCTAATGGTCGCGTCCCGCGCGATCAATGCCGCGATTGCGCCGCAAGCCGCATGGGGGCAAGCTTGGCGGCAAGTGTTTCAGGGAGGTTCGGGTCATGGCGGCGGTGATCGATCGGGTCGAAATTCGCGTGCGGCCGACCGGCGCGGCGCTTGCGGCCGATGTCGAGGGCGTCGATCTCGCCGGGCCGCTCGGCCCCGAGACCATGGCGGCGATCAGGCAAGCCTGGGGCGATCATCTTGTGCTGCGCTTTCGCGGCCAGTCGCTCGGCGACGACGATTTGATGCGCTTCAGCCGGCAGTTCGGCGAGCTCGACTGGGCGCCCGTCGCGGCGACCAACGACGCGCCCGAGGGCCGCGCATACATCATGGTCGTCTCGAACGTCGTCGAGAACGGCGAGGCGATCGGCCAGCTCGGTTCCTACGAGGCGCTGTGGCACACCGACATGTCCTACATCGCGGAGCCGCCGATGGCCTCGGCGCTCTATTCGCTCGAGGCGCCGAAATCGGGCGGCGATACCGGGTTCTGCAACATGTACGCGGCGCTCGAGACGCTGCCCGCCGAACTGCGCCGGCAGATCGACGGCAAGGTCTGCCGCCATGACGCCAGCCGCAACAGCGCCGGCGAGCTGCGTCGCGGCTATGTCGATGCGGCCGATGCGTCGCAGACGGTCGGCGCCGACCATCCGATCGTCCGCATCCATCCGGCGACCGGGCGCAAGGCGCTGTTCCTCGGCCGCCGGCGCAACGCCTATATCCCCGGCCTGTCGCTCACCGAGAGCGAGACGCTGCTCGACGCGCTGTGGGCGCACGCAACCAAGGACGAATTTTCCTGGTACCAGCAATGGCGCCCGGGCGATCTGATCCTGTGGGACAATCGCTGCGTGATGCATCGCCGCGATGCGTTCGATCCGACGGCACGGCGCGTCATGCACCGCACCCAGATCAAGGGCGACCGCCCGTATTGAGGCGCGGCGCGGCGAAATGGCGGTGCCCCCGCCGGTCGGAATGGGCTAGAAGGCACGCGGATCGGCGGTGGAGGAGGGATGCATGCGCCGCGTGATGTGGCTTTCTTTGGCCTTGACCCTTGCGGCCTGCTCGTCGGACCCGCCCAATGCGTCAAAGATCACGCTGCGCAACATGCAGTGGCAGCACGTCAACGTGCAGGTCGTCATCACGCGCGGCGGCAATTGCGACATCCATGACGGCGCCGATTTTGTCGGCTCGCAGGATTTCCAGCTGCATATGGACCAGACCAAAACCGTCGTCGCGCCGGCCGAGACCAGCGTCTGCTGGCGGCACGACCGCTACCCGAGCAACCCGCATCCCGGCGAGTGGTCGGGCTGGAGCCGAGCGATCCTCTTCCCCGGCAACGACACGACGACCGACCTTTAGCTCGCCGTCCCACTCCGCGGCGACGCGCCCCCGCGCTCGGACGAGCCCGGAATCGATCTCCTCGATCGACCGGCCGCGCGTCTCGATGCCGAGGACCATGAACGCCACCGCCGCCAGCGTCGGCCAGAAGGCGAGGAAGTACATCGCCGGGACGATCGCGCTGACGCTCGCTGCCGGCTTGATGAAGTTCGAACCGCCGACGATCAGCGCTAGGCCCAGCGGGCTGATGATCTTGCCGAACTTGCCGATGCCGTAGCCGGAGCCCTGGGCCGACCTCCCGAAGGTGGTGGAACTCGCCAAGCGCCAGAATGCGGTGATCAAGATCACTGGGGCCCGCACGCTGTCGAAGCAGCCGTTCCCGTTCCCCGACATCTGGGACCCGCTCAAGCGCATCTTCGATGCCTGGGGGTTCGATCGCTGCTTGTGGGGCACGGATTGGACGCGCGCCTTCGCGGTCGTCAACTACGAGCAGGGGGTCGAACCGTTCCTCAAGACCGACCGGCTCCGCGACGATGAGCGCGCCCTGCTGATGGGTGGCGCCACCGCCAAGGCTTACCGGCTGGTCGCCGAAGAAAGCCTAGCGCCGGCTAGGGTGAGCCGCCGCTAGGCATCGCCGCGCGGCGACGATCAGGTATACGCCGGGCGCTTTCTTGTCCTAAGCTGTCCGCCGCTTTCGCGGATCCGTTCAGCGCCAGGAGACATCGATGCAGGTCATCAACGCAATTGCCAAGATCCTCAAGAAAGAGGGTGTCGACTGGCTGATCGGCTATCCGGTCAATCCGATCATCGAGGGCGCGGCGTCCGAGGATATCCGCACGATCATGGTGCGCCAGGAGCGCATCGGCCTGCATATGTGCGACGCGGTCGCCAAGACCACGTCGGGCGACAAGGTCGGCGTCTTTGTCATGCAGCACGGGCCGGGCACCGAGAACGCCTTTGGCGGTGTCGCGCAATCCTATGGCGACTCGACCCCGGTGGTCGTGCTGCCGGCCGGCTACGCGCGCAACATCAACCAGGTGCACCCGAACTTCAACGCCGCGCTCAATTTCCGCCACGTCACCAAGTCGTCGGAGCAGGTGACGGTCGCCGATGCCTCGGTCGAGGCGCTGCGCCGCGCCTTCACGATGGTCCGCAACGGCCGCCCCGGCCCGGTGCTCGTCGAATTTCCGACCGATATCCTGCGTTCGGAAGTCCCCGACGAGCTGGTCGCCGAATACAAGGCCGCGCCGCGTCTCAAGAGCGCGCCCGACCCGCAATCGGTGTCGAAGATCGCCGAGGCGCTGGTCGCGGCCGAACGGCCGGTGATCCATGCCGGCCAGGGCGTGCATTACGCCAAGGCTTGGCCGCAGCTTAAGGCGCTTGCCGAGCTGCTCGAAGCGCCGGTGATGACGACGCTCGGCGGCAAGAGCTCGTTCCCCGAAAACCATCCGCTGTCATTGGGCTCGGGCGGCATCGGCATCGGCGGGCATCTCTGGCATTGCCTGCAGAACGCCGACACGATCTTCGGCATCGGCTGCAGCTTCACGCGCACCAGCTTCGGCACGGCGATGCCGAAGGGCAAGAAGATGATCCACGCCACGCTCGACCCCGATGCGATCAACAAGGACATCCCGGTCGACCTCGCCGCCATCGGCGATGCCGGGCTGACGCTCAACGCGGTGCTCGAAGAGGTCAGGGATCGGCTCAAGGGTAAGCAGCGCGATCGGCTCGCCGGCGTCGCCCGCGAAATCCGCGGCCACCGCGAGGAATGGCTCGGCAAGTGGCAGCACCGCCTGACCGCCGACACCGCGCCGATCTCGCCCTATCGCATCGTCTGGGATCTGCTGCACACGGTCGACGTCAACAACACCATCATCACCCATGACGCCGGCAGCCCGCGCGACCAGATCTCGCCGTTCTGGGTCAGCGAGACGCCGCTCTCCTATCTCGGCTGGGGCAAGACCACGCAGCTCGGCTATGGGCTCGGCCTCGCGATGGGCGCCAAGCTCGCCAACCCCGACAAGCTGTGCATCAATTTCTGGGGCGATGCGGCGATCGGCTTCACCGGCATGGATTTCGAGACCGCAGTGCGCGAGCGGCTGCCGATCCTGTCGATCCTGTCGAACAATTTCTCGATGGCGATCGAGCTCAAGGTCATGCCGATCTCGACCGAGAAGTACCGCTCGACCGACATCAGCGGCAATTACGCCGACTTCGCCACCGCCCTCGGCGGCTACGGCGAGCGCGTCACCGAGCCGGGCGCGATCAAGGACGCGATCAAGCGCGGCATCGCCGCCACCAAGGAAGGCAAGCCGGCGCTTCTGGAATTCATCACCGAGAAGGCGGTCGACGTTTCGCGCTTTCCCTGACCCTCTACGTCATCCTCTCTCCCCGCGAGTGGGAGAGGGGATGACGGGCAGCCGCCGCGGATCAGCCTACGCGCTGGCGCTTCGGCCGCGCGGGCATCGGTGAGGTCGAACGGGTTTCCGAATCGGGGACGCGATGGACATTTATCACGTCTGGTGCAGCCTGAAGGACGATGTAGGCGACCTTGAGTTTGTCGCCGCCGTCCGTGGGTATTTCGAGCATTTGAAAAGTAGCGGCCTGCTCGTCGATTATCGCATCACCCGCCGCTAGCTCGGTCTCGGGCCAGCGCATCTCCCGGAATGGCATATTACCCTCGATTTCGTCGATCTCTCCCAGATGGACAACGCTTTTAAACGCGTCTCGTCCCGCGCGGACCCGATAGAAAGTTTTCACCATGCGGTGAATTCGAAGGTGAAAGACGTTTTCTTCGCGCTCTACCGCGACTTTCCCGATCCGCATAGAGTGGAAGGGCAGGAAAAATTCTAACCGAGAGGAGACGCGCCATGCCGCTGCCGCAGGATATCCGCCCGGTCTTCCAGGACATCCAGGACACGCTAATTCGTTCCGACGCGCCGTGGATCGAGCGCTCGCCGCTCGACAGGGTCAAGGTGCTGTGGATCGGTCGTGAGACCGGCACCTGGGCCTCGCTGCATCACTGGAAGAAGGGTTACGCCGCGCCGCCGCACAAGCATCTCGGCGGCGCGCATGTGTGGATCATCTCCGGCCAGCTGCAGGTGCGCGACGGCACCCTCAACGCCGGCGACTATGTCTACGAGCCCTCGGGCGTGCTGCACGACGCCACCACGGCGGTCGAGGACACGACCTATCTCTTCATCTGCAGCGGCCCGGTGCTGTTCTTCGACGAGAACGGCTTCACCCGCTACACGAATTGGGAAGTGATGGAGAAGCTGCGCGCCTCCGCCGAACCGTTGAAGCAGGCGGCGGAGTAGCCGCAAGGGTCATTGCGAGGAGCCGTCAGGCGACGCGGCAATCTCGATCCGCGGGAGGCTCCCGACGGCACGAGATCGCTTCGTCGCCGCGCGCAATGACAACCAATCCTACCCATGCCGCTGGCGGCTGTCGCCTGGCGCTTCCGCCCGCTCGGCCATGCCGTAGTCGCGGATCACGCCGGCGATCCTGAGGCGATAGTCGCGGAACAATTCACCGCGTCCCTCGGCCTGCGCGAGGCGATGCTGTTCCACCTGCCGCCAGCCGGCGATCGCCGCGTCGTCGCGCCAGAACGACAGCGAGAGGATCTTGCCGGGGTCGGTGAGGCTCTGGAACCGCTCGATCGAGATGAACCCGTCCATCTTTTCGAGCGTCGGCCGCAGCGCGGCGGCGAGGTCGAGATAGCCCTGGCGGCCTTCCTCTTTCGGCCAGACTTCGAAAATCACGGCGTGCACGGCCCTCTCCCGCATGGCTATCCGGAATCGCGAGCCGAAGCATAGCCGGTAAACGCCGCGAGAGGTTACGATGCCGGCCGAAGCAAGGATCATGGCCATGACC
>DASZLY010000192.1:0-18727 GCA_035552135.1 Allostellaceae bacterium | reverse complement strand
CCCAGGCTGGTTGAACTGAACCGTATTCGGCTGGCCGACCGAGAAAGTGTTCCAGTTGACCACGGCGCGGCCCGAATTCTGGTTGATCGTCAGCGTGTTGCCGGCGGGCGCGCCGATCGCCGCGCTGCCGGCGACGACATGGCCGCCACTCGGCAGCGTGTTCTGCGCCCGCACCGGCGCCGGAAGCGCCAGCAGAACGGCGAGGAAAACCCGGAGGAGGGGAATCGATCGCTGAGACATCCGCCGGCCTGCCTTAAAATGCAACATTCAACGCCATATTGGCACGGTACCCGGTCCGCTGACCGGACACGTTGGAAAGCTGCCGGCCGAATTCCGCCGCCGGCGCGCCGCCGAGCAGCCATCCGCCGCCCGGCGCCGCCACGGTGCGGACGCCGATGCCGGCCGCGGCGGCATCGCCTTTTGCGCCGCCGCCGCCTGTTCGATCACTCCGCGCCCGCGGCGCCTCAGAGACAGGGCGCGAGGCTCAGCGGCGATCCCACCGCTGGCGGTCGCGCGAACGGGTAGAGGAGCGGCGGCCACACAGCCAACGCGCACCGGCCGCAACCCCAGCCAGGCCCCCGCGGGCCCCCGGCCACCCGCTCGAACACGGTATGCCACCAAACTGCCCCTGTCCCCGAACCCTCTCGGGCTGGCAGAGAAACTCTAAAGATCGGGATCTGCGATGTAAATCGCCGCAACCCAACTCGCCCGATTTTGCTCCCCCGAAACCGCTACGGGAGACGCGGCGCATTTAGCTAGAACCCGCCAGCCGTCTTGGCCGGAGTCAAGTTTGCGCGCTCCGATCGACGGCGATCCTGATCCGGCTGCGCCTCGCGTCCACGAAACCCTTGCCGTGGCATGTTGCGTTCCGCCCGAAGCCGCCGTTGCACGGCTTCGGGCGACAGCCTAATTTGCGTGCGCGTCGGGCGTATTGTGCGCAATCGGTTTCGCGAGAGCCGGCCGGCCCCAATCCACCACACGACCCGAGGAGACGAGGCGGTTGCTCGAGAACGTGCTCAACGCGGTCGCGGCCGGTCTGATCATCGGCTGCCTCTACGGGCTGATGTGCATCGGCCTCGGCTTGATCTTCGGCATCATGAAGGTGGTTAACTTCGCCCAGGGCGAGCTCCTCATGCTCGGCATGTATATCAGCCTCTACGTCGTCGGCGGGTTTACCGCGATCGGCGTCCTGGGGCCCTATACCGCGCCCTTTGTCGGCGCGCTGATTGCCGGCCCGGTACTGTTCGGCGGCGGCGCGCTGCTGCACCGCTTTCTGCTGCGCCACGTATCGGGCCTGTCGACCGCTGCACGGCTTGACCAGGGTGGCTTCGGCCAGCTCATCGTGACCCTCGGCATCTCGCTCATCCTGCAGAATGGCGGCCTGATCCTCTTCGGTTCGACCCCGGCGAGCGTGCGCACGCCGCTCTCGGCCAAGGCCTTCATCATCGGACCGTTTGCCGGCGATACGATGCTGTTCCTCAACGAGGGGAGGGTGATCGCCTGTGCGGTGGCGATCGTCATCGCCGTGGCGCTGTGGCTGGTGATGGAGCGCACCCGGCTCGGCAAGGCGCTGCGCGCCGCCGCCGACAACCCGATCGCGGCGACCTATATGGGCATCGACGTCGACCGCGCCTACGGCATCGCCTTCGGCCTCGGCGCCGGGATCACCGCGATCGCCGGCGGGCTGATGGCGACCTACCTTTCGTTCACCCCGTTTGTCGGGCTCGACTACGTCATCATCATGTATTCGGGCGTCGTGCTCGGCGGCATGGGCAGCATCCTGGGCGCGTTCTGGGGCGGACTCCTGGTCGGCTTCGTGCAGCAGGTCTCGGCGCTGGTGCTGTCGCCGCAGCTGCAGAACGCGGCGATCTTCGTCGTCTTCCTGCTGACCGTCGGCCTGCGCCCCGAGGGCCTGTTCGGCCGCTCGGCCGAGCGCGCGTGAGGGTGCCGCGGTGAGGGCCTGGCGGTGAGGGTTGGCGGCGGCGCCCGGCTGCGGCGCGACGCGATCGCGATGGCGGTGGTCAGCGTGCTCTACGTCGCGCTCGCCTCGCTGGTGCATAACAGCTACTACCAGCTGATCCTGACCCTGGTGCCGATCTGGGCGGTGCTCGGCCTCGGCTGGAACCTGTTTTCCGGGATGAGCGGCCTGGTTTCCTTCGGCCATGCCTCGTTCTTCGGGATCGGCGCCTACACCGTGACCCTGGCGCTGGTCTATCTGCAGCTGACGCCGTGGCTCGGCATCCCGCTGGGCATGGTTGTCGGCTGCATCGCGGCGGTGCTGATCGGGCTGCCGACCTTCCGGCTGCGCGGCCATTATTTCGCGCTGTCGATGCTCGCCTATCCGCTGGCGATGCTCTACGTGCTGCAATATCTCGGCTTTCAGGAAGTGCCGCTGCCGATGCACCGCGAGCATCCGGCGCTCTATCTGCAATTCGCCGAGCCGTTCTATGCGACCCTCGTGGCAACGGGTGTCTTCGTCGCGGCGATGGTCGCCGGAATGCTGGTCGAGAACAGCCGCTTCGGCCTGGCGCTGCTGGCGATCAAGCAGAACGAGCTCGCCGCCGAGGCGGCGGGGCTCGACACCAGGCGCTGGAAAATGCTGGCGCTGATGGCCAGTGGCGCGATCTCGGCGGCCGCGGGCGGGCTTTACGCCTGCGTGCTACTGATCGTGACGCCGGACTCGGTGTTCGGCGTCATCGTTTCGGCGCAAGCGCTGGTGGTGACCCTGTTCGGCGGCGTCGGCACCGTGTGGGGGCCGGTGATCGGCGCGGCGATCCTCATCCCGCTTGCCGAGACGCTCAACGCCAAGCTCGGCGACGTCATCCCCGGCATTCAGGGCGTGGTCTACGGCTTCGCCATCATCGCCATCATGCTGGCCGCGCCCGAGGGCTTGTTCTGGACGCTGCGCGACCGCTTCTGGCGCCGTCCGCCGCCGCCGGCCAAGATCGAGGAGCACGCCTCCTCGCTCGCCGTGCCGGCCGCGAGCGGTACGCTCCTCGAGGTGCGGGGGCTGTCGAAAGCCTTTGGCGGGCTGCGCGCGGTGCAGGATGTCGGATTCACCCTCGCGCACGGCGAGATTCTCGGCATTATCGGCCCTAACGGCGCCGGCAAGACGACGCTCTTCAACCTGCTGAATGGCGTGCTCCCGGCCGATGCCGGGTCGGCGCGCTTCGACGGCCAGGAGCTGCGCGGCCGCAAGGTGCACGCGGTCGCCCGGCTCGGCATCGGCCGCACCTTTCAGGTGGTGCGCAGCTTTCCGCGCCTGTCGCTGCTCGACAACGTCATCGTCGCCGGCTACGGCGCCGGGCTCGGCGACCACCCTGCCGCGGCAGCGGCCGAGGCGGCGCTCGAGGCGGTCGGGCTTGCCGACCGTGCCGCTCGCCCGGCGGGTGAGCTTACCAATAAGGAGCTGCGCTTGATGGAGCTGGCGCGCGCGCTGGCCGGCCGGCCGCGCCTGTTGCTGCTCGACGAGACGCTGGCGGGGCTCGGCCGCGAGGAATGCGACGACGTCCTCGCGGTGCTGCGCGCGCTGCGCGCCGCGGGCATGACCATCGTCATCATCGAGCATACGATGCACGCGATGCTGCGCCTCGCCGACCGCTTCCTGGTGCTCGACCACGGCGCGGTGCTGGCCGAGGGCCTGCCGCGGCAGGTGATCGAGGACCGTGCGGTGATCGAGGCCTATCTCGGCGCCAAATTCCTCGCCCGGCACAGCGCGGCGGGGCAGAATGCTTGAGGTCAAGGAGCTGTCGGTCTCCTATGGCGGGCTGCGGGCGCTGCAGCGCGTCTCGCTGAGCGTCGAGGCCGGCCGCTTCGTCACTGTCGTCGGCCCTAACGGAGCCGGCAAGACGACGCTCTTCAAGGCGATCTGCGGCGTCGTCCCGCCGGCCGCGGGCGATGTGCGCTGGGACGGCGCGCCGCTGCTCGCGCAGCCGGCGGCGCGGCGCGCCCATCTCGGCATCGCGCATGTCCCCGAGGGGCGCCAGGTGTTCCGCACCCTCACCGTGCGCGAGAACCTCGAAATGGGCGCCTATCCGCGCGCCGGACGCGCGCGCTGGGCGCATACGCTCGACCGCATCCACACGCTGTTCCCGATCCTCCACGAGCGTGCCGACCAGCTTGCCGGCACGCTGTCGGGCGGCGAGCAGCAGATGCTGGCGATCGGCCGCGGCCTTGCCTGCGCGCCGCGCCTCCTGATGCTCGACGAGCCGTCGATGGGGCTGGCGCCGGCGATCACCGAGACGATCTTCGAGCGCATCGCGCAGATCCACCGCGAGGACGGCGTCGCCATCCTCTTGGTCGAGCAGCGCGTCGCCGAGGCGCTCGAATTATCCGACCACGGCTATGTCCTCGAAACCGGCCGGGTGGTGCTCGACGGGCCCTACCAGACGCTGCTTGCGGACGACCGCGTCAGGCGGTCATATCTCGGCATGGGCGAAGAAGACGCCTGACAGGACATTCACTCGTACGGGGAAACGCAGATGACAAAGAAGATCGGACGGCGCACCGCGTTGGGGCTGATGGGCGCGGCGGCTTTGGCGCGGCCGCGTCTCGCGGCGGCGGCCGACGACATCCAGATCGCGATGCTGGTGCCGCTTTCCGGCCCGTGGGCGGAGCAGGGCCTCTTGGAAAAGGCCGGCGCCGAGATGGCGATCGACGACATCAACAATGCCGGCGGCATCAAGGCATTGGGCGGTGCCAAGTTGAAGCTGCTTTCGGTCGATACCGGCACCACCGCCGAGACCGCGAAGGACGCGGCGCAGCGGATGATCTCGCAGAACCCCAATCTGGTGGGCGGGTTCGGCTGCTGGCTGTCGACCTTTACCCTTGCCGCGACCGAGATCAGCGAGCGCGCCGCGCTGCCCTGGCTGACGCTCTCCTATTCCGACGCGATCACCGATCGCGGCTTCAAATACGTGTTCCAGACCGCGCCGACGGCCAATGTCCAGGCCGAGCAGATCGTGCCCTATCTGATGAAGCTGGCGGAGGCGGCGACCGGCAAGACGCCGACCAAGATCGCCCTCATCGGCGACAATACCGCGGCCTCAGTCAGCTTCATGAAGCCGATCAACGATCATGTGCTGAAGGACCAGCACCTCACCGCGGTCATCAACCAGGTCTATACCCCGCCGCTCGCCGACGCGACCGCGCTGGTGCAACCGGCGCGCAGCGCGAAGCCCGATTTCGTGCTGCTGCAGTCGACCAATAACGGCGACGACAAGATCCTCGTCGACACCTTTACCCAATACGGCATGCCGCCGACCAAGCTGCCGCTGATTGGCAATGGCGGGCATTGGGTGGTGCCCGAACTGCTCAAGACCACCGGCAAGGACATCCTGCAGGACGTGCTGGTCGGCCTCGCCAACTGGCCGGGCAAGGCGGTCGACGCCGTCTCGGCGCGTTACATCAAGCGCAGCGGTAACCCGTGGTTCGGCCATAACGAGATCTTTGCCTACGCCCATGTGCAGATCTTCGCCTGGGCGCTCAACAAGGCCGGCGCCGCCGACAAGGCCAAGGTCGCCGACGCGATCCGCACGATGGACATCACCGACGGGCCGGCAATCTATTTCCCCGGCGGCCACCTCAAGTTCGACGACAAGGGCCGCCGCGTCGATGCGGAGCTCGTCATCGTGCAATGGCAGGACGGCAAGCCGGTCACCGTCTTCCCCGAGAACATGGCGATCGCCAAGCCGGTCTGGCCGACCCTCGCCGGGTAGCCGACGAGCGTTAAGTCGCACACACAGCCGCCCGCCCCCGGGTTTAACCCGGGGGCGGGCAAGTGCTGGAAAGAAAGCGGCCGATCGACATCGGCCGCTTTTTTGCTGCCCGGACCGAGCCGGTGAAGCGACCTTCCCCCCAATGGATAGCGGCAGGGCGGCGCTTTTCGCCACCATATATTGATCTATTGATTTAAATTTTACGGAAATTGAAGATAATAATGACCAAACAAAATACGCCATACCGCCTTACATCTCAGAAAATTCAATGAACAAATGAGATCATCAATGCCCGACTTTGGAAACAATTATTGACATTTCGTTAACCGTGTTTACTTTTCGGGGCGGGGAAGTAGCGCTGCGGTTGGGGAACCGCAGGTTTGCACGGGGGATATTATGCTTGCCAGTCTCGAATTGGGACCGCGGGACTCTGTTCCGCGGAGGGGGGAAGCTGTGCCGCGCCGCTGGCCCGGAGCGCACCGGTCGCGGGCAGCGGAGTAGCGGGTCGCGCCATGATCCGCCGGGCTCCCCCAGTCCGCACCGCGGCCGCGATCCCGCGCCGCGCCGCGCCGCATCAATCCTATCTGCCGGCGGCTGCTCCCGCCGCCTCGGCCGAGACGTCGCCGGCGAGCCTGCCCGCCGCTCCGCGGCGCGGCACCGGCATATCGCCCGCCGGGGTAACGGTCGAGCGGCGCTGGTATCCGCGTCACCTCGCTGCCGGGTCGGCGGCGGCGCGGGACGCGCGCGCCGTCCCGGCGGGGCTCGGCCACCGGGCCGCCGACGCGCCGGACAGGGCCGGTGCCTTCGACCGCCTCGCCGCCTCGGCGACGATGATCGTCGCCGCGGCCCTGGCGGTCGCGGTGTCAGTGGTCGTCGCGCCGCGCCTGCGCGATGCCGAGCCCGTTTCCGTCGCCGAGCCGAGCGCGCTGGTGACGCAAGGCGCGGCGGTCTATGCGTTCTCCTGCGCCGGCTGCCACGGCGGCGACCTCAAGGGCGGTGCGTCGGGCGCCGCCGCGGCAGCCGGCCTTCCGCCGCCGCTCGACGCCTCCGGCCACGCCTGGCTGCATTCCGACGTGACGCTATTCCGCATGGTCAAATTCGGCATCGCCAATTGCCTCGGCGCGGCGGGCGGCTCGCAGATGCCCAATTTCGCCGACCGGCTCGACGACCGCTCGATCCGCGCGGCGATCGCCTTTGTCAAAAGCCGCTGGCCGAACGATTTCCGCATTGTGCAGAACGCGTTCAACGACGGGCAGTCGGACACCGCGGAGTCGCAGGAGGCGGTGCTCTGCGCGGCGATCTGCGCGCCGCCCGCCCCCGCCGCGAACCCGAACGCGGCCGCCGTCTCAAGCGTGGCGGCGCGCTAGCCCGATGCCACTTACCCAACTCCGTCTCGCCGTCCCCGGCGCCGCCGCCGTGCTCGTCGCGCCGTCGCTGAGCGCGCCCGCCGCGGCGCATGTCAAATGGTTCAACGGCGACTATTGCGTCGGCTGCACGCCCGACCCGCTCGATCACGTTGTCGACGCGCGATGGATGTGGCTGCTGGCGCTGTTCCTGCTGCTCAGCCTGTGTGCGTTCGTCGTCGACCGGCTGTGGGGCGAAGCCGCCAACCGCCGGGTCGACCGCCTGGTGGCGCAGCTCAAGACACCGCCGGAAGACTGGCTGCGCGTCGGGCTCGGGGTGTTCTTCGTCTGTTTGTGGCTGCAGCCGGGGGTGCTCCTGACGCCCGAGCTGCGCACCGCCAACCCGGCGGTCCCGTGGTTCCAGCTGGCGCTGGCGGCGGCGACGCTATCATGGCGCACGACCTGGATCGCCGCTGCCGGGGTCTTTGTGCTGTACGGGCTGGCGCTGGCGCAATATGGGCTGTTCCACCTGCTCGACTACCCGATTTTTTTCGGCATCGCCGCCTATCTGGCGATCCATTCGCTGCGCCTGTCGCGCTTCGAGCCGCTTGCCGGGTCGGTGCTGGTCGCCGCGGTCGCGGCGACGCTGCTCTGGGCCTCGCTCGAGAAATGGGCCTACTGGGTGTGGACGATGCCGGTTTTCGCGACCCATCCCGACATCGACCTGGGCTTCAACCCCAAGGCCTATATCGTCGCCGCCGGCTTCGTCGAATTCTTCTTCGCCTATTTCCTGCTCGGCGGGCGGTTTTTCGGCCGGCTCGCGGCGGCCGGGTTGCTCTTCATCTTTGTCGCGGCGGTGTTCGATTTCGGCAAGATCGACGCGGTCGGCCATTTGATGATCATCCTCTCGCTGGTGGTGATCATCCTGCAGGGACCGCAGCCGGTGGGCGCCTACTTCACCTGTCCGAGGCTGGGGATCACGCGCGGCGCGTTTGCCAGCCTCGGCATTCTCGGCGCTGTGCTGACCGCCTATGTCCTAGGCTATTTCGGCCTCCACCAACTCATCTACGGCTGATCGCGCGGGGACGAGCGCGGCGATCGCCGACCGCGCCGCCGCGGCGGCGAAGCGCAACGTCACCGTGGTGCCTTGGCCGGGCTCGCTGGTGATCTCGAATGCGGCGTCGTGCAGCTCGGCGAATGCCTTGGTCAGCGGCAGGCCGAGCCCGGTGCCCTCGTAGCTGCGGCTCAGGCCGCAATCGATCTGCCCGAACGGCGCCAGCGCAACCGGAATATCGCCCGGCTTCATGCCGATGCCGGTATCGCTGACCGAGAGGGTCGCCTGCGCCGCGTCGCCGGCCGTGACGGCAACCCGCACCGCGCCGCCCTCCGGCGTGAATTTCATCGCGTTGGACAGGAGGTTGAGCAGCATCTGGCGCAGCTTCGGCGGGTCGCCCTCGACGATTGCCGGCCCGGCCGGCAAGTCGAGGCTCAGCGCGATGCCGCTGCTCGCGCATTCGCGGCCGACCATGCTGACGCAGGATTTGCCGATCTCGCGCAAATCGACCGGCTCGCGATGCAGCACGGTCTGGCCCGCCTCGCATTTGGCGAAGTCGAGAATGCTCGAAATGATGTCGAGCAGATGCCGGCCGCTGCGCGTGATGAGGCCCGCGTATTCGTCGTAGCGCGGGTCGCCGAGCGCGCCGTAGAGCTGCCCCGCCATGATCTCCGAGAAGCCGATGATCGCGTTCAACGGCGTGCGCAGCTCGTGGCTCATATTGGCGAGGAAGACGCTCTTCGAGCGGCTCGCCGCCTCGGCTTCGGACTTCGCTTCGCGCAGGCGCAGCTCGCGCTCCTTGATGTCACTGATGTCGCTCCAGAACAGGAAGAACCCGCCGTCTCGGGTCAAGCCGCGGCTGATCTTGAGCCACAACCGGTCGCCGAGCCGTGCCTCGCCCTCGGTCGACAGCAACGCGCCAGGGTCGCTCGCGGCGCCGTCGGCGGTGCTCGCCATGCCGCTCGGCAGCGCCCGCGCCATGATCGCGTCGAACGAGGTGCCAGGCTGCAGCGCGTCGCCGGCGAGCGGCAGAAAGCGCCGCGCCTGCGAGTTGGCGATGACGATGCGCCCGTCGGCGCCGACCAGCATCACGCCCTCATGCGCGCCCTCGATCGCGTCGACGAGGCGGCGCTGTGCCGAGCGGCGCTGCTCCGCCTCTTCGTCCATCATCGTCCGGATGCTCGCCTGCATGCTGTGCATCGAGCGCAGCAGGCGGCCGATCTCGTCGAGGCGCCCGGCCGGGATTTCGACCGCCAGCTCGCCCTGCGCGATGCGGTCGGCGACCGTCGCCGCGGCCGACAGGGGCCGCAGGATGCGCCGCGCCAGCACGAAGGTGATGAGCCCCGCGGCGAGGAGCGCGAGGGTCGTGCAGCCGGTGCTGACCAGCATCGTCGCGCGCAATTCGGCGAGCGAGCGCTGCCGTTCGCGGAACCCGTCCTCGGCGGTCAGCTCGATCAAGTGGTCGAACGCCTTGAGAATGCGCGCCGACAGCATGTTGAGATCGGGCGGGTCGCCGTCCGGCGTCGCCGCCAGCGCCGCGGCGAGCCATTCCTGGACGAGCCCCTGGATTTCGACCGCGGTGCGCGCCGCGCCGCTCGACATCGAACGCTGCTTGGCAACCGCCAGATCGCCGAAGAAGCTGTCGGCGAGATGGTCGAGCGAGACCGGCATCGACGGCTCGTGTCCCGCCAGCTGCGCCTGCAGATGGTTCTCCATCTGGCCGAAGGTGGCGCTCGCCGACCGAGCGAAATTGATCGCCATCAGCGGCCGGTCATAAATGTCGACGACGATCCGGTTGGCGCGCGACGCCGCATAGATGCCGTAGCCGCCGAGCGCGCCGGTCAGCACGCCCATCGCGACAAAGCCCAGGCAGATCTGAGCCCGGATCGTTCGCAGCGGATTAAAGCTAAAAGCCATGCGCCGACCAGAATACCCCCTGCCCGGTATAAGGGCGTTTGCTTTACGGAACCTTAAATCGCCGGTTCGGCCGCGGTCTCGCCAATCCCGGTGCCGGGCATCCGCGCGTATGGCAAAAATTTTTTAAGCAATTTTGGCTAACGTCGCACCGCGCTAAGAAGATTCGGGCCGGGTGCGGGGCGGCAGATGCGTCGTATACTAATAGCACTGGGAGTCGTCGCGCTGATCGCGACGCTGGGGCCGCTCGGTTTTGCGCTCGGGTCGGGCGCCAAGATCGGCGTGTCGCAGAAAAATCGTGCCTTCACGCCGGTGTCGGTAACGATCGCCCCCGGCGACACGCTGGCGATCCACAATGACGACGAATACGTCCATCAAGTTTTCGTCGATAATCCAAGTTTCCATTTTGATTCGGGCGAGCAGGATGTCGGTCAAACGGTCGAGATCACCTTCCCGGTCGCCGGGACGTTCCACGTCCTCTGCGCGATCCACCCCAAAATGCAGCTCGATGTCGCGGTCAAGTAGCGGCATGGGCACGCTGGCACGCATCACGTTAGTGACGCTGGCGCTGCTGGCGGCGCCGCTCGCGCCATCCGCTTTCGCGCAGATGCCCAATGCCACCCAGGGCGCCGCAGCTTCCGCCGCAGCTTCCGCCGCCTCGGTCGCCGCCCAGCTCGTCGCCGCCTTCGACCGGGTCTTCAAGGGCCCCTATCCGGGCGAGCGCGCGATCCATGCCAAGGGTATCGTGCTGCGCGGCACCTTCGCCGCCGATGCGGCGGCGGCGACCCTCACCACCGCCGAGCATGTCCAGCCGGATCGCGGCCCGGTACCGGTGATCGTCCGCTTTTCCGATTTCTCCGGTATGCCCGCGCAGGGCGACGGCAAGCCGGGCGCGACGCCGAGCGGCATGGCGATCAAATTCCAGCTGCCGGAGGATGTCGACACCGACATCGTCGCGCATTCCTTCAACGGCTTCCCGGTGGGGACGGCCGAGGCGTTCCTTGAATATCTCAACGCGCTGACGACGTCCGACCCGGCGGTGCGCGGGGCGTTCTTTACCGACCATCCGGCGGCGAAACAGTTCGTCGACGCGCCGAAGCCGGTTCCGGTCAGCTACGCGACCGACGCCTATTACGGGGTCGACGCATTCCGCTTCATCAACGCCGCCGCGGTCGGCCGCTTTGGCCGCTACCGGATCGAGCCGGTCGCCGGCGCGCACTATCTCGATACCGCGCAGACCGCGGCGCTCAAGCCCGATTACCTGCGCGATGAGTTGCCGCAGCGTCTCGCGTCCGGCCCGGTGGCGTTTCGCCTCTTCGTGCAGCTTGCCGAGCCCGGCGACGTAGTCACCGACCCGACCGTCGCCTGGCCGGCGGATCGCCCGCAGGTGCTGCTCGGCACGCTGTCGCTGACGGCAATCGTTCCGCCGGCCGATCCGGTAACGCGGACGTTGTTCTTCAGCCCGATGAACCTCGTGCCCGGCATCGCCGCGTCCGATGATCCGCTGCTCGCCGCGCGCACGCGCAGCTACGCGATCTCGTATCGCCGCCGGCTGGCGAAGGAATAGGCCCGTCCCGGCGCGAACTGGCGTGTCGCGATCCGGGTCTGTGCCATTGCGCCGCGCCTGTTCGCCTTCCGGTCGGCGGGGCGATGCGCTGACGGTGGACTGCCCGGCGGAGGCGTCACTTCTCGGCAACCCGCCGTTAAGCTATCCTCCCGGCGCGGGGAAATTGGCGGGGGCTCGGCAAATAACAATTAAGGAAATTTCGCTAGTAATCGCCCGGGCGGACGCCTTCCTCGCGGGGCAGACAGGATGAACCACAAAATTGGCATGCAACCCTCGGATAATCGCCGGATCGTCGCCTTGCGGCTCCGGCGCGGCGGCCGGTGAGCACGATGGATCAGCTTGAGCGTATGGCCAAGGTCGCCAGCGACGAGAACGCGCCACCGGTCGATGTGCGGCTGATCGCGTTCTATCTGCCGCAATTCCATCCCGTGCCGGAGAACGACCGGTGGTGGGGGCCCGGCTTTACCGATTGGCAGAACGTCGCCAAGGCGGCGCCGCTGTTCGAGGGGCATTACCAGCCGCGCCTGCCCGGCGCGCTCGGCTTCTACGATCTGCGGCTCGACGAGATCCGCCATCGCCAGGTCGAGCTGGCGCGCAGCCACGGGCTTCACGGCTTTTGCTATTACTACTACTGGTTCAACGGCCGGCGCATCCTGGAGCACCCGCTCAACCGCTACATCGCCGACCCGAAGATCGACTTCCCGTTCTGCATCTGCTGGGCCAACGAGAATTGGAGCCGGCGCTGGGACGGCGGCAACAGCGAGGTGCTGCTCGTGCAGGAGCACGACACCGCCTCCGACATGAAGTTCATCCGCGAGGTCATCCCGCTCTTCAAGGATCCGCGCTACATCCGCGTCAACGGTATGCCGCTTCTCGTGTTGTACCGCGCCGATCTCTTGAAGGTGCCGACCGCGACCACCGAGGGCTGGCGCGAGGAGTGCATCAAGGCGGGGCTCCCCGGTCTTCATCTCTGCGCGGCGCAGACCTTCGATATCGGCGACCCGCGCCCTTACGGCTTCGACTCGGCCTGCGAGTTTCCGCCGCACAAGCATGCGATCGGCCATATCACCCACGAGCAGCGCGGCCTGCCCGACGACTTCAAGGGCTGGATATGCGATTACGAGCTGGTGGCGCGCCATTCGCTGACCGCGCCGGTGCCCGACTATCCGCTTTATCGCGGCCTGTTCCCGAGCTGGGATAACACCGCGCGCAAGCGCAACGGCGCGCTCATCTTCCATCGCGCCGACGCGTCGCGCTACGAATACTGGCTGCGCGGGCTGGTCTCCTACACGCGGCAGAACCTGGTCGGCGACCAGCGCATCATTTTCATCAATGCGTGGAACGAGTGGGCCGAGGGCGCGCATCTCGAACCCGATTTGAAAAACGGCAGTGCCTATCTTGAGGCGACCCGCCGCGCGCTGCACGGGCAGACCGATCCAAAGCAGCTCTTCACGCTGATCGGCGAACAGATCGCGCAGATCGGCAACCCCGATCTGCGCGAGCGGATCGACGGCTACGCCCAGGAAATCCGCACCCAGATCGACAGCCTCGGGCGCACCGTCGAGTACTTCACCCGCGAGCGCCAGATGGTCGAGCGCATGCGCCAGGAGCGCGAGGCGACGGTGTTCTACCGCAACGGCGTCGAGGAGCTGTTCGGCGACGAGCCGAGCGCCGATATCGAGGCATGGTTCGAGCGGGTCAACGGCCGCCCGATGCGCGGCGACGCCGCGGTCGACATCCGCAGCACTGTGCATCTCGAAGGCTGGATGCTCAGCCCCGGCATCTTCCCCGACGCCGAGACCACCGGGCGCTTCGTGCTGCTCAAGAACGTCGAGAGCGGCGACACCTACGCCGCGCAGGTCTACCAGTACTGGCCGCGCCAGGACGTCGCCTTCGGCCGCCATCACATCGACAGCACCTACACGCTCAATTGCGGCTTCGGCTCGCTGTTCTCGGTGGCGAAGATGCCGCCCGGCATCTATCAGCTCGGCTGCGGGCTCAAGAACAACACCAAGGGCACCTATTCCTGGTCGGATCACCGGGTGCAGCTGCTGGCGACGGATCGCCGGCGCGCGAGCGAGGGTCGCGAGCGCGGCCGCCGCCGCCGCTCGATCGAACGCCAGGACGCCTGAGCGGCCGGGCGATGGCACATGACGACGCGTCTCCCCGAGGATTGCGGCTACGCCAGAGGCGCGCCGTCGCGCCCGTCGCGATGAGCGCCGCGCCGTCGGCCGGGATCGAGGCGGGGCCTGCCGTCGAAGCCGCGGCCATCGCGGAGCTTGCGCCGGTCGGCGAGGTGCCCCAGCCTTTCGCCGGCTTCCGCCTCGTCGACACCGGCGCCCAGCCGCAGCGCTTCAACACCGTCGGCTCAGTCGACGGGCTGCTCGGAGCGGCGTTGTTTGGTTGGGCCTACGACCGCGACTTCGCCCGCCGCCGCGTCAAGATCACGATGTTCGTCGACGGCAAGCTGGCCGCCGAAACCAGCGCCAACGGCCTGCGCCGCGAGCTGGTCGGGGTTGGCGGCCATGACGGGTTCAGCGGCTTTGTCTGCCCCATCCCGCCCGAGAAATTCGTGCCCGGCGCGGCCATCCGGGTCTTTGCCGATGGCACCGAGCTGACCGCGGCGCCGCTCGTTCTCGGCCCGAAGGAGATCGACGGCGCGATCGAGCCGGTCGACGGCGCGGTCATCACCGGCTGGGTTAAGGAGCGGGCGCGCGAGCCGACCCGCGCCGTGCTCGACCTTCATATCGACGGCCGCCTGTTGCGCACGATCACCGCCGACCGCCTGCGCCCCGAGCTGCAGGCGCACGGCATCGGCGACGGCTGCTTCGGCTTCGCCGAGGCGCTTCCAGATTTCTGCCTCGACGGCAACGAGCACCAGATCGATTTGCGCCACCGCGCCTCGGGCCGGGCGATCGGGCCGGGCACCGTGCGATTTCGCGCCGGCTTTACCGGCGTGCTCGAGCGGCTCGACCAGTATGGCGGCGGCGGCTGGGTGTTCTGCCGCGAGGCACCGCACCGGCCGGTCAACCTCGACATCGTCGTCAATGGCGAGCGTCTGGCCCTCATCGCCGACCGCTCGCGCCGCGACGTCAGCGTGGTGCATGGCGTCGATGCCTGCGGTTTCGAATTCCGCATTCCGGAGACCGTGTCGCGCCATCGCGAGGTTTCGGTCGAGATTTTCGTCGCCGGCACCAAGAACCCGGCGGTTCCCGGCCCGTTCTCCTTCACCCCGGTGTCGCGGGTCATCGAGGAGCTGGAGGCGATCGCCGCCAAGGTGGCCGAAGACGAGCGCTCAGCCGGTGGCCGCGCCTATTCGGCGATCCGCGAGACGATCGTCCCCAATATCCTCGCCGCGCTGCGCGCGCACGAGCGGCGCACCGGCCCGCTCGACCTCAATCTCAGCATCGACCTGTCGCAGTTCCAGGGACCGCAGGCGGCGGTTTCCGACATGGTCGATGTGGTGATCCCGGTCTATAGCGGCCATGACGAGACCATCGCCTGCATCAATTCGGTGATCCGCGCCAACAACAAGACGCGGCGCGAGATCGTCGTTGTCGACGATTGCGGCCCCGACCCGAAATTGCGCGCGGCGTTGCAAGCCTATGAGCGCGCCGGAGCGATCACGCTGGTGGTCAACTCGCGCAATCTCGGCTTTCCGGGCGCCGCCAATGCCGGGATGGCGCTGCATCCCGACCGCGACGTCATCCTGCTCAATTCCGATACGCTGGTGCCCAAGGGCTGGGTCGACCGGCTGCGCGCGGCGGCCTATCGCGGCGGCAATATCGGCTCGGTGACGCCGCTGTCGAACCGCGCGACGATCTGCTCCTACCCCGAGATCAACAAGGACAACGACCTGCCCGGCGAGATAGCCTGGGAGGGGCTCGACCAGCTCTGCGCCGAGGTCAACGGGGAGCGCGCCGTCGAAATTCCGACTGCGGTCGGGTTCTGCGCCTATCTGCGCCGCGCGATGCTGCGCGAGGTCGGCCTGCTCAACACCGAGCGGTGGAAGAAGGGCTACGGCGAGGAGAACGAGTTGTGCATCCTCGCCGCGGCGCGCGGCTGGAAGCACGTGCTGGCGCCCAACCTCTTCGTCGTCCATCACGGCGCCGTATCGTTTGGCGTCGACGGCCGCAAGGCGCTGCTCGAAAGCAACCTCGCGACGCTCAACGGCCTCTACCCGGACTATTTCCCGCGCATCATGGAGTTTCTGCGCGAGGACCCCGTCGCGGCGGCGCGCCGCGCGCTCGACTGGGCGCGGCTGGACCGGCTCGCCAAGCGCTTTGTGCTGTTTGTCTCGCATCAGAGCGGCGGCGGCACCGCGCTCCATGTCGAGGATCTGGCGCGCCGGCTCGCCGCCAAGGGCGAGCACGTACTGATCCTCGAGGCCAATGGCGACGATCGCGGCGTCGCGACGATCCGCAACCTCGAACTCGGCACGCGTAGCGTCTATACGCTGCCGCGCGACATCGACGCGCTGATGGGGGACCTCGTCGCTGCCGGCGTCTGGCACATCCATTTCCATCAGATCATGGGGGGCGCGCGCTGGGCCAGCCTGCCGGCGCGGCTCGATTGCCCCTATGACGTGACGGTGCACGACTATTCCTATTTCTGCCCGCGCATCGATCTGATCGATGAGAACGGCCGCTATTGCGGCGAGCCCGAGGTCGCGGTGTGCGAGCGCTGCGTCGGGCTCAACCTGCCGCATCCCGACCTGCAGCGCGCGTTCCGCGCGCGCGGCGGGGGAATGGCCGGCTGGCTCGCGCTGCACCGCCGGTTGCTGATCGGCGCCAGGCGCGTCTTCGCGCCGAGCCGCGATGTCGCCGAGCGCATGGTGCGCCACGTCCCGGAAGCCGCCTACGTGCCGCACTACCACCCCGAGCCGACGCGCCGGGCCGAAATCCGCCGTCCGGCGTCAAGCGCGCTGGCGCGCGTCGCGATCATCGGCGCGATCGGCGTCAACAAGGGCAGCGAGCTGCTGCTCGCCTGCGCGCGCGACGCGCTGAAGCAGGGCCTGCCGATCCAGTATCGCCTGTTCGGCTTCGCCGCGGACGACGAGGCGCTGCGCCGGCTGCCCAATGTCCATGTCACCGGCGAATACAAGCGCGCCGAGTTGCCGCGGCTGGTCGCCGAGAACCCGTGCGATGTCGCGCTGTTTCTCAGCCTGTGGCCGGAGACCTATTGCTACGCGCTGTCGGACGCCTACGAAGCCGGGCTCTACCCGATCGCGCTCGATTTCGGCGCGGTGGGGGAACGCGTCGCCGCCAGCAAGGTTGGCGCGCTGTTGCCACATGCCAGTAGTCCCGGCGAGATCAACGCGGCGATCCTCGCCGAAATCGCACGCGCCGAGAAATGGCCGCGGCAGGTCGCCGTCGGCCAAGACTGCGGCGATATACTTAACGATTATTACCAGCTAGGGCCGCCGGGCAGCTCCTCGACTCGGCCGGCTCGCCGCCGCACCAAACAGGCGAAATAAGTCGTAACAGCTTGACACCAGACGCAGCACATTGAGCTTGCGCTCTGATATATAAAAAGCTTGCCAAATGTGCGGAGAGTTTTCGAAATTTACAGTTGGGTGCGGCGCGTCACAGGGTTTCCCGCCGCGAAACCAGCGTGAGGAGCGGTAATGGCGACGATTGCTGGGTCACAATTCACCGCGACTGCCGGAGTGCTGCCGGTCAATGTCGTCCTGACGACTGACGGCCTCAACGGCACGAATGGCCAGCCGCTGTCGTCGGACACTGTCGGGGGGGATTTCAACCTCGAAGTCTATACGGGTCCCGCGGCCGGTGCGCCGACATCACCGGCGACCGGCTACCAGGGTCTCGCGATCCTGACCCCGGGCGGCTTTACGATCGATCTGCTGGGCGATGGCTACGCGATCACCGACAACGGCACGGGCGGCGCCACCCTGATCGCCGACGGCAACGACGACACCGTCTCTGGCGGCCCGAACTTCGACAACCTGATCCTCAACGGCACTGGCGACGTCGCGAATGGCGGCGGCACTGCCGGTGATTACATCGAGGTCAATGGCACCGGTGATACCGTCAACGGCGGCACCGGCCCCGAGGCGATCAACGTCAACTCCAGCGGCAACACGATCAATGCCGGCTCCGGCGCCGACACGATCAGCTCGCTCGGCAATAACGAGACGATCAATGGCGGCTCCGGGGCGGACACGATTACCGCGATCGGCAGCGGCGACACGATCAATGCCGGCACCGGCCCCGATCTGATCAACGTCGCCGGCTCGAACAACGTGATCAACGGCGACGGCGGCAACGACACGATCAATGTCTTCAGCAGCAACGACACGATCAATGCCGGGTCGAGCCAGGAGACGATCGGCGCCTATGCCGACAACGTGCTCGTCAACGGCGGCACTGGGCCGGCGACGATCACCGCGACCGGCACTGGCGACACGGTGACGGCGGACAGCGGCGCTCTGTCGATCAACGCGTTCGGGCCGAACTTCACGTTCAACGACAACAGCGCGGTCGTCTACAACGATACGGTCAGCGGTTTCAGCCAGGCCGCCGGCGACCACATCCACCTCGCGGTCGGCGACACGGTGACCGCGACGGCGCCGGCGAATGGCGGTCAGGACACGCTGATCACGCTGTCGGACAATTCCACCATCCTTCTCAAGGGCGTCACCAGCGTCGACAACAGCTTCTTCAACTAATCCGGCTTACCCGGCTGGCGGATACGAACCTTGCGAGCGCGGGGCCAATGGCCCCGCGCTTTGCGTTCGGGCGCAGGAGCGCGACACGGCATAAAACGCGCGAGGCTCGGTCCCGGGCTTTTCGTTGCGGCATTGCCGGGATCAGATCAGCTTCAGCTTCTTGCCGCGCATGCGTAGCAGGCCGTCGAGCTGGAAATCCGGCGGCAGCGGCTTCGACCCCTTCTGCACCGCGACGAACCAGTCGCGCACGATGATGTTCCAGAACAGATCGGGGTGGCCGCCATAGGCGACCAGCAACTCGAAGATGAAGTTGGTGAGCGCCGGCTCGCCGCCGAAATGCTCGCCTTTCTGGTAGCGCGGGCTGTCGATATGCGCCCATTGCCAGTCTTCGATGATGTAGATCCCGCCGGTGCGCAGCCGCGGATAGATGATCTCGAAGGCGCG
>DASZLY010000191.1:0-9677 GCA_035552135.1 Allostellaceae bacterium | reverse complement strand
ACGCTCGACGACCCGGTGATCCTGGCGCCCATGTCGGGGGTCACGGATCTGCCGTTCCGCCGCGTCGTCAAGGCGAGCGGGGCGTCGCTTGTCGTGTCCGAGATGATCGCCAGCCAGGCGGCGATCCGCGAGACGCGGCAGTCGTTGACCATGGCCAAGACCACGCCGGACGAGCAGCCGATGGCGGTGCAGCTCGCCGGCTGCGAGCCGGCGGTGATGGCCGAGGCGGCAAAGCTCAACGCCGATCGCGGCGCGGCGATCATCGACATCAATTTCGGCTGTCCGGTGAAGAAGGTGGTCAACGGCCATGCCGGCTCGGCGCTGATGCGCGACGAAATCCATGCCGCGCGCATCCTCGAGGCGACGGTAAAAGCGGTCGATCTGCCTGTGACTCTGAAGATGCGCACCGGCTGGGACGACCGCAACCGCAACGCGCCGAACCTCGCGCGGATCGCCGAGAGCTGCGGCATTCGCATGGTCACGGTGCACGGCCGCACGCGCAACCAGATGTTCAGCGGCAGCGCCGACTGGCGCTTCATCCGCGAGGTCAAGGCGGCGGTGTCGATCCCGGTCATCGCCAATGGCGACATCAACAGCCTCGACGATGCCGCGCGGGCGCTCGACGAAAGCGGCGCCGACGGGGTGATGATCGGCCGCGGTGCTTACGGCCGGCCGTGGTTTGTCGCGCAGGTCATCGAATGGCTGCGCAGCCGGCGGCGTGTCGCCGATCCGCCGCTCGGGGCGCAATACGCGACGCTGCGCGCGCATTACGACGCGATGCTCGTGCATTACGGCAGCGATGTCGGCGTCAAGATCGCACGCAAGCATATCGGCTGGTATTCGAAGGGCTTGCCGGGGTCGGCCGAGTTCCGCGCCGGGGTCAACCAGAGCAACGATCCGGCGACGGTGCACGAGCTGATCCGCGTCTTCTACGAGCCGCTCCTGGAGTGCGAAGCGGCGTGACGGCGACTGCTTCCGCGGGGCAACGCGGGGCGTTCGACCCGGCGCTGCTGCTCGCCGCGCTGCCCGACCCGGTGATCGCCATCGACCGCGGCGGCTCGGTGCTGTTCGTCAATCCCGCCGCCGAGCAGTTTCTCGGCGCCGGTGCACCGGCGCTGCGCGGTGCGCGGCTCGCCGATCTCATCGACCCGCACAGCCCGCTTTTTGCGCTGGTGGAGGCGGTGTGGCGCGATGGCGGATCGGTTGTCGAGTACGACGTGCTGGTCGAGGGGCCGCGCCTGCCGCCGCGCCCGGTGACGATCCAGGGCGCGCTGGCCGCGGAGGGGGCCGACCTGCTCGTGCTGTCGCTGCACGAGCGCGCGATCGCCGAGCAGATGGACCGCCAGTTCGCCCATCGCGACGCGGCGCGCTCGATGACGGCGATGGCGGCGATGCTCGCGCACGAGGTCAAGAACCCGCTTTCCGGCATTCGCGGGGCGGCGCAGTTGCTGGAGCAGGATGCCGACGATTCCGGCCGCCAGCTGACCCAGCTGATCTGCGACGAGACCGACCGCATCGTCGCGCTGGTCGATCGCATGGAGGCATTCTCCGACCACCAGCCGCTGTCACGCAGCGCGATCAACATCCACGAGGTGCTGGAGCGCGTGCGCCGGATCGCGCAATCGGGGTTCGCCCGGCATCTCCGCTTCGCCGAGGAATACGACCCCTCGCTGCCGCCGGTGCACGGCAACCGCGATCTCCTGGTGCAGGTTTTTCTCAATCTGGTGAAGAATGCCGCCGAGGCAGGGCCGGCGGCCGGCGGCGAGATCGTCCTCGCCACCGCCTACCGCCATGGCCGGCGCCTCACGACGCTGGGCGGCGGCCGTCCGCTGCAACTGCCGCTGATGGTTTCGATCGCCGATAACGGCGCCGGCATCCCCGAAGAATTGAAGGCCCACCTGTTCGATCCCTTCGTCACCACCAAGCGCAACGGAACTGGCCTTGGTCTTGCACTGGTAGCCAAGGTGATCGGCGACCACGGCGGGATCATCGAGTTCGACAGCCAACCGCGGCGGACGGTTTTCCGCGTGTTCCTGCCAGTGGTCCCGCGGGACAGTCGACAAGACCGTATTGGCGATGAGCGCAACGATACTGGTAGCTGACGATGACCGTGCGATCCGCACGGTATTGAACCAGGCCCTGGCACGGCTCGGCCACGACGTCCGCCTGACGGGCAGCGCGGCGACGCTGTGGCGCTGGATCACCGAAGGCGAGGGCGACCTCGTCATCACCGACGTGATCATGCCCGACGAGAACGGGCTCGACCTGATCCCGCGCATCAAGCGGGTGCGGCCCGACCTGCGGGTCATCGTGATGAGCGCGCAGAACACGCTGTTGACCGCGGTCAAGGCGGCCGAGCGCGGCGCGTTCGAGTATCTGCCGAAGCCGTTCGATCTGCGCGAACTGATCAGCGTCGTCGAGCGCGCGCTGTCGGCGCCGTTGAGCGCGCCAAGCGGCGACGAGGAGGTCGACGACGAGCAGCTGCCGTTGATCGGCCGCTCGCCGGCGATGCAGGAGATCTACCGCTCGATCGCCCGGCTGATGGGCACCGATCTATCGGTGCTGATCACCGGCGAAAGCGGCACCGGCAAGGAACTGGTCGCCCGCGCGCTGCACGATTTCGGCAAGCGCCGCTCGGGGCCGTTTGTCGCGATCAACATGGCGGCGATCCCGCGCGAGCTGATCGAGAGCGAGCTCTTCGGCCACGAGCGCGGCGCATTCACCGGCGCGGCGCAGCGCAGCGCCGGCCGCTTCGAGCAGGCGAAAGGCGGGACGCTGTTCCTCGACGAGATCGGTGACATGCCGTTCGAGGCGCAGACCCGGCTGCTGCGCGTGCTGCAGGAGGGCGAGTATACCTCGGTCGGCGGCCGCTCGCCGATTCGCGCCGACAGCCGGATCATCGCCGCCACTCATCGCGATCTGTCGCAGTTGATCCGCCAGGGCGCCTTTCGCGAGGATTTGTTCTACCGCCTCAACGTCGCGCCGATCCGCATCCCGGCGCTGCGCGAGCGCACCGCCGACATTGCCGCGCTGGCGCGCCATTTCGCCAGCCAGGCAGCAAAGGAGGGACTGCCCGCCAAGGTGCTCGACGACGCGGCGATGGAGCGGCTGCGCCGCTATCGCTGGCCGGGCAATGTCCGCGAGCTGGAGAACCTCATCCGCCGGCTCGCTGCGCTTTATTCGCAGGAGGTAATCGGCGTCGACGTCATCGAGAGCGAGCTTGCGGCGGCGCCGGCGGAGGTCGCGGCCGGGCCCGAGGCGGTCGGCGACGAGGGGCTCGGCAGCGCCGTCGAACGCCACATCAACGGCTATTTTGTCGCCCATAAGGGGGCGATGCCGGCCGCCGGGCTTTACGACCGCATCCTGCGCGAGGTCGAGCGCCCGCTTATCATCGCGACGCTGGTGGCGACGCGCGGCAACCAGATCAAGGCGGCGCACGTGCTCGGCCTCAACCGCAACACGCTACGCAAGAAAATCCGCGAATTGGACATCCCCGTGGTGCGCGGCCTAAAATAACGGGTCGCGCGCCGGCTTCTGTGCCTGGCCCTGTGCCGCGATGTCTGGTGGGGACGCGGAATGAGCGTGGCGCAGCAGGTCGGTACCTGGGCTGGCCGCTTCGGCTTGCGACGCAAGATCGCGGTCGCCCTGGCGGCCGCGGCGCTGCTCTCGGGCATCGCGACCTATTTGGCGCTGACTGGTGCGCCGCCCTTCGGGCCGCACCCGGTCGTCGTCCTCTCGCTGTTGAACCTCGACCTGGTGCTGTTGCTGTTGCTTGGCGCGGTGGTGACCAAGCGCCTCGTCGAGATATGGGCCGAGCGCCGGCGCGGGCTGGCCGGTTCGCGCCTTCAAGTCCGGCTCGTCGTGCTGTTCAGCATGATCGCGGTGTTCCCGACGATCATCGTCGCGGTGTTCTCGTACCTGTTCTTCAGCTTCGGCATTGAAAGCTGGTTCAGCGACAAGGTGCGCACGGCGATCTCTGAATCGGTCGAGGTCGCCAACGCCTACGTCAAGGAGCACCAGCAAGCGATCCGCGCCGATGCGCTGAGCATGGCCAACAGTCTCGATCAGTACGCCGCGACGATGGTCATCAGCCCGCAAGATCTGGTGCAGGCGCTGACCATCCAGGCGTCGATGCGCGGGCTGACCGAGGCCGCCGTGCTCGACGAAAAGGGCCACATGGTGGCGCGTACCGGGCTCGCCTTCGCGCTCGGCTTCGAGGATGTCGGCGAGGACACGCTGAGGCGCGCCAAGGACGGCGAAGTCGTCATCATGACCGACGACCAGGAAGAGCGAGTACGGGCGCTGGTTTACCTCGGCGGGTTTCCGGGACTCTACCTTTATGTCGGCCGGTTCATCGAACCGAAAGTGCTGGCGCACCGCCGCGAGACGCAGCTCGCCGCCGCGCAATACGAGCAGCTTGAAGGCAAGCGCGCGGGATTGCAGATCACCTTTTCGGTGATCTTCATCCTCGTCGCGATGCTGTTTCTGGTGGCCGCGGTGTCGATCGGCATCAGCATCGCCGCCCAGCTTGCCGACCCGATCAGCCGCCTTGTCGGCGCCGCGCAACGGATCGGCGCGGGCGATCTGTCGGTGCGCGTGCCCGAAGGCCGCAAGGACGACGAGATGACGTCGCTGAGCCGCGCCTTCAACCGCATGACCGATCAGATCCAGACCCAGCAGCAGGAGCTGATCGCGGCGAACCGGCAGCTCGACGAGCGCCGGCGATTTACCGAGACGGTGTTGACCGGCGTCACCGCCGGCGTCATCGGGCTCGACCGGAACGGCCGCATCAACCTCCCCAACCGCTCGGCCTCGACGCTGATCGGCGTCGATCTCGAGCGGGCGGTCGGGGAAGACCTTGCCGCCGTCGTGCCGGCGATGGCGGAGCTGCTCGGCGAGGCGACGCGGCGGCCCGACCGGGTCGCCCAGGCGCAGCTGCAGATCGCCAGCGGCAGCAGCACGCACACGCTGCTCGTGCGCATCGCCGCCGAGCGCGACGACGAGGGGATCAGCGGCTTCGTCGTGACCTTCGACGATATCACCGAGCTCTTGTCGGCGCAGCGCAAGGCGGCCTGGGCCGATGTCGCGCGCCGCATCGCGCACGAGATCAAGAACCCGCTCACGCCGATCCAGCTCTCGGCCGAGCGGCTGCGCCGCAACTACCTGAAGGAGATCAAGAAGGACCCCGAAACATTTCGCATCTGCACCGACACGATTGTCCGCCATGTCGAGGATATCGGCCGCATGGTCGACGAGTTCTCGTCATTCGCCCGCATGCCGTCGCCGGTGCTGAAGCCCGAGGATCTGAGCGCGGTCGTCGAGCGTGCCGTATTCCTGCAGCGCACGGCGCGGTCCGACATCGCCTTCGCGATCGATTTCGCCGAGCGTCCGATGACGGCGCGCTGCGACGCGCGGCTGGTCAGCCAGGCGGTGATCAACATCGTCAAGAACGCGGTCGAGGCGATCGAGGGCCGGATCGTCGAGACCGGACCGAACCCGCCGGGCAGAATCGCCGTATCGGTCGAGGAGAATGCCGGCAAGGCGATCGTCACCGTCGAGGACAACGGCAAGGGGCTGCCGAAGCGCGGGCGTGAGCGGCTGACCGAGCCCTATGTCACGACGCGCACCAAGGGGACGGGTTTGGGTCTCGCCATCGTGAAGAAGATCATGGAAGATCACCAGGGCGAGCTCCTGTTGGAAGATGCAGAAGCAGGCGGAGCGCGCGTCAGGCTGGTATTCATGTCGGAAGCTCGCGGTGCCGTCCGCGCCACGCCGCCCGTGGAGGCGGATACGAATACGGTTGCCCATGGCGCATGACATCCTGATCGTCGACGACGAAGCCGATATCCGCATGCTGATTGCGGGCGTGCTGAAGGACGAGGGCTACGCCACCCGCGAGGCCGCCAACAGCACCGAGACGCTGCGTGAATTGCAGGCCCGCCAGCCGACGCTGGTGGTCCTCGACATCTGGCTGCAGGACAGCGATCTCGACGGCATCGAGATCCTGCGCCGGTTGCGCGCCGAGATGCCTTCGGTGCCGGTCGTCATGATCAGCGGCCACGGCACGATCGAGACCGCGGTCGAGGCGATCAAGATCGGCGCCTACGACTTTATCGAGAAACCGTTCAAGTCGGACCGGCTGCTGCTCATCATCGCGCGCGCGATCGAGACGGCGCTGCTGCGGCGCGAGAACGAAGAGCTGAAGTTGCGCGCCGGCGGCGAGCTCGACCTGGTCGGCTCCTCGCTTGCGACAAACCAGTTGCGCCAGCAGATCGAGCGGGTCGCGCCGACCGGCAGCCGGGTGCTGATCGCCGGCGCGCCGGGGGTCGGCAAGGAGGTGGTCGGCCGGCTCCTGCACGCGCGCTCGCGCCGTTCCGGCGGGCCCTTCGTCGCGGTCAATTGCGCGACGATGCACCCGGACCGGCTCGAGCTGGAGCTGTTCGGCAGCGAGACCGCGGTCAACGGCACGCCGCGCAAGATCGGCACCTTCGAGCGCGCGCATGGCGGCACCTTGTTCCTCGACGAGGTCGCAGACATGCCGATCGAAACCCAGGGCAAGATCGTCCGGGTGCTGCAGGAGCAGATGTTCGAGCGGGTAGGGGGTTCGCACCGCGTCGAGGTCGATGTCCGCGTCGTCGCCTCGACCAACCGCGAGCTGGGCGGCGAGATCGCCGCGGGGCGGTTCCGCGAGGATTTGTTCTATCGGCTCAACGTCGTGCCGATCCGGGTGCCGAGCCTGCGCGACCGGCGCGAGGATATCCCGCTGCTGGCGCGCCATTTCATGCAGCGCGCCGCCGCCGCGGGACGGTTGCCGCCGCGCGATTTCGGCGAGGACGCGCTCGCCGCGCTGCAAACCTACGGCTGGCCGGGCAATGTCCGGCAACTGCGCAATGTCGTCGATTGGTTGTTGATCATGGCGCCGGGCGATCCGCGCGAAGCGGTCCATGCCGAGCATCTGCCCAACGAGATCACCGCGATCGCGCCGACCGTCGTCAAATGGGACAAGGGCAGCGAGATCATGACGCTGCCGCTGCGCGATGCGCGCGAGGTGTTCGAGCGTGAATATCTGCTCGCGCAGGTGACTCGCTTCGCCGGCAATATCTCGCGCACCGCGACCTTTGTCGGCATGGAGCGCTCGGCGCTGCACCGCAAGCTCAAATCGCTGGGCGTGGCGATCACCGAGCGTCCATTGAAGACGGGAACCTAGTCGATGTCGCGCATCGCCTATGTCGACGGGGTGTACCGCCCGCATCGCGAAGCCGCGGTGCATATCGAGGATCGCGGTTACCAGTTCGCCGACGGCGTCTATGAGGTATTCGCCGTCCGCGACGGCAAGATGGCCGACGCAGGGCTGCACCTCCGCCGGCTGCGCCGGTCGCTCGCCGAGCTGCGGATCGAGGGCGCGCTCGACGACGGCCCGCTCAAAATCGTGATGCGCGAGGTCCTGCGCCGCAATGGCGTCGTCAACGGCATCGTCTATCTGCAGATTACCCGGGGCGTCGCGCCGCGCGACCATGCTTTCCCGAAAGCGGCGCGGCCGGTCGTCGTCGTCACCGCGCGGCAGACGCGGCCGACCAACGCAAAGCTCGCCGAGGATGGCATCTCGGTCATCACCATCCCCGACATTCGCTGGCAGCGCTGCGACATCAAGACCGTGGGCCTGACCGCCAATGTGCTCGGCAAGCAGCAGGCGCGCGAGGCGGGCGTCTTCGAGGCGTGGATGGTCGATGGCGACGGCCGGGTCACCGAGGGGACCTCGACCAATGCCTGGATCGTCACCGCCGACAATCGCGTCGTCACCCGGCTCGCCGACAATGCGATCCTCAACGGGGTGACCCGCCAGGCGCTGGTCGAGATCATCCGCCGCGAAGGCTGCACCTTCGAGGAACGTGCCTTCACCGTCGACGAGGCCATGACCGCGCGCGAGGCGTTCCTGACCAGCGCCACATCGTTTCTGCTGCCGATCGTGGCGATCGACGGCAAGCCGGTCGCCAACGGCGCGCCCGGGCTGATGTCGCAAAGGCTGCGCGAGGCCTATCTCGCGCATATCCCGGAGAGCGCGTGAGCGGCTGGATTGGCGGCGTGCGTCCTTCGAGGCCTCGCTGACGCTCGGCGCCTCGGGATGAAGAATTATCTTAATGCCATCCGCAAGCCCTCGGCATCCTGAGGGGCCGCCGCTAGGCGGCGTCTCGAAGGACGCACGAATCCCCATGCAGCCGGACATAGCCAGCCTGCGGCGGCCGCGCGCGATCATCTTCGATTGGGACAACACCCTGGTCGACAGCTGGGGCACGATCCACGATGCGCTCAACTTCCTGATGGCGGCGATGGAAAAGCCGCTATGGACGATCGAAGAGACGCGGGAGCGCGTGCGGCTGAGCCTGCGCGACGCGTTTCCGGTCATTTTCGGCGAACGCTGGGAAGAGGCGCGGCAGATCTACATGGACCGCTTTCAGGCGATCCATCTCGCACGCCTGACGCCGCTCCCCGGCCGCGATGCAATGCTGCGCGCGCTCGCACCGGCGCATTACCTCGCCATCGTCAGCAACAAGACCGGCCCCGTCCTGCGCGCCGAGGCCGAGCACATCGGCTGGTCGTCGCTGTTCGCCAGCATAGTCGGGGCAGGGGATGCGCATACCGACAAGCCGCATTGCGCGCCGGTCGAGCTCGCCCTGCAGGCAAGCGGGATCGAACCCGGCCCCGAGGTCTGGTTTGTCGGCGACACCGCGGTCGACATGGAATGCGCGATCGCCGCCGGCTGCGTGCCGGTGCTGCTCGGCGTGGCCGAGGGCAGCGACGAATTCGCGCAGTTTCCCCCGGCGCTGACCTTCGCCGACGACGCGGCGCTGTTTCGCGCGCTGCGGGACTTGCGTTGAGGGCGGGCGCGCCCATCTTCGTAAGATCGAAGGGGAACCGCACCCCCGGCTGACCCGTTTTCTTTGCCGGGCGTTGCGAGCCGAAGAGTGGAGCTGGGAGCCACCGTATGACCTCGGATAAGTCGCAGAACGTTCAGGACGTGTTTTTGAACCACGTCCGCAAAAACAAGACGCCGGTTACGGTGTTCTTGGTCAATGGCGTGAAGCTTCAGGGCATCATCACCTGGTTCGATAATTTCTGCGTCCTGCTGCGCCGCGACGCGCATTCGCAGCTTGTCTACAAGCACGCGATCTCGACCGTGATGCCGGCGCAACCGATCCAGCTGTTTGAGGGCGGTCGAGAGGAAGATCAGCCCTGAGCGGCGCCGCGCCCGTTCTGCCCGCCCCTGGACGGACAACGACGGGCCGCGCGCTCGTCGTCCACCCCGCGCTGAAGACCGCACCCGGCCGCCGGACCGCGAACGGCGCCGCGCGCTCGCTCGATGCCCGGCTCGATGAGGCAATCGGCCTGGCCCAGGCCATCAATCTCGACGTCGTCGGCGGCGAGGTTATCCGCCTCGCGCGCCCGGTGCCGGGGACGCTTATCGGCAGCGGCAGCGTCGAAACCCTGGGCGCCAGGATCGATGAGCAGAAGATCGCTCTCGTCGTCGTCGACGGCGCGCTGTCGCCGGTGCAGCAGCGCAATCTCGAACGCCGCTGGCAGACCAAGGTCATCGACCGCACCGGCCTCATCCTGGAGATTTTCGGCGCCCGCGCCCGCACCTATGAAGGGCGGCTGCAGGTCGAGCTGGCGGCGCTGAC
>DASZLY010000190.1:0-1940 GCA_035552135.1 Allostellaceae bacterium | reverse complement strand
CGATGTCGGCTGGGTCGTCGGGCACTCCTACATCGTGTACGCGCCGCTGATCCACGGCTGCACCACCGTGCTCTACGAGGGGAAGCCGGTCGGCACTCCCGACGCCGGCGCGTTCTGGCGGGTCATCGAGCAGCACAAGGTGCGGGTGTTCTTCACCGCGCCGACGGCGTTCCGCGCGATCAAGCGCGAGGACCCGGACGGCACGCTGATCCGCGCGCGCGACCTGTCGCAGTTCCGCGCGCTGTTCCTCGCCGGCGAGCGGGCCGACCCGCCGACCGTCGCCTGGGCCGAAGAGGTGCTCAAGGTGCCGGTCATCGACCATTGGTGGCAGACCGAGACGGGCTGGCCGATCGGCGCCAACTGCCTGGGGATCGAGCAGCTGCCGATCAAGCCCGGTTCCTGCACCCGCGCGGTGCCGGGCTGGGACATCCGTGTGCTGGAGGCGGAAGCCAAAGGCGAGGCGCGCGAAGTGAAGGCCGGCGAGATCGGTGCGCTGGCGGTGAAATTGCCGCTGCCGCCGGGCGCGCTGCCGACGCTGTGGCAGGCCGACGAGCGCTTCGTGCAGTCCTATCTCACCACCTATCCCGGCTACTACCAGACCGGCGACGCCGGCTTTATCGACGCCGACGGCTACATCCAGGTCATGGCGCGCACCGACGACATCATCAACGTCGCGGCGCATCGCCTGTCGACCGGCGAGATGGAGGAGGTGCTGGCGGCGCACCCGGATGTCGCCGAGTGCGCGGTGATGGGCGTGGCCGATGCGCTAAAGGGGCAGGTGCCGCTGGGCCTCTTGGTGCTGAAGTCCGGGGTCTCGCGGCCGGTCGCCGAGATCGAGGCCGAGGCGGTTGCGCTGGTGCGCGACAAGATCGGCCCGGTCGCCAGCTTCAAAGCCGCGCTCGTCGTCGAGCGCCTGCCGAAGACGCGCTCGGGCAAGATCCTGCGCGGCACGATGCGCGCCATCGCCGACGGCGAGGACTACCGCATGCCGGCAACGATCGACGACCCGGCGATCCTCGGCGAGATCGCCGACAGCCTGAAGCGGGCGGGGTATGGAAAGTGAAGTTGGAGAGAGTTATATAAATCAGGCTATTTTCTAGAAAGTCTCGACATGGCGCTGAGCTTGAAAGACCCCGAGACCGACCGACTCGCGCGTGAGGTCTCCAAGTTGACCGGAGAGAGCTTAACGCAGGCCGTGCGCACGGCGCTCGCCGAGCGGCTCGAACGGGAGCGTCGCCGGCGAGGCCGCAAGGGAAAGGACTTGGCAGAGGAATTGGACGCTCTGGCGGAGGAATTCGCCACTTTTCCGGTAATCGATGATCGCACTCCCGATGAAATCGTTGGGTACGATGAAAACGGCATGTGGTGATGGTGATCGACACTTCGGCGATCGTCGCGATCCTACGCAACGAGGCCGAGCGGCATGACTTCGATCGCCTCGTAAGGGCCGATGAGATTCGGCTGATATCCGCAGTTACGCGGGTGGAGGCCACTTGCGTCGTCGAAGGACGATGGGGCGAACTCGGGCGTGCCGGGTTGGATCGCTTCTTGCGTCTGACAAACGCCGAGATTGTCGTCGTCGACTCAGATCAAGTAGAGGTCGCCCTCGCAACATTCCGCCGATACGGCAAAGGCCGGCACCGCGCGAGCCTCAATATCGGCGATTGCTTCGCCTACGCGCTGGCGAAGTCGACCGGCGAGCGCTTGCTGTTCAAGGGTGACGACTTCTCCCACACCGACATCGAGCCGGCGTACCGCCCCTAAACCGCCTTCTCCAGCTGGCCGAGCAGCGCGTCGCCCATCGAGCGGGTCGAGATGCGGGTTTCGCCGGGGCGCGCGATATCGCCGGTGCGCACGCCCGAGCCGAGCGTGTCGCGCACCGCCTTCTCGACCAAATCGGCCTCGTCGCCGAGGTCGAACGAGTAGCGCAGCATCATCGC
>DASZLY010000189.1:0-7602 GCA_035552135.1 Allostellaceae bacterium | reverse complement strand
AGCGCCGCGTGATAGAAGGTCGCGGCGATCAACAGGATCATCAGCATCGCCGGCATCGGCGAATGCATCCAGGCGACAATCGCGGCGCGGTCGGCGCCGACGAGGCCGATCACCGAGACGACGAACCATACCGTCAGCGGCACCAGCGCGATCGCGGTCAGGCGCTGCCGCCACCAATGCTCGACGCCTTCCTTGGCCGAGCCGAGCCCGAGCACGCGGCCCAGGGGAGAGCGCATCTGGCTCATCGCCATCTCATAGACCCCACCGGCTGAGCCCGACGATCCAGGCGAGCGCGGTTAATGCCGCGGTGGCGGCGACGACCGTCCAGCCGGTCGCATAGACGCTCTTCAAGTCGAGCCCGCGTCCGGTATCCCAGCCCAAATGCCGGATGCCGTTGCAGGTGTGGTAGAACAGCGCGACGCTCCAGCCGAACAGCAGGATGAGGCCGCCGGGCGAGCCGAGAAACCACCGCATCTTGGCAAAGGGCGCCGGCCCGTCGGCCGCCGCGCCGAGCCACGACACCAAGAGGATCGCGCCGACCGCCAGCGCGACCCCGGTCACGCGATGCAGGATCGACATCACCGAGGTGAGCTGCCAGCGATAAATCTGCAGATGGGGCGATAGCGGCCGCGGGTCGGAAATCATCGGTTCTTGTCCCGGCGGAAGGTGCGCCAAGCGGTTTTTTCTCTTCGCGCCTTGACTTAGCCCCCGCCCCCCAAGGTGTCAACCAACCGCACCCGGCGCGAAGCTGTTGGCTGATATGATGAAGTGGCCGGGCAAATCAATCGCCGTGCCAAGGATTCACAAGGTCGATCCCGCCGACCGCCATGTCCCGCACATTTCGGGTCACAAGCGTGAGGCCGTGGGCGATCGCCGTTGCCCCGATCAGGGTATCGACCACCGGCAGAGGGCGGCTCGCCGACAATTCGCCCCATATCCGGGCGACTGCCCGATCCACGGACAAAATGCGTTCGGCGAAATCGGCTTCGATTTCGTCGACCCACCGGGCCAGCCGAGCAGCACCCTCAGCATCGCGAACGCGCCTCGATGCCACCCCCTTTCGAAGCTCTCCCAGCGTCAGGACACTGATGCATACAAGGGTTTGCGAGACTCTGGCGGCCTCGAGAAACGTCACGACGTTTTGATGAGGATGCGGCCGGGCGACCTCTGAGACCACGTTCGTGTCGAGAAGATATCCCGGCGGCACTATTCGAGATCCACCTCGCGCCCGGTATCCTTATCCCGTTCGATTTCGAAATCGTCGAATTTGGGTCCGGTGAGCAACAAGGTGATGAAATCCTTCTTCTTTGCTGTCAACGCCCGATAGTCGGCGATCGACAGCACGACGGCACGCTCCGCTCCGTGCCGCGTGATGATCTGCGGCCCTTCCTGCTCGGCCTTCTCCATCACCTCGCTGAGGTGTGCCTTTGCTTCTTGGACTTGCCACATGGTCAGTTCCATTCCGGATGCCGGTCTGACTATAAAATGAGACGAAGCTGACCCGAAATCAAACGTTACTCCGCCGCCGCCTTAAGCGGCTCTCCGGGAAGCAGATGAAATCGGCGCCGTCGCGCGCGGCGCGGGTGATCCACTCGACCGCGGCGGCGACATTCGCCTCGTCACCGGGCGGCGGCACGGTGATCGGCTGCACGAGGGCGATGCGGAAATTCGACATACGACGCTCCGTCCCCTGGGGATTTTCTCAACAATAAGACCCGGTGCGGCGGAAAGTCACCGTCCGCCGCGCGTCGCGAAATCGATCCGCGGGTCGATGAACATATAGGTGAGGTCGCTGACCAGCTTGAGCACCAGCCCGATCAGCGTGAAGACGTAGAGCGTGCCGAACATGATCGGGTAGTCGCGGTTGATCGCCGCCTCGAAGCCGAGCAGGCCCAGCCCGTCGAGCGAGAAGATCACCTCGATCAGCAACGCGCCGGTAAAGAGGATCGAGACGAACGCCGCCGGAAAGCTCGCGACCACCAGCAGCATCGCGTTGCGGAAGATATGGCCGTACATCACCCGCCGCTCGGACGCGCCCTTGGCCCGCGCGGTCAGCACGTATTGCTTGTTGATCTCATCGAGGAAGCAGTTCTTGGTGAGCATCGTCAGCGTCGCGAAGCCGCCGATCACCAGCGCGGCGATCGGCAGCGCGATGTGCCAGAAATAGTCGGCGATGCGCATCGGCCAGGAGAAGCTCGACCAGTTGTCGCTGACGAGGCCGCGCAGCGGAAAGAGCGAGAAATAACTGCCGCCGGCGAACAGCACGATCAGCAGCACCGCGAAGAGGAAGCTCGGCACCGAATAGCCGACGATGATGACGGTGCTGGTCCACACGTCGAAGGGGCTGCCGTCCTTCACCGCCTTGCGGATGCCGAGCGGGATCGACACGAGATAGGTGAGGAGCGTCGTCCACAGACCGATCGAGATCGACACCGGCAGCTTGTCCTTGATCAGGCTGACGACGCTGCGGTCCTGAAAGAAGCTGTTGCCGAAATCGAACCTGATGTAGTTCCCCATCATCAGCTCGAAGCGTTCGAGCGGCGGCTTGTCGAAGCCATATTGATGGACGAGCTGCTTGATGAGCGCCGGGTCGATGCCGCGGGCGCCGCGGTAGAAGCCGGTTTCGCTCGGCTTTGCCACCGCGGTCTCGCTGCCGCCGCCGGTGACCCGCTCGGTTGCGCTGACCGTGTTGCCCTTGAGCTTGGCGATCATCTGCTGCACCGGGCCGCCCGGCGCGGCCTGGATGATGACGAAATTAACGACCATGATCGCGAACAGCGTCGGGATCATCAGGAGGATGCGGCGGATCGCGTAGGCGATCATCGTGTTCCGCCGTCATTGCGAGGAGCCCGAAGGGCGACGCGGCAATCTCGACCGGCAGAGGGGCTTGGCGGCCGGAGATTGCTTCCCCCGGATCTCGTCCGGGGTCGCAATGACGAAGGCTCGGCCGTCACTTCGGCGCCTCGCTCTTCGGCTCGGTCTTCTTCTTCGCTTCGATCGACTGCTCGGCGCCGGTATCGACCCACCAGGTTTCGAGGCCCGGTGCGTATTTCGGCGCGACCTGCGGCCGGCGGAACTTGTTCCAATACGCGACCCAGTAATCCGCCAGGTGGTATTGCGGGATTAGGTAGTAGTTCCATTGCAGCACGCGATCGAGCGCGCGCGTATGGGCGACGAGGTCGACCCGCGTCGGGGAGGCGATCAGCAGCTCGATCAGTTGGTCGATCACCTTGTTCTTGACGCCGAGCTGGTTCTGGCTGCCCGGGCTGTCGGCGGCGGCCGAGCCGAAGAACTCCCGCTGCTCGTTGCCGGGCGACAGCGATTGCGGGATCACCACGACGGTCATGTCGTAATTGAAATCGTTCATCAGCTGCTCGTATTGCGACACGTCGACAGTGCGCAGATTGGCGGCGATGCCGAGCCGCTTGAGGTTCTGGATAAAGGGCAGCGCGACCCGTTCGATCTGCGGGTCGTCGTTGAGGATCTCGAACTGGAAGGGCTGGCCGGTCTTGTCGTTGACCAGCTGCTGGCCCTTGAAGCTCCAACCCGCCTGCTTCAGCAGCGTCAGCGCCTCGCGCAGGCCGTCGCGGATGGTGAACTTGTCGTCGTATTTCGGCGGATCGTATTCCTTGGTGAACACCTCGTCGGGAACCTGGCCCTTGAACGGTTCGAGGATTTTCAGCTCGTCGCCCTGCGGCACGCCGGTCGCGGCCAGCTCGGAATTGTCGAAATAGCTGCGGGTCCGGGTATAGGCGCCGTAGAACAGATTGGCGTTCGACCATTCGAAATCGAAAGCGTAGCCGAGCGCCTGGCGCACCAGCGGGTCCTGGAACAGCGGCTTGCGCAAATTGAAGCCGAAACCCTGCATCGGCACCGGGTTGTTGTTGGGAATGACCGCCTTGGTGATGAGCCCGTCGCGCAGCGCCGGCCCGTCATAGCCGGTCGCCCAGGCCTTCGACGAATTCTCGCGGCGAATGTCGTAATCGCCGGCCTTGAACGCCTCCAGCGCGACCGTCGCGTCGCGGTAATAGTCGTAGCGGATCACGTCGACATTGAAGCGGCCCTTGTTGACCGGCAGGTCCTTTGCCCAATAGTCGGCGACGCGGCGATAGGTGATCGAGCGCCCGGGTTCGACCGAGTCGATCTTGTAGGGGCCGCTGCCGAGCGGCGGCACGAGCGTCGTCTTCTCGAAATCCTTGCCCGACCAGTAGGCTTTCGACAGAACCGGCATCTCGCTCAGGATCGCCGGCAGCTCGCGGTTGTCGCCGTTCTTGAACTGGAAGCGCACGGCATGGTCGCCCTGCACCTCACCTTTGGTCACGTCGCCGTAATAAAAGCGGTACATCGGCGCGCCCTTGTCGCGCAACGTCTCGAACGTCCACACCACATCGGCCGGGGTAATCGGCGTGCCATCGTGGAACTTGGCTTTCGGGTTGAGGGTGTAGACGACCGAGCCGCGGTCGGGCGCGAGGTCGGCGCTCTCCGCGACGAGCGGATAGTCGGTCGCCGCCTCATCCTCGCTGCGCACCATCAGCGTGTCGAAAATCTGGCCGACCCCGGCCGCCGGCACACCCTTGATGATAAATGGGTTGAGCGTGTCGAACGTGCCGATCGACGACAGCTTCATCGTGCCGCCCTTCGGCGCATCGGGGTTGGTGTAGTCGAAATGGGTGAAATCCGGCGGATACTTGTAGTCGCCGTAGAGCGACATGCCATAGCTGACGACTGCCTGCGCCGCGCCGAATGCGGCAACGAGCAGGAGAACGGCCAGGGCGGTCGTCTTGGCGGCGGTTTTGAGCTTGCGCATCTGGCTTCCCGGTTGCGGGGGCGAAGCGCCTATCCTCGCAGCAAGGCCAGCGCTTCGCTATGCGTACGCTTGTCGCCGGCGATCAGCACCCGGCCGTCCGACGAAAGGCCGAGCGGCGCGCCCTGCCAGTCGGTGGCGATCCCGCCGGCACCTTCGACGATCGGCAGCATCGCACCGAAATCATAGGTCTTGAGGCTGGCCTCGATGACGACATCGACAAAGCCCAGCGCGACGAGGCCGTAGGCGTAGCAATCGGCGCCGAAGCGCACCAGCTTGGCGGCGCCGGCGACGCGGGCAAACGCATCGGCATCGGCGCCTTCGAACATGGCCGGCGTGGTGGCGAACACCGTCGCGGCGGCGACCCCGGCGCAGGGCCGCACCCGCGCCGGCCGGCCGTTATGTGTCGTCGGGCGGCCCGTCGCGCCGACCCAGCGCTCGCGCGAGATCGGCTGGTCGATGATGCCGATGACCGGCACGCCGTGCCGCGCCAGCGCCACTAGCGTGCCGAACAGCGGCACCCCGCTGATAAAGGATTTGGTGCCGTCGATCGGGTCGAGCACCCAGACATATTCGGCGTCCGCGCGCGCGCGGCCGTATTCCTCGCCGATGATCCCATGCTCGGGAAAGCGCGCGGCGATGAGCCGGCGCATCGCCGTCTCGGCGGCGCGGTCGGCGGCGGTGACCGGGCTCAGATCGGCCTTGTCGTCGACCGCCAGCGCAGTGCGGAAATACGGCCGGATCGCCGCGCCGGCGGCATCCGCCAATTCATTGGCGAGCGCCAGGTAGGCGTCGAGCCCTACGGCACTCAAGCGGGCAGCCCCGGACGCGACCACCCCGGCGAAGGCCGGGGCCCATTTCTCAGCGGTTCGAGCGATCGACGCATGGGTCCCGGCCTTTGCCGGGATGTTGCGTTACCGGAGCCGGCGACCCCGCCTGCGAGGATGCAGGGACAGCTATTTCAGCGTCTGCAGATAGGCGATGACGTCGGCGCGATCCTGCGCTTTGGGCAGCCCGGCGAAGGTCATCTTGGTGCCCTTGGCGAAGGTCTGCGGCTTCCACAGCCACTGATTGAGCTCGTCGGGGTTCCACTTCTTGTCCTTGTCGGCCGACAGCGCGCTCGAGAAGGTATAGCCCGGCACGCTGGCGATGTTCTCGTCCAGCACGCCGAACAGATTGGGGCCGATCTTGTTCGGCTCGCCCTTGTTGAAGGTGTGGCATTGCAGGCAAACCTTGGCGATCTGCTCGCCGTGCTTGGCGTCCGCCTTCGACATGTCGATCGGCTCGGGCTTCGCCGCGGCCGGGGCGGCATTGGCTTCGGCCGGTGCACCGCCCGCCTCGCCCTCGGCGCCCGGCGGCATGTAGGCCGGCTTTTCCAGGCGGACGGGATGAACGATGCTCTGCGCGACGATGCCCGTCACCATCGCGACGATCATCGCGGTCAGCACCGAAGCGATGATCTTGTTCCACTCGAAGGACGACATCGGCGCTCTTTCCGCTCCCCTGTGCGGCGCGTTTACCGGTCCGCGCCCTCGGCGAGGGCGCAGCAAACCGGATTCCGCCCGGCGGCTCAACTCAATTATCACGCTTCCGGCGATCGCCCGAACCGGGCATCTTGTCGCTCCCCGAGCGCAGCCCAGCAAAACCATGACGCGAACCGCGCCGCACAATCCGATCGTGATGATCCCGTCGCGTCTCGCCTCGACGCGGCTGCCGCGAAAGCCGCTCGCGGATATCGACGGCGCGCCGATGATCGTCCATGTCTGGCGCCGCGCGGTCGCCGCCGGGCTCGGGCCGGTGGCGGTGGCCTGCGGCGACGCAGAGATTGCGCGGGCGATCGAGGAAGCGGGCGGGCGCGCGGTGATGACCGACCCCGATTTGCCGACCGGGTCGGATCGCATCCACGCCGCGGTGAGCGCGCTCGATCCGGGCCAGGCGCACGACGCGGTCATCAACGTCCAGGGCGACATGCCGCTGATCGCGCCCGAGGCGATCCGCCTCGCCTATGACGCGCTTGCCGACCCGCAGACCGACATCGCAACGCTCGCTTCAATTATTGAAGACCCGGCGCAGCTCACCCAGGATCACGTCAACAAGGTCGTCGCCGGATTCGCCGACCCGGCGCTGCCGGCGATCGCGCTCTATTTTTCCAAGCTGCCGGTGCCGTGGGGCGACGGCCCGCATTACGAGCATATCGGGCTTTACGCCTATCGCCGCGACGCGCTCGAGCGCTATGTCCGGCTGCCGCGCGGCGTCCTCGAAATTCGCGAGCGGCTGGAGCAGCTGCGGGCGCTCGAAGCGGGGATGCGCATCACGGTGCGCCTCGTCGCCGCCGACCGGCATGGCGGCCAAGTCGACACGCCCGGCGACCTCGAACGGGTGCGCGCGCTGGTCGCCAAGCAGACCTGACGACCGGCATTTTTTGCTTCGTCATACCGGCGAAGGCCGCTATCCAGGGCGAGTCTGGTTCCGGCCGGCGCCGGGACGACGAGCTTAAGTGAGCGGCAGTGAGCACGTCCGACCCTTCCAAGCTGATCGCCTTCCAGGGCGCGCCCGGCGCCTATTCCGACCTCGCCTGCCGGCATGCCTTTCCCGCGATGGAGACGCTGCCCTGCACCCAGTTCGAGGACACCTTCGCCGCGGTGCATGACGGCCGAGCGGCGCTCGGCATGATCCCGATCGAGAATTCCGTCGCCGGCCGGGTCGCCGACATCCATCATCTGATGCCGGATTCGGGGCTCTTCATCATCGGCGAGCATTTCGAGCCGGTGCACCATCATCTGCTGGCGCTGCCGGGC
>DASZLY010000188.1:0-3363 GCA_035552135.1 Allostellaceae bacterium | reverse complement strand
ACGTCGCCGCGCGCCTTGGCGATGTCCAATATCCCGATGGTCAAGCCATCGAGCCGCGCCGGCCGCGGCAATCGCGCGCGGATCGTCGGAGCGTGCTCCGACGTGGGGTCAAGCAGAATCGTCAATTCCTCACCTCCCCGGTTACCGGCGTGCTGCCGCGCGGGCCGCTCGACGACCAGCCGCCGATGATACCCGAAACCATGCCCGCGCCGCCGCCGGCGCGCACGATCATCAGCCCGCCGGGGCGAAACTTGTCGACCATCGTGCCGGCGCGCGAGGCCGGCCCGCCCTCGGCGATGCCCTTGGCGCCCGCGATGAGGTCTTCGCCGGGAAGCTTGCAGAGCTTGTACAGCTCCTCATAGACCCGCGCCTTCGACCAGCCGGCATTGCGGAACGTGCGCTCGTGCTCCGGGCAGATCACGATGAGCGCGTCGGCCGACGGCGCGCTCTTGACGTTGAACAGCACCTTCAGCGATTCGGCGAAGCTGCGGCAGAGGCTTTCCGGCTCGCGCGATTTCTGGTCGACGACGCCCTGCAGCCCGAACCCCGCAAACACCGTCACCGCCGATTGGCCGGGCTTGAGGCCGCGCTCGACCGATAGCGGCTCCCAGCACGAGCCTTCCTCGTCCTCGGCAAAGCAATAGGTCCACTTGCCGGGATTGCCCAGCGTCGCGCGGTCAACCTCCTGCGGGCGGCCGCCGCCGATATTGCGGATCACCAGCTGCAGCGCGCGGCCGATCGACCCGTTGGCGCGGTTGCCCTGGCCGAGCGCATTGCCCTTGGCGTTCATGCCGATGCGACGGCGCACGGCGCCGTTGACGACGACCACCGGCCCGACAAACATCGTCGTCGCCAGCACCCCGTGCATCGCGAATTTCTCGTCGAGCACCGCCTCGACCGCGGCGAGCACGGTGGGCAGGTATTCCGGCTTGCAGCCCGCCATCACCGCGTTGACCGCGATCTTCTCGACCGTCGCCGGCGCGAGGATCGGCGGCACTAGTCCGATCACCTCCTGCGGATCGCGCGCGGTGCCGTCGAGCATCTTCAAGACGCGCTCCTCGGTCGGCGGGACGAGCGGCAGGCCGTCCGACCAGCCGCGCTCGAACATCGCCTCCTGCTCGTCCTCGTCGCCGCCGATCGCGATGCGGCGCGATTTGAGCCCGGTTTCGTTGAAGCGGATTTTCAGCCGCTCGACGATCCCCGGCTCAATGTTCTTGGCGCCGCAGCCGGGCCGCGATTGGGGTAGGCCGCCGCCCAACCCGGTAACCCCCGCGACGCGTTCCCACTCGCCGCGATCCCAGCCATAGGTGCGCGAGACTTCGCGGCCGTTTTCCATGCGAATCAAGGTCGGCACGATTTCGATCTTCAAGCTGTGCGAGATGTCGAGCGCGGTGTCGTCGATGCGCTCGGCCACGGTTTCGGGAAAGCTCGGATCGTCCTGCGTATAGACCTGCAGCCCGCCGCGGCGCGCCAGCTCGCCGAGCACCGGCGCGGTCAGCTCGCAGGTCGGGCAGTCGCGCTTGACGACCGCGACCAGACCGTTTTGCGGCACACTGCCCATGCGCAACCCCCGCGATATTCTTCGCGCTAGCATGGCGCGCCATCCCCTTCGCGGCAACTGCTTGCGGTTGGTTGCTGTTGTCCGGCCTATTCGCTATCAATGCCGTCATTGACTGCAAACGGATTTCGGCAATGGCCAGCCTCAGCGTCCGCAATATCGACGACAATTTGCTCTCTCGCCTGCGCCGTCGTGCGGCGCGGCACGGCCGCTCGGCCGAGGCAGAGGTTCGCGACATCCTCCGCCATGCACTCGAGGCGGAGACGGAAATCGACTTTTTCAAGCTCGCGGCTGAGATGCGGGCGCTCACGGCCGGGCGCCGGCATACTCCGGCCGAAGACTTGGTGCGCGAGGGCCGCGACGAGCGATGACCGATTTCGTCGTCGACGCCAGCATCGCCGTCAAATGGGTCGTCGCCGAATCGGACTCGCAAGCGGCGCTGGGGCTGTTCCGCCATCGCCTTTTCGCGCCGGATTTGCTGGTTGCCGAATGCGCCAATGCGCTGTGGAAGAAGGTTCGCCGAAACGAGCTCAGCGCCGAGGAAGCGACGCTCTGTGCCCGATTGCTGCAAAGCGCGGACATCGAACTCTCGCCGATGCGCCCCTTGTGGGAGTCGGCGACGCGCTTTGCCGTACTGCTCGACCACCCGGCTTACGACTGCGTGTATCTCGCCTTGGCGGAGTCGTTGTCCTGCGATTTTGTGACGGCCGACACGCGGTTTGCCGCAAAGCCGCTTCCCGCCGGTACCCGAGCGCGCGTGGTCACGCTTGCGGCGGCTGTGCTCTGACGCCTTGCGCCGCGTCGCGCGGCGTTTCACTTTGCGGTGTCGGGTGACGGACGGGAGGGATGCGATGCGGCTCGGGATTCATCTGCCGCAGATCGGGCGCAAGGCTGGGCCGGAGGGCATCCGGCGGGCCGCGGTGCAGGCCGAGGGACTCGGCTTCGCCGATGTGTGGACCAGCGAGCACATCATCACCCCGGCCGGCGCGATGTATCCGCCGTCGCCGGTTTTCTACGACCCCGTGCTGGCGCTGACCTGGGCCGCCGCCTGCACCAGCCGGGTCGGGCTCGGCACCAGCGTGCTGGTGCTGCCGATGCGCCACCCGCTGCCGCTCGCCAAGGAGCTGGCGACATTGCAGAACCTGTCGGGCGGCCGCTTCATCCTCGGTGCCGGGGTCGGCTGGCTGGAGGCCGAGTTCGCCGCGCTCGGCGTGCCGTTCCACGAGCGCGGCCGGCGCATGGACGAAGGCATCGCGATGATGCGCGCGGTGTGGAGCGACGACCCGGTCAGCTTCGCACCGCGCTGGATCCCCGCGGTGGTCGACAACATGCGGATGATGCCGAAGCCCGAACAGCCGATCCCGATCTGGATCGGCGGCACCTCCGACGCCGCGCTGAAACGCGCCGCGCGGCAGGACGGCTGGCACGGCTCGCGCGCGACACCCGAGCAGGCCGAATCGCTGGTCGCGCGGCTGCGCGCCGCGCGGCCCGACGCGGAATTCGCGATCTCGCTGCGCGCCGCCTGGGACGGCAAGGACGAGGGCGCGCTCAAGCAGCGGCTGCAAGGCTTTGCGGCGGTCGGAGTCGGCCATGTCATGGTCGAGCCGTTCGACCGCGAGCTCGGCGATTGGCTCGCCTCGGTCGAGCGCATCGCCAAGGCCGGCGCGGAGTTCCTCACATGAAGCTCGCAACGACGCTCAAATTCTCGGCCGGTGAGGGCGGGATCGGCATGGATCTGGTGTGGGAGGCCGAAAGGCTCGGCTTCGACGCCGTCTGGGCCGGCGAGGCCTACGGCACCGATGCGG
>DASZLY010000187.1:0-12646 GCA_035552135.1 Allostellaceae bacterium | reverse complement strand
ATCGTCGCCTTCACCGCAACCGACAATTTCACCATGGCGCTGCCCTGCGTGTTCATCGCCGGCACCGCGATGGTGATCACCGGGATCGGCGCGCAGACGCTGATCCAGTCCTCGACCGACCGCAGCATGGCGGGCCGCGTGATGGCGCTCTACGGCATGATCTTTCGCGCCGGCCCGGCGCTGGGCGCGGTGATCATGGGCACCGCGAGCGAACGGCTCGGGCTGCGCCTGCCGCTGGCGATCGGCGCAGTGATATCGTGCGCCTGCTGGGCGCTGACCCTGCATCGCCGGAAGGCAATCGTCGCCTCGCTCGAAGACGCCCCGCCCGCAGAGGCGGTGGCGGTCGCCGAGCGCATCGGTTGACCAATCCTCTCAGCCTCCGCCTCGACGCTAAAATCGCCGCAATCGCCGTCCATGCTGCGCATAACGATCGGTTGAATCGCATATAAGCGTCCGAAACCGCCTCCCGCTACAAATTCGCTGCAAAAGCAGCGGTAGCAGCGGGAAAACCCTGCTCGGCTTTCGCCTGAATGACGAACGTAAAATGACCGGCAATCGCCTGCTTTGTTTCGGACTGGGCTACACCGCGCGCACCCTGGTGCGGCGGCTCGGGCCGGGATGGACGATGGCCGCCACAACCCGTGGCGACGACGGGCCGTTGCTGCCGGAGGGCGGGTTTGACGGCGTCACCCATGTCCTCGTCTCGATCCCGCCAGGCGGCGGCGGCGATCCGACACTCGACCGTTACGGCTCGGACATCGCCGGGCTGAAGGATTTGCGCTGGCTCGGCTATCTCTCGACGACCGGCGTCTACGGCTCGCGCGACGGCGGCTGGGTCGACGAGACATCCGAGCTGCGCCCGAGCGGCCCGCGCGGCGAGCGACGCGCCGCGGCCGAGCGGGAATGGCTGAAACTCGGCGCGCATGTCTTTCGCCTCGCCGGGATTTACGGTCCCGGCCGCAGCGCCTTCGACGCGTTGCGCGCCGGCAGCGCGCGGCGCATCGACGCCGGCGGCCAGGTCTTCTCGCGCATCCATGTCTACGATATCGCCAGCGTGCTGCTGGCCTCGATGGCCCGGAAGCGGCCCGCCGCGATCTACCCGGGAGCGATCTACAATGTCTGCGATGACGAGCCGGCGGCACAGGAGGCGGTCGTCGCCCATGCGGCGCGCCTCATCGGCCTGAAGCCGCCGCCGCTGGTGCCGCTCGCCGCGGCGGAGCTCACGCCGATGGCGCGCAGCTTTTATGCCGACAACAAGCGTGTCGCCAACGCGCGCATCAAGACGGAGCTCGGTGTCGCCCTCGCCTATCCGAGCTACCGCGAGGGATTGGCGGGCATTCTTGCCGCAGGTGGCTAGGGCTTGCCTCGCGCCGCGCCCTCCGGCATCGTCGCGCCTTGCACCGGAATTAAGGGAGGAAACCCAATGCCCGCGTACAACATCCTGATGATGGGGGCCTCCTATGGCTCGCTGCTGGCGATCAAGCTCCTGTTCGGCGGCCACAAGATCACCATGGTCTGCCTGCCGAACGAGGTCGAGGCATTCAACAGCGACGGCGCCCATGTCCGCATGCCGATCCGCAACCGCGCGACGCCGGTCGATCTCGACTCGCGCAAGCTGCCCGGCAGCCTGCGCGCCGCCGGCACCGGCGATGTCAACCCCAAGGATTACGACCTCGCCGTCCTGGCGATGCAGGAGCCGCAATACCGCTCGCCCGGCGTGCGTGAGCTGCTCGACGGGCTGGCCCGCGCCAAGGTGCCGTGCATGTCGATCATGAACATGCCGCCACTGCCCTATATGGCGCGCATCCCCGGTCTCAACACCGATGCGCTAAGGCCTTGTTTTACCGATGCGACGGTGTGGGACAACTTCACCCCCGGCAAGCTCACCCTGTGCAGCCCCGACCCGCAGGCGATCCGCCCGCCCGGCGAGAAGATCAACTTCCTCCTGGTCACGCTGCCGACCAATTTCAAATCGGCGCGGTTCGAGAGCGACGCCGACACGCAGATCCTCAAAAACCTGCAAGCCGATGTCGATGCCATCAAGTACGACCCGGGCGACGGCGAGAAGATCGACCTGCCGGTGAAATTGAAGGTGCACGACTCGATTTTCGTGCCGCTCGCCAAATGGGCGATGCTGCTGACCGGGAATTATCGCTGCGTCACCGCCGACAGCGCGATCGACATCAAGGACGCGGTGCACGCCGACCCCGAGAAGTCGCGCTCGGTCTACAACTGGGTCATGGATGTGTGCGTCAAGCTCGGCGCCAATCCCGCCGACCTCGTGCCGTTCGAGAAATATGCGAGCGCGGCGCACGAGTTGGTGCGGCCATCCTCGGCGGCGCGCGCGCTCAACAACGGCGTGCCGAACATCGAGCGCACCGACCGGCTGGTGCAGCTGCTGGGCGCGCAGCTCGGCATGAGCAACCCGATCGTCGACGCCACGGTCAAGCAGATCGATGCGCGGCTCGAGGCCAACCGCAAGAAGGCGGCCTGACCCGCCGCCTTGCGCGGCGCGCCAGGCTTGACCGTCAGACGCGCCGCGTGTTGGCCAGGATCTCGCGCAACGTGTCGTTGATGCGGAAGAAGATCACCATCAGCTCGGCGTAGATGCGCGCCGCGAGCGGGCCGAACACGACCAGCAGGATGCCGCGGCCATTGCCGCTGATGAGGATCATCAAAAGGCCGCCGACCACCGACATCGCGGCCGCTACCCAGAACAGGATCTGGATCACGACCGGCGTGATCATCAGCTCGAACCGGACAAATTCTCCCATCTCGTCCCCTCCTCTGCGACTATTCGCGGGAGACGATAAGGTGAAACCCTGCCGGTCGCGGGGAAAAAAGGTCATGCGCATCGTTCTGGCGCACAAGCTCCGCACCCGGCTCAACGCCAAAGCCCGCGACGTGCGGAAACCAAATCACATGCCGTGCTTGACAAACCAACCCGTCGCTCGCCCCGTAAACGGGCGAGGGAGCGTGCAAGAGCCGTGTTCAGGCGGCGACGAGACGCGCCACGCTGTTCGACTGTTTCGCAGCGGGGGGAAAGAACAGCGAGACTTCAGTGCCCTCGCCTGAGCTGCTGGCGATGGTCAGCCGGCCGTGATGGCTCTCGATCAGCTTGTTGACAATGCTGAGCCCGAGCCCGCTGCCCTGGTATTTGCGCTCCATGCGCTCGTCGACCTGGCGGAACGGCCGGATCGCCGCGTCGGCTTCGGCCGTCGTCATGCCGATCCCCTTGTCGCGCACGCTGAGCCACGCCGCGCCGTCCGCCTCGATGCCGACGGTGAGGGTAACCGGCGTGCCGGGCCCGCTGAACTTGACCGCGTTCGACAAGAGTTTGGCGATCATCTGCTCGACCGAACGGATATCGGCGAGCACGGGAATGTGCTCGATCGCGGCCGCGAAGACGAAATCGGCGCCACGCCCGGCTTCTTCGCGGCGGAGTTTCTCCATCGTCTCCCGGGCGACGCCGGCGAGATCGACTTCGTTCCAGTCGAGCTCGAACGTGCCGGCCTCGAGCTGGGCGATTGTCAGCACATCGCCCACCACGGCGGACATGCGCTGCCCGGCGGAGAGGATGCTGCCGGAGAACTCGGCGTATTTCGGATGCACCGGCCCGTACACCTGCTGGGCGACCATCTCGCTGAAGCCGACGATGGCGTTCAACGGCGTGCGCAGTTCGTGGCTCATCGCGGCGAGGAACGCGGTCTTGGCATTGTTGGCGGACTCGGCTTCGTCGCGCGCCGTGGCGAGCTCGCGATTGGCGTTCGCCAGCTCCATCGTGCGCCGCTCGACGCGGTCTTCCAGTGTCATGTTGAGCTGGCGCAGCTCCTTCTCGGCGCGCTGCTGCGCGGCGTAGCGGGCCGAGACGGCCGCCGCCATCTTGTTGAATGCGGTTCCCAGCCGGCCGATTTCAGAGCCGGTGTCGTCAAGCTGCGCGCGTGCCTCGTAATTGCCGTTGCTCCATTCCTCGGCGGCCCGGAGCAGCCCGGCAATCGGCCGGCGGATAAAGATGCGCCCGCCCTGATAGGCGGCGTAAAGCGCCAGAAGCAACCCCAGCATGATGAGCGAGATGCCGCGCATCGACGCCGCGTCGATCGGCGCGAAGGCTTCGGCCTTGCTCAGCCCGGCGCTGAGGAACAAATCGTAGGGCGGCAATTGCGCCGGCAAATAGCCGAAGATGCGCACGATGCCGTCGACGCCCTTGGCTTCCTCCCAGCCGGTCTTGTCGCCGTCCATGATCGCTTCGTGACTCTTGCGCATGTTCTTGCCGACCAAAGCCTCGGGGTGCGGCAGGCGGGCGATGATGTTGCCCTCGCGGTCGGCGATCAGGATCGAGGCGGTCGGCGACAGCCCGCGCTCTTTCAGGTGCTGCGACAGCCAATCGAGGTCGAGCCCGGCAAAAACCACGCCCGCGACTTGCCCGTCGGAGTCGTGAAAGCGCTGGGCGAAATGGATCATCTTCTGGCCGGTCGCCGGATCCATCCAATAATTGCCGACCGCGAGCCCGTCGCTCGCCATCGCGCGCCTGAAGAACGGCTGGTCGGCGACCGAGGAATAGGCGAGCTTGCCGCTCGAGCAGAAAATGTGGCCGTTGGCGTCGGCCGCCGCGAGCAGGCCGTAATTGCTGAAGTTTTGCTTGGTCGAGGCAAGGAGGCCGTCGCACGCCTCGCCCTGCTGGCGCTTGACGGCCGGCAATTGGCCGAGCGCGACAAGCAATTGCCGCGCCCCCTCGCGCAGCTCGCCCATCTCCTCGCCGAACTGCTTGGTGATCTGGACGACCTGCTGGCGGATATCCTCGGCGCGGGCCGCGCGCAGATCGTATTCGTTGTAGGCCTGGATACCGATCGCCGGCAGAACGGCAACGACGACGAGCAGAAACATCCGCGTCGTCAGGCTCATGTCGCGGAGGCGCAACGACGGAAGACGCAGCCTGGGTTTCTTTAAGGCCGGCGGTTCGCGGGAGGTTGACTGCCCGGTCATGGGAGATCCTGCACAACAAGATGCTTCGGCGGCACGATGCCGGCGGCGGCATTCCGATCGGCAGGCGGGCGCTAAAGCTTCAGCGCCGAGCAAAGGCGATCGACATGGCCGCCACGCTCAAAGCTGCGGCCACAAGCTTAACAACTCCCTAAACCGCGTTTGCCGCCCGCAAGCCGGCTCGCGGGCGGCGCGGCCCGGTGGCTCAGCCGCCGCCAAGGATCTCGTCGAGGCGCAACCAGACGCCGTCGAGCGCCCGCGCCATCAGCCGCGCATCGCGCAGCGTTTCGGGTACCAGCTCCGGGCGGGACTGCAGCACCATTTGCGTCATGGCCAGCGACTCCTCGGCATGGCGCTCTTCGACGCCGTGCTCGAAGCATTCGTGGAAATACGGCTCGGCGACGATCTGCGGGAAATGCTTGGTCAGCGCCTCGGCGAGCGCGCGCATCCAATCGTCGGACATCACCTCGATGACGCACCACGCACCGAGCGAGCGCGAATAGAGCTTTTGCGCCAGCCGCACGAATTTCGCGGTGCGCGGATCGACCCGCCGAGCCAGTGCGTCAGGATCGCCGAAATCCTCGTCGTCGATAGCAATCTCGGCGCCGATGTTCCGGAAGGCACGGGTGAGCTGGTAATGATGGGTATCGCCGCCCGGCAGGCCGTCATCATCGACAAAAATCTGCAGCTTGCGCTTGCGCAGCGCCGGGCTGTCGAGATGCGGCAGGTAATAGACCGCGGCACGGGTCGCATGCATCGCCGCCTGATAGACGAGATGAATCCGGCCCAAGAGGACGGGATCGCGCGCCGCGGCACGCGGCAGCGCCGCGAGGCGCGCGAAAAACGGCATGCGCGACGGCCGATGCCGCGCGGCGATCGCCGCGATCTCGGCGCGAAATCCCGCCGCTGCCTCGTCGTCCCGGAGTGGCGCGATTTTGGGCACGCCTGCCCGTTCCCGGGTCTGGCCGACGACCTTTTCCATGGCAGACACTGCACTACTCCCGATACTGACCGCAGCCGGTGGCACGCCGTTCGGCGTCATGCCACCTCTCGCTGTGGAATGCTCCATGCTAGCACGTCATCCTATATGACTGATTTAAGGAAGGCGGAGCGGGCGGTGATCTACATCACCTATATTTGATAATCGCTTCGGTTTTTACAAAATATTTCGAAATATACCTTTAAATCATTTCAAATATTAAACTTTATTCATCGATAATACTTGAGGAAACCGCCGGAGACGGTACAATCAATGGCGGCATGATGACACAGCAGAGCGGGACGGCGCGGCTGGCAGTTGCCTGGTGCACCTTGTTCGTCGTCGGTACCGATTTGTTTGTCGTATCGCCCCTGTTGCCGCATATCGCCGCGCGTTTCGATCTACCCGCAGCATCGGCCGGGCTAAGCGTCACCGCCTTCGCGGTGACCTACATGGTGTGCGCGCCATTGCTCGGGCAACTCGCCGACCGCCTCGGCCGCCGGCGGATGCTAGGCTGGTGCCTCACCGGCTTCGCCGCCGCCAATTTGCTGACCGCGGCCGCGCCCAATTTCGCCTGGTTGCTGGCGGCGCGGGTCATTGCCGGCGCGGCGGCCGCCGGCGTATCACCGTCGGTCTACGCGCTGGTCGGCGAGAGCGCGCCACCGGCGCGGCGCGCAAGCTGGATGGCGATGGCGGTATCGGGGTTGCTGTGCTCGCTATCGTTCGGCGCGCCGCTCGGCGCCCTCATCGGCGCCGCGTCCGGCTGGGACAAGGTCTTCGATCTGCTGGCGGGGCTGAGCCTGCTTTTGATCCTGGTCAATCGACGCATCTGGCCGGTCGAGACCGCCCGCGCGCCGGTGACGACAAATGCACCGCCCGCCTTCGCCGGCGCCATCGCGCCACGGCTGTTGCCGACGGTGATCTGGGCGACCGCGCTTTACGGCCTCTATACCTATCTCGGCGCGTGGCTGACCCGGCTCGGCTTCACGACCGAAGAGATCGCGCAGGTGATCCTCTGCTACGGCATCGGCGCGATCGCCGGGACGCTGGGCGGCGGACGGATCGCCGACCGGATGGGCCCGCGCGCCGCGATGGGCCTAAGCTTGATCGGCCTCGCGGTCGCGTTTCTCGCCTTGCCGCTGGCGCTGCGGCCGGGACTGGCGATCGGCCTCGGCTTCGGCGTCCTCTCGGCGATCGCGCAAATCTTCTTCCCGGCGCAACAGGCGGGACTGGTTGGCGACTTCCCGGCGCGGCGCGCGGCCGTTCTGGCATGGAACAACAGCGCACTCTTCCTCGGCATCGCGTTTGGCTCGCTGACTGGTGGGCAGATCGTCGCGCATGGCAGCTTCGAGGCGAGCCTCCTGATCGGCGCGGCGATCGCCTTTTGCGGCTGGCTGGTCAACTGGATGGTGATGTCGGGACGAAACCAGCCCCCGCGGCGGCAAGTGTAACAGAAGCGTAACAGCCGCGCGGCTTTAAGCGCTTGTTTACCCCGTCCCGGGAAGATCGCCTCGGGTTTTTCGCTCGATTCGAGGCCGCCGACTTGCTGCAAGATATCCTGACGCAGTTCGAGACGACGGGAGGCGTGCCCTATGTCGGTGCGTTCAACCCGTTCCTCGTGCTCTTGTCGATCGCGGTCGCGATCATGGCCGCGTTCGTCGCGCTGTCGCTCGCCTCGCGGATTGCGGCGGCGACAACAGTCTGGGCCAGCTGGGCATGGATCGGCGCCGGCGCCTTCGCGATGGGCGGCGGCATCTGGTCAATGCATTTCATCGGCATGCTCGCCTTCTCGCTGCCCTGCGGCGAAAGCTACAACCCGCTCGGCACGCTGCTGTCGATGATCCCCGGCGTCCTTGCCAGCGGCGTCGCGCTGCGCCTTATCGGCCAAACCAGCGAGCCCGGCCTCTTACGGCTGAGCGGCGGGGCGGTGCTGATGGGCGCCGGGATCGGCGCGATGCATTACTCCGGCATGGCGTCGATGGAACTCCAGGCGCTGCTGCGCTACGAGCCCTACCTCGTCGCCGTGTCGATCGTCGTGGCGGTGGCGCTGGCGTTTGTCTCGCTGGCGATCCGCTTCTACATCCGCCGCTACCGGGTGTCGGACACGCTCGCGATAATGGTGGCGGCGCCGGTGATGGGGCTGGCCGTCGCCGGAATGCACTACACCGCGATGAAAGCTGCGGTGTTCCTGCCGATCAGCGACATTCTGCCGATCGGCCTCAGACTGCCATCGACGCTGATGGCGCTGATGATCGCGATCATCGCGCTGCTGATTACGGCGATCGCGCTCGCCGGGTCGGTCGCCGGCCGCCAGTCGGAGCTCGCCGCCGGGTTGCGCGTCGAGGTCGAACGGCGCCAGGCCGCCGAACAGGCGGCAGAAAGCGGTCGCGCCCGCCTCCAAGCCATCTTCGATGCAGTCAACGACGCGATCGTAACGATCGACCGCAACGGCCATATCCAGCAATGGAGCTCGGGCGCCCAGCGCATCTTCGGCTACGCACCAGAGGAGGTGATCGGCAAAAACCCCTCGATACTGATGCCCGAATCGTATCGCGCCCGGCCGGCCGGCGACATCGATTGCTTTCTCAAGATCATCGATATCGGCCGCGAGCTCGTGGCGATCCGCAAGGACGGCAGCGAATTCCCGATCGAGCTGACGGTCAGCGAAGTGCGCAACGGCGGCGAGGTGTTCTTCACCGGCATCCTGCGCGATATCACCGAGCGCAAGCGCGCCGCAGACGAACTGGTCCGCGCCCGCGACGAGGCCCAGGCGGCCAATCTCGCCAAGTCGCAATTCCTCGCAACGATGAGCCACGAGATCCGCACGCCGATGAACGGCGTCATCGGGATGGCGAACCTGCTGTCGACTACCAGCCTCAACGACCGGCAGCGCCGGCTGGTCGGCAATGTCTCGCGCTCGGGCCAGGCGCTGCTCGGCATCATCAACGACATTCTCGATTTCGCGAAGATCGAGTCCGGGAAGTTCGAGTTCTCGTCAGTGCCGTTCGAGCCGCGCGAGACGATCGCCGAGATGTCCGAACTGTTCACCGAACGGTGCGGCCAGAAGGGCCTCGAATTCATCTATTCCGTCGCGGAGGACGTGCCGGGCATCCTGGTGGGCGATCCGATGCGGCTGCGCCAGATCCTCGTCAATTTGGTCGGCAACTCGGTCAAATTCACCGAGCGCGGCGAGATTCTCGTCGAGGTCTCGCTCGCCAAATGCGATGCCCAGGGCGTCGTGCTGAACTTCGCGGTCGAGGATACCGGGATCGGCATCTCCGCCGAACAGCACGAGCGCATCTTCGAATCCTTTCACCAGGTCGACGGGTCGTTGACCCGGGCGCGCGGCGGGTCGGGACTCGGCCTGGCAATCACCCGCCAGCTGGTCGAGCTGATGGGCGGGCAGATCCGGGTCGAGAGCGAACCGGGGCGCGGCTCACGCTTTTCATTCACCACGCGATTCCAGCCCTCCTCGCTTGCCGGCGAGGCGGCGCGCGCGCCGCGGCATCTGGCGCACCCGATGCGCGTACTGCTTGCCGACTCCAACCCGGTCAGCGCGCAAGTCATCTCGCGCTATCTGGCGAGCTGGCAGATCGATGCGACGATCGTGATCGCGCTCGACGAGGCGAAGGCGGCCTGGGACGAAGCGGCCGCCGCCGGGCGCCCCTTCGACGCGGCGATCCTCGACATCAAAGGACTGCCGCCCGAGACGCTCGATTTCGCGGCGGAAATCCGCGCCGGCGCCGGCGACAAGCGCGGCGAGCTGATCCTCCTCACCGGGCTCGACACCTATATGTCAGACAGCAGCCTCGACCAGCTTGATGCCGCCGCGGTGCTACCGAAGCCGGCCCGCCCGTCTGAGCTGTTCTCGGCCCTCGCGTCGATCTCGCATGGCCGCGAGGACGCCAAGCTGACGCGCTATACGAAACGGCTGGGCCTCCACGCCGGCCTGCCGAATTTCGGCGCGCGTATCCTCGTCGCCGAGGACAATCCGGTGAACCAGGACGTTGCCTCCGGCATGCTCGAGCTGATGGGCTGCCGCACGGTCAGCGCGCCTAACGGCCGCGCCGCTTTCCATCTCTTCGCGCAGCAGCGCTTCGACGCGATCCTGATGGATTGCGAGATGCCGATCATGGACGGCATCGAGGCGACGCGGCGTATTCGCGAATTGGAGGCAACGGCGCAGGGTCTTCCAGAGGGCGCCAAAAAGCACATCCCGATCATCGCCTCGACCGCGCATGCGCTCGCCGAGGTGCGCGAGAAATGCTACGCCGCGGGGATGGACGATTTTCTTACCAAGCCGTTCGACGAGCGGCAGATGGCCGAGACCTTGCTGCGCTGGCTGACGCCGGCCGGCGGCGAGCTAGAAACCGGCGCTGACGACGAGGAAGACGCCGAGCAGGCCAACGAGGCGACCGTGCCGGCAAAGGACGAGGTGATCGACGGCACGGTGATCGAGGGGCTGCGCGCGATGGCGCGGCCCGGCCGCCCCTCCCCGCTCGGCCGCGCGCTCGCACGCTTCCTCGAATCGACCCCGCCGATCGTCGCCACGATCCACGACACATGCGACAAGGGCGACGCCGGCGCGCTGTGGCGCGCCGCGCACAGCCTCAAATCGAGCGCCGGCGCGCTCGGCGCGAAGCAGCTGTCGCAGCGCTGCGCCGAGATCGAGGCGCGCGCCCGCGACAGCGGCATCGACGCGGCGCGGCCGCTCGTCGATTTTATCGACGACGACCTCGCCGCTGCGATCGATGGCCTCAAAGCCCGTGCTGGAGGCATCCTTGAACCTGCCGCTTGACGATCCAGCCGCCACGCGCGGCGCGGCTGCGGCCGAAGCCCCGACGCTGCTGATCGTCGACGACGATCCGGTAGTGCGCTCGCTGATGCGCGACGCGCTCGAGGATGACGGCTTCACCGTGGTCGAGGCGGAAAACGGCGCCGAAGCCATCGCGGCCTGCGCGGACGACGTGCCGGCGCTGCTCGTCGTCGACGCGGTGATGCCGGTGATGGACGGGTTCGAGCTGTGCCGCGCGCTACGCGTCCTGCCGGTGACCGCGCAGGTGCCGATTCTGATGGCGACCGGGCTCGACGATCCCGGCTCCGTCGCCCGCGCCTATGAGGCCGGGGCAACCGACTTTATCGGCAAGCCGCTCAACTGGCTGATCCTCAGCGAGCGCATCCGGTACATGCTGCGGGCGGCGCGCGCCTTCCACGAACTGCGTGAGAACCAAGAGCGGCTGATCGCCGCGAAGGATGCCGCGGAAACCGCGAACAAGGCCAAGACCGAGTTTCTCGCCAATATGAGCCATGAGCTGCGCACGCCGCTCAACGCGATCATCGGCTTTGCCTCGATCATGCACCAAGGCATTCGCGGGCCGATCGACCACCGCTATGTCGAGGACGCCAAAGTTATCGCCGAGAGCGGCACGCACCTCCTGGGGATCATCAACGACATCCTCGACATCGCCAAGGCCGAGGCTCAGGCGCTCGACCTCGCCGAGGACGCAGTCGACATCGGCGAAACCGTGAAGTTCAGCGCCGATATGGTCGCCGAGATGGCGACGAGCAACGCCATCAACTGCACCTACGCGGTTGCCGATGGGCTGCCAGCCTTCTGGGGCGACGCAAAAAAGCTGCGCCAAGTGCTGATCAACCTCTTATCGAACGCGATCAAGTTCACCCCCGAGGATGGCCGCGTGACACTGCGGGCGGACCGCGACGTCGATGGCGGCGCGACGATCAGCATCGCCGATACCGGCATCGGCATGGCGCCCGAGGATATCCCCGTCGCACTGGCCCCGTTCGGCCAGGTCGACGGCAGCCTGGCGCGCAAATACCAAGGGGTCGGGCTCGGCCTACCGTTGTCGAAGCGCCTGGTCGAAATGCACGGCGGCACCTTGCAGATCGACAGCGGGCCCGGGCGCGGCACAACGATTTCGGTGCACCTGCCGGCGGAACGCTTTCCCTGCGAACCCGCCGCGGCGACCGCCGCCGGAGGGTGATTTGCACGCCTGGCCCGGTCTTGGCGGCGCATATTTCCTCGACTCCGGCCGGTTGCGTTCGTAGCTCCCAATCGTTGGCGAGACAACCCCTCAAATTAACCGATCGCGACCATAATTAACCCGGAATTAACCGAACCGGCGTTAACCATTTGCCAGGCGATTCCTTTTGGAAATGCGGGCAATTGATGGCGAATTTACTGTGTCCTAAGCCCGGTATTTCCATTCAACCCAATTGGTATTCCACGCTATGGCGGATCTGATTTTCGCGCCGGCGCGGCCGGCTTCCGTGGCGATCATCGCCTGCGGCAACCCGACCTGCACGGATGATGGTGTCGGGGCCGAGGTGTTGCGCCGCCTCGCCGCCTGCGGGCTGGGCGCCGACCCGGCGCGGGTCAAGCTGCTCGACGCCGGCACGGACGGCGTCGCGGTGATCTTTGCCGCGCGCGGCTGCCGCCGGCTGATCGTCGTCGATGCCTGCCACGGCGGCAGCGAGCCCGGCGCGGTGTTCGAGGTTCCCGGGTGCGAGCTTGCCGACACGCCGGCCCGGCCGCTGGCGACGCACGATTTCCGCTGGGAGGACGCGATCGCCGCCGGCCGCCGCATCTTCGGCGCGGAGTTCCCGGCCGAGCTCACGGTGCTGCTGGTCGAGGCGCAGTCGCTCGATTTCGGCCTGGGGCTCACGCCG
>DASZLY010000186.1:0-12063 GCA_035552135.1 Allostellaceae bacterium | reverse complement strand
GATATTGGCAAAGGTCCCGACCGCGCCGGAAATCTGGCAGGTGGCGATTTCCTTACGCGCGGCGGCGAGACGCTCGCGGTTGCGTGCGAACTCGGCGTAATGACCGGCGAGCTTCACCCCGAAGCTCGTCGGCTCGGCATGGACGCCGTGACTGCGCGCGATGGTCGGCGTGGCGCGGTGCTCGAAGGCGCGCTTCTTGAGCGCCGCCAGCACGAGATCGAGATCGGCGATCAGGAGGTCGGCCGCCTGGGTCAGCTGCACCGCGAGGCAGGTATCGAGCACGTCGCTCGACGTCATCCCCTGATGCACGAAACGCGATTCTTCGCCGACATGCTCGGCGAGGTTGGTGAGGAAGGCGATGGTCTCGTGATGCACCTCGCGCTCGATCTCGCGGATGCGCTTGACGTCGAACTTGCCGCGCTCGCGCACCGCCTGGGCGACGCCCTTCGGGATGACGCCGAGCATTTCCTGCGCCTCGCAGGCGCAGGCCTCGATTTCCATCTGGATGCGGAAATAGTTTTCCGGCTCCCAGATGCGGGCCATTTGCGGGCGGCTGTAGCGCGGGATCATGCGGTCACCGTCTCCTGGGCGGCCTCCGGCGTCTCTCTCGCCGGATCATAGCCGAGCGCGGCGAGCGCGGCGAGCATATGCGGCGGTACCGGCGCGGTGGCCTGGATTGCCGGGCGCGCCGGATAGAGCGGGATCGAGATGGCGCGGGCGTGCAGCTGCAACGATTCACCCTTGGGGCCGCCATAGGTCGGGTCGCCGACCACCGGGCAGCCGAGCGAGGCGCAATGCACGCGAATCTGGTGGGTGCGCCCGGTCCGCGGCCGCAATTCGAGCCAGGTGCGGCCGGCTCCCGAGGCGATCACGCGGTAATCGGTGACCGCGCGCTGGCCGGCGGGATCGACCTCCATCCGCCAGCCGATGCGCCGCGTCTGCTTTAGCAGCGGCGCGTCGATCGTGCCTGCCGGCTCGGCGGGAGTACCGGCGACAACGGCCCAGTAGATTTTCTCGACCTTGGCTTCGGCGAACAGCGTTCCCAGGCGGCGCAGCGCCTTGCGGTGGCGGCCGAGCACCAGGCAGCCGCTGGTGTCGCGGTCGAGCCGGTGCGCCAGCGCCGGCGGCTGCGGCAGGCCGAAACGCAACAGCGGAAACCATTGCTCGAGATGCGGCCCGCCGCCCGGCCCCGAATGCACCGCGATGCCGGCCGGCTTGTCGACGACCAGCACCAGCCCGTCGCGATACAGCACCCGCTCGGTCAGGCTCGCGGGAAGCGGCGGCCCTGGAGCCGCGAGAGACATTGCTGATGCTGTGGTCTGCATGGGCGGCCGGGTTGCCCTCAGGCGGAATGCCGAGACCGGGAATCTGGCGGTTCCGGTGCCTCACGGCAACCCGGTCGGGCCTGCACCGGCCTTGGTCACCCTCGTGTAGCCGGAACAGGCAAAGCTTGGGCTTGCGGGAGGAATGCGGTTCAGTTACCCGTCGGCGTTGATGAGCATCGGTTTTATGGGAGTGTCGCGGCGGCTGGTTGCGGGTATCGGCGTTGTCGCGGTGCTTGGCTACGCGGCGTGGATCGGTGGGCCCTATTTCCGGTCGGTTCTCGTTCGCGACGCCGCGGTTACGACATGGATCAGCATCGCGCCGGCGCCGATTGGCGGCTACACGACGGACGTGCTTTACCCCGGCGAGATGGTCGGCGAAAACGGCCGTATCGCGCGGATGGACAATCCGCTGGCCGACCGCACCCCGCTGGCTCAGGCGCAGGGGGAACTCGACCACGCGCAAGTGCAACTCGCCGCGCAGCGCGCCCTGGTCGCGAAGCTGGATCAGATTGTCGCGACGCGCGCCCAGGCCGCCGACGCCTACGCGACCACGTTCAAGCACGATCTCGACATGATCATCGCCAGCGCCACGAGCAACTCGGCGCTGGTCGCACAGCGCCTCGACATCGACCGCGCCGAGGAGAATCGCAAATCTACCTTGATGCACGGCGGCAACAGCTCGCAAGCCGCCCTCGACGCGGCCACTGCGCAGGTCACCGAACGTCAGAAGTCGCTGACGGATATTCGCACGGTGCTCGACCGGGCATCGTCGCGCCGGCGCGCGGCGGATCTGGACGTCTTCATGCTCGATGACGGCACCGATACGGGTACGGAAATGCGCAGCCTCGACGACGCGCGGCTGTCGCGCGCGCAAGCCGAGGCGGCGCTGGAAGGCGACGAAGCCGCGGTCGAGGCCGCGCGCCGGGTCGTCGACGCGGCCCGTGCGGCGCATGCCAAGGCCCGCTCGCGCGATGTAAGGGCGCCCCCGGGAAGCTTGGTGTGGAGCATGATGTCGGCTCCCGGTGCCGCGGTTCGGGCCGGGACGCCGATCGGCTCCTGGGTCGACTGCCGCATCCTTTTGGTCGACGTTCCGGTGTCCGACGTGGAGGTCGCGCTGCTGCACAAAGGTTCGCCCGCGGACGTCGTGATCGAGGGTGAGCAAGCGACACACGGCAGCGTCATTCTGCTGCGCGGCGCGGCGGCGACGCTCGGGTCGGCCGATTTGGCGGCGCTCGCCAAGGGCCGGACGCCGAATATCGGCCAGGCGATCGTGCGGCTCGACCCAACCGCAGAGGAAATCGCGGCCTGTCCGATCGGGCATTCCGCCTATGTCGATTTTCCTGGCGTCAGCGTGATCGACCTGGTCAGGGCGCGGTTGCGGATATGACCGTGACCGTGCCGGCGATCCCAGGTCATACCGTCGCCCCCGAGTACCGGGCGAAAGAGCAGGCGATCCTGCTCGCCCTATCGCTCGATCTGGGCATGATGACGACGATCGCCCTGATTGGGTTTCTCGGCGGATCGTTGACGATGGTCGCCGAGACCATCCGTGCAATCGCAGCGAACACAATGGAGGCTTTCGGCCTCGCCGTGATGCGCCGCATCCATCGCGGCGTCCTATTCGACCTCCAATATGGCAGCGGCAAACTCGAACAGGTCGCCAATGTGGCAATCGCTGGCGGCATGCTTTTCGGGGCTGCGTGGATCCTGACCCAGGCAGTCTCGATTGTCACCGGCTCAACGCCGACGGGCAGGCCGTTCGGGTTGGCGATGGCGGCGATCGCTGGCGCGGTCAACGCCTATCTCAATCTTGTTTCGTGGGACGCGGTACGGCGGGTTGCCGGGGGCGGCAGCCGCGACTCGATCATCATGCGGGCGCAGCTTACTTCGCGGGTTGTGAAACTGCTCTCGTCATTGCTGATCATGGTCACGCTGACGATCGCTGCGGTAGCGACCGACGAGATTGTTGTCGCGGCCGCCGACGCTACCGGCTCCGTCCTGGTCAGCATCGTCATCATCGTTAGTGCGCTTCGCATCCTTCAGGATGCAGTGCCGGATTTGCTCGACCGTTCGGCGGGCGCAGCTGTTCAGGCCGCGATCGAGCGCGCCCTGGAGCGGCATCGGGACGCCTACGCAGCGTTGCGGCGCGTTCGCTCGCGGCGTTCGGGACACGTCGTGTTCGTGGAGATCGCGCTGAGCTTCTCCGGCGATCTGCGCCATGCCGAGGTGGAACGGCATACGGTGCTGTTGCATGCCAGCCTGCGGGAAGAAATTGGCGAAGCCGACATCGCCATTGTGATCGAGCCGCCGGCCGTTCCCGAGGCTTGACCGTCAGAAATCGCGGATGCTGCCTATACCAGAGCGCCGCGCGCGGCATCATCTTTGCCAAAGACCATCCATCTCAGGAGGGCCGGGATGACGCAGGCGCCAATGATCGAGACCCATGTCTTCGCCGACGACGGCACCGTGCCGAACAACGCGCTGCCGCTCGTGCTGTATCGCGGCGCGCTCGGCGCCGAGGGCGATCTCGCGTCGCGCTGCGAGGAGACGTTCGACCGCAACGGCTGGCCGGGCGCCTGGCGCAACGGCATTTACGGCCACCACCATTACCACAGCACGGCGCATGAGGTGCTCGGCATCGCGCGCGGCTCGGCGCGGGTGCGGCTCGGCGGCGAGAACGGCGCGACGGTCGAGTTGCGCCAGGGCGATGTGGTGGTGATTCCGGCCGGCGTCGCGCACAAGCGCGAAAGCGCTACGAGCGACCTCCTGGTTGTCGGCTCCTACCCGAAAGGCCAGCAGCCGGATATCTGCCGCGCCGAGCCGGGAAGCCATGATCGCTCGGCGGGCAATGTCGCGCGGGTCGCGCTGCCCGCCTGCGACCCGGTCACCGGCGAGGCCGGGCCGCTGCTCGATTGCTGGCGCGGCGGCAAGCCGCTATAACCCGCCGCCTCATATTGCACTGCAGCGAGCACGCCCATGCCCACCGAGCGCACCTTGTCGATCCTCAAGCCGGACGTGACCCGGCGCAACCTGACCGGCGCGATCAACGATCGGTTCGAGAAGGGCGGCCTGCGCATCGTCGCGCAAAAGCGCCTGCACATGTCGAAGGACGTCGCCGGCCAGTTCTACGCGGTGCACAAGGAGCGGCCGTTCTACCAGAGCCTTGTCGACTTCATGAGCTCGGGGCCGGTCGTCGTCCAGGTGCTCGAAGGCGACAACGCGATCGCCCGCAACCGCGACATCATGGGCGCGACCAACCCGGCCAACGCGGCGCCGGGGACGATCCGCAAGGATTTCGCCGAGTCGATCGAGGCCAACTCGGCGCACGGCTCCGACTCGCCGGAGACCGCGGCGCAGGAAATCGCGTTCTTTTTCGCGCAGACCGAAATCGTTGGCTAGCGCTCGTACTCGAAAATTTCCGCTTCCCGGCGAAAGCCGGGATCCACCGATCCGCCGTCCGAGACACTGAAAGAATGGGCCCTGGCTTGCGCCGGGGAGCTGCCGGCGGGCCTTCCTACAGCAGGAAGATCGCCATCCCGACCAGGATCAGGATGACCAGCACGACCATGATCCGCATGAACTTGCAGAAACCGACCCAGGTCTGGCGGTGGCGTTCGGTCTCGGCATCCATCGTGGTGAGCATCGTCGTCCCCATGAGCGTCGCGTGCTGCTGCCTGTATAGCCGAACCGGCGGCTGAGGCAAGAACCTGCGTCAGCCCGCCATGGGGTTGAGTGCGGCGATATCGGCCGCTCCGGCGCCGCGAGCCGCGACGCGGTTGCCGTCGATGGTCAGCCGCCGCTCGGCGAAGAGCCGCACCGCGAGCGGGTAGAGGCGGTGCTCGGCGGCGAGAATGCGGGAAGCGAGCCGGTCCTCGTCGTCGCCGTCTTCGACCGGCACCGCCGCCTGGGCGATGATCGGGCCGGTATCGACCGCGGCACGCACGAAATGCACGGTGCAGCCGGAGAATTTGACGCCCGCCGCCAGCGCCTGGCGCTGCGGGTGCAGCCCCGGAAAAGCCGGCAGCAGCGATGGGTGGATATTGATGAGCCGGTCGCGCCAGCGCTCGACAAACCCGGTATCGAGGATGCGCATGAACCCGGCGAGCGCCACCAGCTCGACCCCCGCCGCCGCGAGCACCCGGTCGGCCGCGGCGGCGAAGGCGGCACGGTCGGAATCGGCGATCACATGCCGCGGGATGCCGGCGGCCTCGGCATGGGCCAGCCCGGCGGCGTCGCCGCGATTGCTGATGACCGTGCCGATGCCGGCGGGGTAGGCGGGGTCGGCGGCCGCCTCGATCAGCGCCTGCAAATTCGAGCCGCGGCCCGAGATCAGCACGCCGACCTTCAGCCGAGCCATGCGCTCCGTCCACGTATCCTTGGGCCATATACCCTTGGGCCATATACCCTTGGGCCATGTACCCTTGGGCCGCGCTGCGTCGGGCTGTCGATGGCGTCCTCGGCAAATCTGCGGTATGACCGGCGCGTCGCGGTCGGGGAGCCGCGAGGATACGAAAACAGGGGCGGTTTGCCCAAGGAATGTTGGGGGAGCTGTGCACCCAGGACAGGTGCGGATGAGCGCGCGGCCCGGCGGATGGCGGCTGACGGCCGTCGCGCTGCTGCTGTTGCTGGCGGTGCCGCGGCTTCCCGCGGCGGCGCAGGACGATCCGTACACCGCGACCGTCACCATCGACGCCACCTCGGACAGCGTCGCCAAGGCGCGCGACGTCGCCCGGATCGATGGCGCGCGCCGCGCGCTCGACGCGGTCATCGCCAGGCTGGCCGGCGGCCCCGACAAGGCAAAGGGGCTGAAGCTCAGCGACAACCAGATTACCGATCTCGTCGCCAGCTTCGAGGTCGCCAACGAGAAGATGACGGCGGTGCGCTACACCGCCGACTACACCTATCACTTCAAGCACGCCGAGGTGAATCGCGCGCTGCAGAGCGCCGGCATCGCCGTCAATGTTCCGGCCGGGGCGCCGAATGCGCCGCCGGGGTCGCTTGCGACGGCTGGCAGCCTTGCGGGCAAGCCGGTCGTGGTGCTGCCGATCTACCAGGACGGCGACACCGCGCTGTTGTGGGACGACCCGAACCCGTGGCGCGAGGCCTGGTCGGCGCGGGCGGTCGGCACGACCGGCACGCTGCTGATGGTGCCGCTGGGCGATGTCAGCGATGTCGCCGCGATCGACGCCGACAAGGCGCGCCGGGGCGATGCCGCGGCGCTCGCCGCGATCGCCAAGAAGGAAGGTGCGGACGACGTGCTCGTCATGGTCGCGCTGCGCCGCGCGGGCGGCAAGCCGGGGCTCGACATCACCGTGCGGCGCTACCACGGCGGCCAGTTCGTCGATGTGCACACCGACTCGGTCGATGCCAATGCCGGCGGCGACGATGCCGAGCTGTTCCATCGCGCCGTCGACACGATCGCCGCCGATATCGATAACGGCTGGAAGAATGCCAAGACCGAGCCGAGCGGCCCGCCGGCGAGCGTCGATGTCGTGGCGACGATCACCAGCCTCGACGATTGGATCAAGCTGCGCGACACGCTCGGCTCGGCGCCTTCGGTGCGCAAGATCGAGGTCAAGACCCTGTCGCGCCAGGAGGCGACGATCGAGATCGACTATGCCGGGAGCATCGACCAGCTGAAGGCGAACCTCGCTTCGGTACAGCTCGACCTCGAGGGCGGCGACCCGGTATGGCGGCTCGCCCGCGCGCCCGGCCAGTAACGCGAGCGCGACGCGGATGACGCGCCTCGGCCTCAACCTGCCGAACCTCATCACACTGACCCGGCTGATGTCGGTGCCGCTAATGATCTGGCTGATCGTCAGCGAGCGGTTCGGGGTGGCGTTCTGCGTCTTTGTCGGGGCGGGGGCGAGCGACGCGCTCGACGGCTTTATCGCCAAGCGATTCGATTGCCGCACGCGGCTCGGGGCATTGCTCGATCCGGTGGCCGACAAGGCGCTCATCTCGAGCGTCTATGTCGCGCTCGTCTACACCGGGTTGCTGCCCAACTGGCTGGTCATCCTCGTGGTGTTTCGCGACGTGACGATCATCGGCGGGTTCGTGCTGCTGCAGACGATTTCCGCGCCGCGCCGCTTTGATCCGCTCTTCATCAGCAAGGTCAACACGCTGGTGCAGATCGCGCTGGTCGGGTACGTACTCGGGCGGTTGGGGCTCGGCTTTGCCGACGGACTCTTCACCGATATCCTGGTGGCGCTGACCGCGGTGACCACGGTGCTCTCGGGCATGTCCTATCTCGTCCGTTGGGCGCGCATTCTTGCCGGCGCGGGGCAGACGCCGTGAGCGGGCGCGCCTATCGCCTGCTTTTCTGGGTCGCTGCCGGGGCGCTCGCGGTGTTCGCGATCGGGCTGCTGCGCGCAATCCTGCTGCCGTTTGTCGCCGGGCTGGTGATCGCCTTCATTCTGGCGCCGAGTGTGGCGCGGCTGCAGCGCTGGGGCATCCGGCGGAGCCTCGCCAGCCTCGCGGTGCTGATCCTGTTCCTGTTGGGCGTCGCGCTGGTCTTTACGCTGCTGGTGCCGCTCATCCAGAACCAGGTCGTGACGCTGATCGGCAAGGTGCCGGCGCTCGTCCAGTTTGTGCAGGACAAGCTCGATTGGGTGATGCGCCTCGCGCAGCAGCAATTGCCCGCCGACCAGATGGACAAGTTGCGCGACATGGTCGGCGCCAAGCTCGGCGAGGCGCTGTCGTGGCTGGCCTCGCTGTTCCAGAGCCTCATCACCAGCAGCATCGCGATTCTCAACATCGTCTCACTGGTTATCGTGACGCCGATCGTGACGTTCCTGGTGCTGCGCGACTGGGAAAAGATGGTGACGCTGATCGACTCGTACTTGCCGCGGCAATCGCTCGTCACGGTGCGCGAGCAGGCGCGCATCGTCAGCGATATGCTGGTCGGCTTTACCCACGGCCAGGCGCTCGTCTGCCTGATCCTGGCGGCCTATTACGGCACGACGTTGAGCTTTGCCGGGCTCGATTCCGGCCTCGCGCTCGGCCTGCTGATCGGCGTCCTGGCGATCATCCCGATCCTCGGCGGGGCGCTCGGCTTCGTGCTCGCGCTGGGGCTTGCCGCCTCGCAATACGGCACCTGGCGGGCGATCATCACGGTGTGCATTATTTTCGCCGTCGGGCAGGGGGTCGAAGGCAATTTCCTCACCCCCAAGCTGGTCGGCGACCGCATCAATCTGCACCCGGTATGGGTGATGTTCGCATTGTTCGCCGGGGCGACGCTGTTCGGCTTTGTCGGGATGATCTTCGCGGTGCCGGCGGCGGCGGTGATCGGCGTGCTGTGCCGCTTCGCGCTCGCCCGTTACCGGCGCAGCCCGGTCTACGATCCGCGCCAGCCCCAGGCGGTGCGCGGCCTCACGCCCTACGAGTAGCCTTGAGCGCGGGCGCGGGAGACAACCGGCAATGGGCGCTCGACCTGCCGGTCGAGCCGTGCTTCGAGCGCACCGATTTCCTCGTGTCGGACTGCAACCGCGCGGCGCTCGACACGGTCGAGCGCTGGCCGGACTGGCCGGCGCGGGCGCTGGTGCTGCATGGCCCGCCGGGCAGCGGCAAGACGCATCTCGCGCATCTGTGGTGCGCCGCGGCGAGCGGCGCGGCGCTTTACGCCGGCGACGCGCCGGCGCTTGGCGAGCCGGCGGCGTTGCCCGCGACCTTGGCCATCGACGATTCCCAGCGCACGCCCGAGCGCACGCTGCTGCATCTCTACAATCTCACCTTGGAGCGCGGCGGCAGCCTGCTCCTGACGATGCCGGCGCCGCCGGCGGCGCATTCCTTCGCGCTCGCCGACCTTGCCTCGCGGCTGCGCTCGCTGCCGGTGGCGGGAATCGCGCCGCCGGACGACGCGTTACTCGCCGCGGTGCTGGTCAAGCATTTCGCCGACCGCCAGCTGCGCGTTGGGCCCGAGGTGGTGGCCTATCTGATCCCGCGCATCGAGCGCTCGTTCGCCGCCGCCGCGGCCCTCGCGGCGCGGCTCGACAAGCGCGCGCTGGAGGCCAGCCGCGCGGTGACGATCGCTCTTGCCCGCGCGGTGCTGGCCGAGACCGATCAGTCGACCCCGCCGAGCGACTTGACCGTGACGTAGTCGATGAGCCGGTGGCGCTCGCTGTCGATCTCGGCCCAGTCGGTGGCGATGACAAAGCGGCAGCGCACGCCGGTCGGGAACTTGCCGTTGGCGAGCGTGCTGAACCCGGCCGAGCCCGGCGCGGCGAGCGTCACCGCCAGCTCGTGCATCCCGGGATTGTGGCCGACCAGCATCACCGAGCCGACTGCCTCGTCGAGCTGGCGCAGCCGCTGCATCAAGTCTTCGGCATCGGCCAGATAGAGCCCGTCCTCGTAGAGCACCTTCGGCACCGGGGCATATTTGGCGAGGACCAGCTCGGCGGTCTCGCGGGCGCGCGCCGCCGACGAGCACAGTACCAGGTCGAGCGAATCGACCGCCTGCGGCAGGCTGACGCCGATCAGCCGCGCCGCCTCGTGCCCGCGTTTGTTGAGCGGGCGCGCATGATCGTCGGCGTCGTCGTCCCAGCTCGACTTCGCGTGTCGCAGCAAATGCAGCTGATGCATCGGCGGACCTCCCGATCCGGCGCCGGCCTCTTTGTCGGCCCAGGCCTCTTTTCTAGAACATGTCAGGCGTGATCACGTTCTGCGGATTATTGGTCAACAATGCGGCACGCATCGTTTCGGCCGATTTGCGCCGCGTATCCATCCAGGAATGCGGCGTCAGCCAAGCCGAATGCGGGGTGATGACGAGCCGCCCTTCGAGCCAGTCCTCCTTGGCGCGGTAGGCGCGCAGCAATTCGGGGATCGGCTCGACCGGCGGCTCGACCGGCAGCACGTCAAGCCCGGCCCCGGCGAGATGGCCGCTTTTGAGCAGCTTGTAGACCGCGTCGGGATCGACGATCGGCCCCCGCGCGTCGTTGACGATGACCGCGCCCTGCGGCAGCAGCGACAGCTGGTCGTAGCCGAGCATGCCCTTGGTCTCGACCGTCAGCGGGCAGTGCACCGACAGCGTGTTGGTCTGGCGCAGCAGGTCTTCGAGCGTCGCCGCGCGCTCGATGCCGAGCCCGAGCTCGTGCCCGTTCGGGTGCCGCGGGTCGTAGAACACGACACGGAAATTGAACGCCTTGGCGCGCAGCGCAACCGCGGTGCCGATGCGTCCGAGCCCGACAATCCCGAAGGTCTGCGTGCCGAGCCGCTCGATCAGCGGGTTCTGGAACGAGCGCCACGGCTCGGGCGGGCTGTGCCGCTGGTATTCGTGGTGCAGGATGATGCCGCGCCGCAGGCACAGCGCCAGCGCCATCGCGTGGTCGGCGACTTCGGTCGTGCCGTAATCGGGGACGTTGCACACCAGCACGTTGCGCGCCGCCGCGGCCGGGCGGTCGAGCTTGTCGTAGCCGACCCCCATGCGGACGATGCAGCGCAGCTTCGGGAAGCGCGCGAGGTCGGTGCCGGTGACCGCGAAGCCCATGATCATCAGCCCGTCGGCCTCGGCGCAATCGGCATCGCCGATCTCGCTGAGCGAGGACGCCGCGTCGCGCTTGACCATGTTGACGTCGGTGCCGAACACGCCCTGTTCCATCGCGTCGGGCTGCTGGCGGGCTTCGGGAAAAAGCACGGTAACGGGCATGAGGTTCTTCTCCAATGGCTATTCGTGCGCGACCTTGACCGGACGGCGTGTGGCGGCGGATTCGATTATTGCCTCGAACACGGCGACCGCGTGCAGGACCTGGCTCGGCGGGATCGGATAGGCCGGGCCGCCTTGAACCGCGTCGGCGAACGCCTCCATCTCGGCGAGGAGGCCGTTGAACCCGGCATATTCGGTGATTTGCGGCGCGAGCGCCGCATGGCGCCCGGTGGGCGGGCCCTCTGGGACGGGGGTGAAGTGGAAATCGAGGTTCGGCGTGCGCAACTCGGCGCAGCCTTTGCTGCCGAACACCGCGAGCCGGTAGCTCACCGTCGTCACCAGCGAGCAGACCATGCTCGCCGACATGCCGTTCTGCATCGCGAACTGCACGCTCGTCGTGTCCTCGGCGTCATAGGCGATCGCGCGCTTGAGGCTCGACGCGTAAACCTCGTCGATCTCGCCGAACAGATGGATCATTGCATCGACATTGTGGACACCGAGCGCGGTCATCGCGCCGCCCGGCGCCTCTTCCTGCGTCGCGCGCCACGAGCCTTGCGCCATGTAGAGCCCGGCGGGCGTGTTCTGCTCGCCGTAGCAATGCGCGATGGTGCCGAGCGCGCCGCTGTCGATGCGCGACTTCAGCTCCTTCATGCCAGGGTGGAAGCGGCGCGGATAGGCGACCCCGAGCTCGATTCCGGCCCGCGTCACCGCGTTGATCGCGGCGGCGGCGCTCTTGCGGTCGAGCGTGAACGGCTTTTCCATGAAGACATGCTTGCCGGCGCCGGCGGCGCGCTCGACATGGCGGCCGTGCTCGCTGTGCGGCGTCGCGAAATAGACCGCGTCGATCTCCGGATCGGCGAGAATCGCGTCGAGGCTGTCCTTGAGCGCGATGCCCTTCTCGGCGCAGAACGCCTCGACCTTCGCCGGCGTGCGCGTGTGCCCGGCGACAAAGCGGATCTTGTCGCTCTTGCCCTGCACGGCGCTGACCAGCGTGCGCCCCCAATGACCGATTCCCACAATTGCCGCGCGGATCATGCCGCTTGTCCCTCTCGTCGCTGCCGGCTCCGTTCTACACCGCCACGCGCGCCGCGGTCATCA
>DASZLY010000185.1:0-3263 GCA_035552135.1 Allostellaceae bacterium | reverse complement strand
TTCTCGCCCTTCCAGCGATAAGTGTCGCCGATCCGGTCGACGAAATAGAAGAAGCCGGCGCGGTCCCGGCGCATCAGATCGCCGGTGCGGTACCAGGCGTCGCCTGGCGCGAAGACATCGCGCAAGATCTTGCTCTCCGAGGCGGCGGCGTCCGTGTAGCCCTCGAAATCGCCGCCGACGCCCGCCCTGGCATCGCTCAATTTCCCGATCGCCTCGCCGGCTTCGTCGGGGGCGCAGCGTATGCACAGCCCGTCATCGCCGCGCACGACCTCGCCCGCATCGACATCGAAGCGCACCAGCGCCACCGGAAAGCGATGCAAAAGATAGGCTGGAATGCGCCCGATCGCGCCGGGTTTGCCGTCGCAATTGTAGAGCGAGAAGTTGCTTTCGGTCGCGGCGTAGAACTCGATGATGCGGGGAATGCCGAAGCGCCCTTGGAATGGCTCCCATAATTCCGGCCGCAAGCCGTTGCCGCAGGCAAGGCGCAGCCGATGCGACGTCTCGCGCGGATGAGGCGGCGCACCGACGAGATAGCGGCATAGCTCGCCGATATACTGGAACAGCGTGCAGTCCCAGCGCACGACTTCGTCCCAGAACCGGCTCGCCGAAAAGCGTTCGCGGATCACGACCGAACCGCCGCCGACGAGCGCCGCGCCGGCCGCCACCACGCCGCCGACGCTGTGATACATCGGCAGACAGTTGTACATGCGGTCGTCCGGCCCGGCGCCGGTCAGCCCGGCGAACCAGTGCGTCCATTGCATGAGCCGGTGATGGCTGACGCTCGCCGCCTTGGGCAGCCCGGTGGTGCCCGAGGTGTAGATGTAGAGCGCGCGGTCGCGCAGCGTCGGCCGGCGGTGTTCGGTGAGGGCGGCGCGTGGCTGTACCTGGTCGATGCGCGGCCAGCCGGGAACGTCGGCGCCGTGCGCCCAGGCCTTCACGCCCGCGCCGAGCACCGGTAGCACCGCGGCGGCGTCGTCGATCAGCCCGCCGGCGGCGATGACATGACGTGGGCCGACGACCGACAGCGCATGGCGCAACGCGTCGCCGGTGAGGTTCGTGTTGACCAGCGCGACCACCCCGCCGACCCGGGTGATGCCGAGCCACACCGCGAGATATTCCGGGCAATTCGGCATCAGCAGCGCCACCGCCTCGCCCGCGGCGAGCCCTTGGTCGAGCGCCCAGCCTGCATAGTGCTCGGCGCGCGCGGCGAGTTCGCGATAGCTGAAGTTCTGCCCGTCGGAGAGCAGCGCCGGCGCGTCGCCGCGCTCGGCCGCGAGCCGCGCGATGACGGCCGGGAAGGTAATTTCGGGGTGCTGCGCGATCGGCGCGGTCAACTCAAGCGCCCGGCGCCACGATTGTGCGGCGCTGCGGCGCGGGTTTTCGGCGATTTCGCTCGGCATCATCCGCCGAGAGTTAACGCCGTCAGGTTGCGAACCCGTAAAGCTGCGCGACGTTGCCCCGGGTTATCTTGAAACGGTCATCCGCGCTCGCCCCTTTGAAGTCGCGCTCGACGACCTCCTGCGAATGCGGCCACGATGAAGCCTGGTGCGGATAGTCGCTCGACCACATCATCCGGTCGACGCCGATAAACTCGCGGTTCGCCACGCCGACGAAATCGTCGATATAGGTCGCCCACATCTGGCGGCGGAAATATTCGCTCGGCTTCAATTGCATCGTGAAGCCGTGCGAGGCGCGCGACCGCTCCGCGACGCGATCCATGCGCTGCAGGTAATAGGGGAGCCAGCCGACATTGTTCTCCGCCGAAACGATCTGCAGCCTGGGAAAGCGGTCGAGCACGCCTGAGAAGATCAGCACGCTGAAGGTCTTTTCGACCTCGTAGCCGAGCACGGTGGTGCGCATATAGCGCTCGCCCCAGTTCCACTGGCTTTCGACCCCCATGCCGGTGATTGCATGGAGGCTGATCGGCATCTTCATCTCCTCGGCCGCGGCCCAGAACGGGTCGTAGGCCGGGGAGCTGTAGGGCTGGTCCTGTGGCGGCGAGCACCAGATCATCGCGCCCTTCAACCCCATCTTGGCGCAGCGTTCGAGCTCGCGCGCACCGGCTTTTGGGTCATAGAGGGAGATCATCGCCAAGCCCGCCATGCGGCCGGGCGCGTGGTTGCAGAATTCGGCGAGCCAGTCGTTGTAGGCGCGGAAGCAGTCTTCCTGCAGCCCGGCATCCTTGAGCCAGAAGATGCGGAAGCCGAGCGTCGTATAGAGGACGTCGGCCTCGACGCCGTCGAGCGCATTATCCTTGAGCCGCTCGGCGGGATCCCAGCCGCCGGGCCGCGCATCGGCATAGGTCGCGGTGGTGAGAAACGCCTTCAGCTCGTCCGGGCTCTTGCCCGCGCCGAGGCCGATGCCGATCGGGTGCGGTGCGTGGCCTTCGTAGAGGAAATAGGCGCCCTCCTTGCCGGGCAGGTCGACCGCCAGGCGCGGCGCGCGCTCGCGATATTTCTTGTCGACGCGGGTGACCCAGAGGTCGGGCGGCTCGCTGACATGCGAATCGGCGGAGATCAGCTTGTAGTCGGGCATCGTCGCCTCCCTTACACGATTCTCCTTGGCAGCATCTTGCGCCCATCCCTGGGCTTGCGCCACCGCTTTGCCGCGCCGATATGGAAAGGGTCTAGCCGCGTCGATTCCTGCCCCTTGGAGGCGCCGATGACCGTTCCGTTGCAGATAACTTTTCGCGACCTGCCGCATTCCTCGGCTGTCGAAACGCAGATTCGCGAGCGCGCCGAGAATTTGCAGCGCGTCTTCGACAGGCTCACCGCATGCCGGGTAATTGTCGAGGGCCGGCACCGCCCGCAGCGCGCAGGGCGGGTCGCGCATCTCTGCATCGAGCTGTCCGTCCCGGGCAGGACGATCACGATCGGCCGCGGCGCCGCCGAGCTCGAATCGCATGACGATGTGTTTGTCGCGGTGCGCGCGGCGTTCGACGCCGCCCGCCGGCGGCTCGACCGTCACGCCCAGCGGCGGCGCGGCGAAGTCAAGACGCACAGCCAGGCCGAGCCCGAGCCAGCCGCTTGACGGGTGCGCAGCAGCCCGATGTGGTAGATTCGCCGCCGGGGAACGCGGCGGGGAAAGCTCATGCCGAGGCTGACGATTTATCTGAGCCGCTTGATCGGCGTTGTCGCGCTGATCATCGGAGTGGCGATGCTGACTGACAAGGCGGGCGTCGTGGCCGGGATCGAGCATCTCGGACAGGACCGCACCGCGCTCCTGCTGCTGGGCTTTGTCCGCGTGACCTTCGGCGCCGGGAT
>DASZLY010000184.1:0-6319 GCA_035552135.1 Allostellaceae bacterium | reverse complement strand
CCGCCCGCTCTTTAGCGCGCCCAAAAGGGCGGGCGAGACGCCCGCGATCCGTTGATTCGCTCTAGAACCCGCCGTAGCTGGCGACCTTGCCGACGAGGTGGTGGGCGGGGTCGAGCGTCGAGCGTGGGGTGGGCGCGGGGCCGCTGCCGGCGAAGTCGCGGTCATGCGCCTCGATCTGGAAAGCGTAATTGTCGCGGTAGCGGCGATAGGCATCCTCGTGGCGGGCGATCGCCGCGGGGTGGAACTCGCCTTCGGTCGGCGGCGGCAGGACGTCGAAATGCCCGCCGGTGTTCCGGCCGCGCACCAGCGGCGTCAGCATCCGCACCGGCGAGGTGATCCGGCAATGCGCCGGGATGTAGCTGATGCCGACACCGACGCGGCGATGGCCGGCGCGGTTGGGTGCCGAGCGGTGGCTGCACAGCGTGTGGTGCAGCGAGAAGCTGCCGGCCGGCACCGCCATCATCACCGTGCCGGATTGGTCGAACTCGTCGACGATCGACTGGCCGCCGCCATTGATGCTGTGCTGCAGCCCGAGCGCGGCGTGGCGCAACTGGCGCGGCGCCCCGCGCGACGGCACCACCTCCATGCAGCCGGCCTCCTCGGTCGCGTCGCTCAGCGCCACCCAGGCGGTGACGTGCTCATAGGGCTCGATGCCGAAATAGGTCGCGTCCTGGTGCCAGGCGGCAAAGATCGGGCTGTGCGCATCCTTGATGAAGAAGGTCGTGGTGAAGGTGAGGATATCGGGGCCGATCACTTCCTCGACCGCGTCGAGGATTCGCGGATGGCGGATCAGCCGGTCGAGCCAGGGCAGGAATGCATAGGCCGCCGAACGCCAGCGCCAGTCGCCGTGATTGACCGGCGTGCCGAGCCAGGCCTCGTAGCGCGCGAGCCCGTCGTTGCATTCGGCAAGCTCGCCGGCGGCGAGCGCCTGGTGCGGGAAGGAAAAGCCGTCGCGACGATAGTCGGCGATTTGAGTCTGGGTGAGCATTTCGCCTCCTCGGGCGTGCGATGCTCAAAGCGTAGCGTCGTCGGCGGGGCAAGTCACTTGCCGTCATTCCGGGACGACCCGCAGGGTCCGGCCTGGAACCGACCATGGACTTTTGCGATAGAGGGTTCGCGGCCGGCGCTCAATACGCAGACGAGAGGGATCAGTTGTTCGACTGGATCATCTGGCGGACGCGCGGGTAGATTTCGGCGGCCCAGCGGCGGCCGCTGAACACGCCGTAATGCCCAACCCCCGTTTGCAGATGATGGTTGCGGCGGATCGGCAGGATCGAGGTGCACAATTCCTGCGCGGCGAGCGTCTGGCCGACCGAGCAGATGTCGTCGTTCTCGCCTTCGACGGTGAGGAGCGCGGTGCGGCGGATCGCGCCCGGCTCGACCTTGCGGCCGCGCGAGACCAGCACGCCGCGCGCCAGTTCCTGCTTCTGAAAGATGCGGTTGACCGTCTGCAAGTAAAACGAAGCGGGGAGATCCATCACCGCGAAGTACTCGTCATAGAAGGCGCGGTGCGCGGCGACGCCCTTCTCGTCGTCGTCCACGAGGTTCTCGTACTGCCGGGCGAAGGCGCGGATGTGGCGTTCGAGGTTCATCGCCATGAAGGCGGATATCTGCAGGAAACCGGGATAGACGAGCCGCATCGCGCCGGGAAGGCCGGCCGGCACGCGCTGGATCAGATGGGTCTCGAACCACTCGATCGGGTGCTCCATCGCCAACTCGTCGACCTTGGTCGGCTTGATCCGCGTGTCGATCGGCCCGGCCATCAGGGTCATGCTGCGCGGCTGGCAGGGATGGCCCGATTGCGCCATCAGCGACACCGCGGCCAGCGCCGCGACGACCGGCTGGCACACCGCGACGATATGCGAGCCGGACCCCAGCACTTCGAGACACCGGATCAAATGGTCGATGAAGTCGTCGAAATCGAAATCGCCGGCCGAGAGCGGCACGTCGCGCGCGTTGTGCCAGTCGGTGAGATAGACGTCGTGGTCGGGCAGCATAGTGCGCACCGTGTGGCGCAGCAGCGTCGCAAAATGCCCCGAGAGCGGCGCCACCAGCAGCACGCGCGGCTGCGGCTGGGGCGTTTCCTTGGCGAAATGCAGCAGGGTCGAAAACGGCGTGACCCGGACCTGTCGCTCGGTGACGGGCACCGTGGCGTTGCCGATGGTGACGCTGTCGATGGCGAATGCCGGGCGGTGATGCTGCAGCCGGTTTACCGCGAACATCTGGCAGGCTGCCGCGAAGCCGCGCTGCATCTGGGTCTGCGGCAGGCCGAACCATGACCGCGTGAACAGGTCGCCAAACGACGCCGCCATGCTTTGCAGCGGCGCCAGACCGTCGGCGTAACTCTGGTAGAGCTGATAGAGCACCGTAACGCTTTCCGCTCCGAACCTTGGCTTGCGATTGCGAGGCGAGGGAAACCGCTATCGGCGCCGTCGAACAGAACCGGACACTTAAGATAGTGCGGGTTGCGTTGCAGTGCGAGATGATTGTGCTTTGCAGCATGACATTTCTGCGACGCGAAACGCGCGTGACCAACCCTTGGGGGCTGGCCCGGGTTTTGCCTCGCACCCAAAGCCTGCTAGATTGGCAGAACCGCCCCGGAGTCCTCCGCCATGGCGCAAGCAATCCTCACGATCAGCAGCAAGAACTATTCGTCGTGGTGCTTGCGCGGCTGGCTTATGGCGAAATGGGCAGGGCTCGATTTTGCCGAGCAGACGGTCTCGCCCGATGATCCGTCGGTACGCGCCGAGCTGTTGCTGCAATCCTCCTCGATCCTGGTGCCGGCGCTGACGCATGACGGCGTGACGATCTGGGACACACTGGCGATTGGCGAATACCTCCACGAAAGATTCCCCGAGGCGGGGCTTTTGCCGAAAGACCTCGCGGCGCGGGCGCATTGCCGCTCGGTGTGCGGCGAGATGCATTCGGGCTTCGCGGCGCTGCGCTCGGCGCTGCCGGTCAACCTCAAGAGCACCAAGCCAGGATTTGTCGTATGGTCGGCGGCGCAGGCCGATATCGACCGCATCCTGGTGATCTGGCGCGACTGCTTCGCGCGCTACGGCGGGCCGTATCTGTTCGGCGCTCGGCCCACTGTTGCCGATGCGATGTACGCGCCGGTGTGCACGCGCTTCCGCACCTATTGCGTCAGCGTCGACCCCGCCTGCGACGATTATTGCGAGCGCATCATGACGCTGCCGACCGTGGCCGAATGGATCGAGGCGGCGAAGGCCGAACCCGAGGACCTGCCCGAGCTCGATGCGGAGTTTTGAGGACGCCGGTTGTGCATGTGTCCACATGTTTTAATGTGTTGCACATGTCCAAGATGATCCAAATCCGCAATATGCCCGATGAAATGCATCGGACCTTGAAGTCCCGAGCGGCGGCGCAAGGGGTATCGCTCTCAGATTACCTGCTGCAAGAGCTGCGCAAGAGCGCCGAAGTGCCAGGGATGGCCGAGATGCGGGCGCGCTTGCGAAGCCGCGAACCAGTGATCCCGTTCTCGACGGAGGAAGCGGTTCGCGCCGAACGCGACTCGCGGTGATTGTCGTCGATGCTTCCGCGCTGCTTGAAGTATTATTGCGGGTGTCACCGGCCGGCGACGTCGTCGAAGATCGAGTATTCGCGCCGGATCAAGCGGTTCATGTGCCGCATCTGATCGATCTAGAGGTGACCCAAGTTTTGTGGAAGCGTGCGTTGAACGGATTGCTGACCATCCCGCGTTGCCTGCGAGCGCTCGAGGATTTGGCCAATCTTCAGCTTTTCCGCCATCCGCATGATTTCCTGCTGTCTCGGGTATGGGAACTGCGTGACAACATTTCCGCCTACGACGCAGTCTATGTCGCCCTTGCCGAATTTCTGAATGCGCCGTTGCTGACCCGTGATCGCCGACTGGCGAATGCGCCGGGACATTACGCCCGGGTCGATTTGATATAGCCTACGCACGGCCTTTTCGAGCGGCGCGCTGCCAGGAGGATCGTGATGGATTTTGCCGACGCTCCGGAACATGCCGGATTTCGCCGCGAGTTCCGCAGCTGGCTCGATGCCAACCTGACCGGCGACCTCAAGGTCGAGGACGCGCAGGATTCCCGCGTCGCACCCGACCGCGAGACGCTGGAAAAGCGCATTGCCTGGCAAAAGAAGATGTATGCCGCGGGCTGGGTCGGCATCTCGTGGCCAAAGGAGTATGGCGGGCGCGGCGCCAGCTTCATCCAGCAGGTGATCTTCGACGAGGAGTATTTCCGCGCGCACGCGCCGATCCTCCCCGGACACAGCGCGCTCAACCTCCTGGGGCCGACACTGATCCAGCTCGGCACCAAGGCGCAGAAACAGCGCCATCTGCAGCCGATCCTCGCCGGCGACGAGCGCTGGTGCCAGGGCTTCTCCGAGCCGGGCGCCGGCGGCGACCTCGCCAGCCTGCGCACCCGCGCGGTCGACAAGGGCGACCATTTCGTCGTCAACGGCCAGAAGGTGTGGACCTCGGGTGCGCACTGGGCCGACTGGTGCTTCCTCCTGGTGCGCACCGATCCCGAGGCGCCGAAGCACCAGGGCATCACCTATCTGCTGGTCGACATGAAGACGCCGGGGGTCACGGTGCGGCCGCTAGTGCTGCTCAATGGCCACCGGCACTTCAACGAGGTGTTCTTCGAGGACGTGATGGTGCCCAAGGACAACGTCGTCGGCAAGGTCAACGAGGGCTGGAAGGTCGCGATCACCACGCTGATGTTCGAGCGCGGTGGGGCAGGGGGGCGCGACCACGCGGCGCAGATCGCCCGGCTGGTCGAGCTGGCGAAGCAGTTCCCGACCCGCCAGGAGTCGGCGTGGAACCAGACCCATGTGCGGCAGATGCTGTCGCAACTGGCGATCGAGGCGCAGGCGTTGAAGGTGACGCGGCTGCGCGGCCTGACGCGCCGGCTGCGCGGCGAGCCGCCGGGCCCGGAAGGCTCGATCCTCAAGCTGTTCGGCTCGGAGCTGGCGCAGCGCATCGCCGATGCCTCATCGACCCTGCTCGGCCCCTACGCGACGATCGACGGCGCCACCGAGTCGGTGCCCGATGCCGGGCGCTGGGCGCACCGCGTGATGGGCGCGCGGCAATACGCGATCGCCGGCGGCACCAGCGAAATCCAGCGCAACATCATCGGCGAACGGGTGCTGGGGCTGCCGAAGGGGTAGGTTAACGCCGGCACATGGATGCGAACCGGCGGCACCATATTTTCGGCGATCCGCGACATAACCTTGCCGCGTTTGCCGGCGAATGCGGTGGCGACAAGGCCGCAGCGGAGGCGCTCGAAAGCCGAGTCCAGACAGCCTTCCGACGGGGTGAGCTGGCGGCTCGCGAAGGCGAACGTTTCAGGCAGACCTTCGATGTCGACGGTTATTCGGTTACAGTCGACGGCCGTATCGTTGCCAGCGTCGCGCGGATCAGCACGGCATGGATATCGGATGAAAAGTCATGAGGAAAACGTCCTTATCCGCTGTCGAACGGCAGATCATCGAAACGATGATAATCGGTGAATATGGTCCGGCTACCCTCTTTTTGCGCCAAATCGGTGTTGCCCAAATCGACAAACGGCGGCTCACCGGGGTTGGCGTATTTGTCGACTTGTCGATCCCGCGGAGCGCTCCTCGGGTCGATGCAATCAGCGCGGAACTCAGCGCGGGGTTCCGGACCTCGTTCTCTACGCCAGCTGATGTTGTCGGCTTCACGCTGTTTATCCGCGATGGCGCCGTCAGCTTTCTTGAAGGCTACACCTATGGCGATGCCGTCTGGCCGGAAGAGCCATTGGACGAATGGTTGATCCTCGATCCGGTCGAGGCGCCGCACCAGAAGGCGAAGTAGATGGACATCGGCTTTTCCGACGAGCAGGTCTTGCTGCGCGATACCGCGCGGAAATTCCTCGATGCCGCCTGCACCACCAAGTTCGTACGCGAGCGGATGGCGACGCCTGAAGCGATGACGCCGGAGTTCTGGGGGCGGATGGCGGAGCAGGGCTGGCTCGGCATCAATTTCGCCGAGGATGACGGCGGCATCGGCCTGGGACTGGTCGATCTCGTCGTGCTGATGGAGGAGATGGGCCGCGCCGTGATGCCGGGGCCGTATCTCGCGACGGTGCTGCTCGGCGGCGCGGCGATCCGCGGGGCGGGGTCGGCGGCGCAGCGCCAGACACATCTGCCGCGCATCGCCGTCGGCGAGATCAGGGCGACCTTGGCGGCGACCGAGCCCAATGCGCGCTGGGATGCCTCGGGCATCATGATGAACGCGCAGCCGATGCGGGGCGGGTTCTCGCTGTCGGGGACAAAGCTCTTCGTGCCCGACGCGCAT
>DASZLY010000183.1:0-38419 GCA_035552135.1 Allostellaceae bacterium | reverse complement strand
TCGGTATCGATCCCCACGGGCCAGACGCGGCAGCGATCGCCGAAATAGGGCCTGTAGATTTCATTCGCCCACGCGCTGTGCTGCAGATAGGCGGCAATCGGATAGTCGTCGCACAGGGTCGGCCATTCGCTCGGATGCGTCATCAGGCCGATGCCGGCGACGATCGGGTTCGGGCGATCATATCCGTCGAGCGCGGCGCGGCCTTGGCCGATGACTCCCACGCGGTCGTCGCGCTCGAGCTGGTCGAAAGGCAGGTTCGCTTCGTAGCAGACGCCGAGCCGATCCAGTCCGGTGCATAGATTGCGAAAAACCTTGCCGATCGCATCCACTCGCGGCTTGCCGCGCACCAGCCGGCGGATCGGCGGCCGCAGGTAACGGTCGCCGGGCAGCCAGTGGTCGCGCTCCGGTTCGCGTCGGTGATAGAGGCAGATCCGGCTCATGTGGTGCGAACAAAAAGCCCGTCGGTCTGCGCGAGAGGTCGCCCCAAGGGTGTATTCACCCCTATTGCCTTCAGCCGAAACCCCTGTTCCGCAACAAAACCGACAAGCTCCTCGAAGAGGCACTGGCCTTCATAAAATTCGGCGAAGCTTACCTCGACGATAAGCGCCTTCACCGACGTCAGAGATGCTTTGGCGCCTTTCAACACCTCCAGCTCATAGCCCTGCACGTCTAGCTTGATCAGGTCCGGCTTGGGCAGGTCGAAGCGCTGGCGGTAGTCGTCAAGGCGACACAACTTCACCGGCACTTGTGCGATTTCCCCGATGCCCCAGTGCGATCGACCCGGTTCGGCCAAAGCCAACAGGCTGGAGGCGTCGGAAAAATCCATTACATGCAGCTGTCGATCCTCCTGGTCCCGGTTCCCCAACGCGACGCCGTGCAAGCGGACGTCGGCAAAGCGCGCGAGATTCGCGCGGAAGTCATCGCGATGGCGAGGAAGCGGCTCGAACGCGTGGATTTGTGCATCGGGATAGAGCGCTTTTGCAAGGAGCGTCCACGTACCGATATTGGCGCCGATGTCGTAGATCACGTCGATGCCCTCGCCGCGGAGCATCTCCAGCAGTTCAAGTGAATCGATATGTCCCGGCGATAGACGATCCGCGGCTGTGCCGCGCAACCGCGCGAGGCGGCGCCGCCGCGTCGATTCAATCGCCAGCCGCTCGCAGAGGAGCCGCGGATTGTATAGCAGCGCAAATCTCATGCCGTTGCCATCACCCCAAGTCGCTTGCCGATTACCGCGATGCTGCGCGGCACCGTGTGCTGCGCCAAGGCGCGGCGTTGTCCGCGCTCGCGCAAGCGCCGCCGGCGCTCGGGATCTTGCCTCAGCTCGCCGAGCTTGGCCGCCAGTTCCTCGGCGGTTCGGTACGTCTCGATCTCGTCGCCCAGATCGTAGAGGTGCTCCAGACCCGCCGTCCACTCGGTCAAGTGGCAGGCTCCCAGCATCGGCGCTTCGATGTCGCGCAACCGCGAATAAACGAGCGGCCGGCGGTCGGAGGCTCTGGCGGTGGGGACGCGGTTGACGCCGATCGTCACCATCGCCTCGCGAAGCACCCGGACATATTCGTCCGCGTTCGGCGGTTCGCCGATCTTGCCGTCACGTAACGGCGCCGGGCGCATCGGCCGAAACTGCCGCTCGACGAGCCGAACCAGGATCCCCGGCCCTTGCGCGCGGGCGCGCGACAAGAGCGAGGCGATCCTCGCCACGACCGCCTGCTTCGGCATCGCGAAATGATCGGCCTCCTGCTGCCAGCCGGCGCCCCTGACGATGAAATCGGCTCCCTCGCGCAAGGCGCGGCCAAGCAGGTCGCGACGCAGCCGGTCGGCCGAACCGACAAAAATCGGCGGATCGCGCTCCTCTCTCGGGATGTTTCGTAGATGCGGCGCGATCCAGCACGGCATTGGCGCGTGGATGTGGTCGAGCCTAGCGGCGGTGTACATCGGCAGCGCTTCGAATTCCGGTACCCAGTGCAAGGCGAATGGCTGGAATTCGGGTGGGATGCGGCGAAATTCCCGCACGTTGTCGCAAAAGAAATTGACGCAAGGAATACCGACCCGTTGCAGCTCCTCGATCGCCGCGGGGTCGATCTGCTGTGGAAAGAGGTAGCCGAGGAAAAGGTGCGGCGTTTCCCGGCGGACAAAGGCAAGGACCTTGTCCCAGGTTCGTGCCTTCCAGTCGTCGCGTTTGGCTCCCGGCGGGTGGGTCAGGCCCTCCGCCCAGTCGACGTCCGGCACCTCGCTGATCTCGTGCCCGGCTTCGCGCAGCCCGCCGACAAAGTAGCCGCGCCAGAAATCATAGGCCGGGATCGCATGCCGCCGCGGGCTCTGCAGGCAGCTGAGGAGGATTCTCAAGCGAACCGATCTCCTCCGGTCAATATCCGGGCGCCGAGCTAGGCGACCCGATCGGACCGCGCGCTCACCGGCTCGATCCCGGTGCGCCGCCAATCGAGAATAGTCGACAGAAAGCCATGGCGCCGATTGCCGCTCGGGGTCCGCGTATCGTCGACGACAAACTGCCCGACCACGCCCGGACGGTCGATTTCCGGTCCCGCCGGGTCCAGGCCGGAGACAAAGGTCAGCACGATCTGGTAGGTGCCGGAGCCGAGGACCCGCGACGGAATGCCGATGCTGAGCGTACCTTCGCCGGCAGAGAGATCGTCGAGAGGATCGACCGCGGCGTCGAGGCTGTCGCCTTCGTAGACCACGGTGCCGTCGCTCCGCTGCAGCTGCATCCAGCACCGCAGCCCCGGGACACGCCGCGTCGCCATGTAGTCGATGCAAATAAAAAATGGGTGGTCGCAATCGAATTGGCTGGCGGGGTCGGTGTCCGGCGTGCGCCGGGTGGTCACCCGCCGCACGAAAAACGGCTTGTTGCCGGGCGGCGGCTCGCCGCGCACGAAAAACCCGTCGGTCAGCCCGTCCGCCGCCTGGGTCAGGTAGAGGTCGATCGCCGTGTCGACCGAGGCGTCGACCCTGATACGCCCGCCGTCGAGCAGGATGCAGCGCCGCGTGAGGCGGCGGATCGCCGCCATGTTGTGGCTCACGAACAGGACCGTCCGGCCGCCCTCGGCAATCTCCGAAATCTTGCCGAGACACTTGCGCTGGAAGTCGGCATCGCCGACCGCGAGCACCTCGTCGACGATCAGGTTCTCGGTCTCGAGATGTGCCGCGACGGCGAAGGCGAGCCGCATGTACATGCCCGAGGAAAACCGCTTCACGGGCGTATCGAGAAAATTCTCCACGCCGGAAAAAGCGACAATCTCGTCGAAGCGGCGATTGATCTCGACGCGCCGCATCCCCAGCACCGCGCCGTTGAGATAGATGTTCTCGCGCCCCGTCAGTTCGGGATGAAAGCCGGTACCGACTTCGAGAATGCTGGCGACCCGGCCATCGAGCGAAGCGCGCCCTTCGGTCGGCTCGGTGATGCGGCTGAGGATCTTGAGAAGGGTCGATTTGCCGGCGCCGTTGCGGCCAATGACGCCCACCACCTCGCCGCGCTCGACCTCGAACGAAATGTCGCGCAACGCCCAGAAATCCTCGATCGGCGGGACCCCCCCGGCCGGTCGCGGCCGTAACAGGCCGCGCACGCGGTCGGTGATCACGTCGCGCAGCGCGACGTAGCGTTCCCGCGGCTGGTGACGGATGCGATATTTTTTTCCGATGCCGTCGAGCCTGATCGCAACGTTGGACATGGCGCCGTCAGTATTTCAGCCGGTAATAGATGTATTTCAGGACTTCGTTCTGGAACGCGATGATGCCGGCGTCGGTCTTCCACCAATTGTCTGCGCCGTAATCGGCCGCGTTGAGCTCGATCACCCGGACATCGCCGTCATCGCCGAACACGCGATGCAATATCCAGCGCAGCCGGCGCGTCACGAAGCTCTCGGTCGGGACGATGATGCTGTGGACGCCCTCTTGCCGCGCCCAGTCGTGCAACGCGAGGGCCTCCTGCCGGGTGTTCTTCAAATTGGCGCCGAACACCTCGATCGCCGAGGCGGGAACGCCCAATTTGAGAAGTGCGTCCCGGTTCAGCGCAACGTGCGATTCAACCACCCCCAAGCGCTCGACCTGGGTCGCCCCGACGTTCGATATGACGATCTTCTTCACCAGCCCGCGCGAATAGTAGTCGGCGGCGGCGAAGGGCCTGTCCTCGAGGCCTCCGCCGAAGACGGCGACGGCGTCCGCCGGGCGTAGCGGATCCGACACGATCCATGCGGCCGCGGCCGAGCGAAGCAGCGGCTCGCGCTCGAACCATGCGGCGGCGCCCAATACCGCGACCACCGCGAACAGCGCTAGCAACCCGCGCCCTATCACGGCGCAGCGGGAGCGCGGCGTCGCCGCCGACACCGCTGGCTGGCCGGCTACGCGGTCAGATGACGTCGGCGAAGCCATGTTCCATCCGGCGGAAATACCAGACGCCGAGAACGAGCATCAATGCCGTCACCAGCACGGAAATCCAGATCGTCTCCGGGCTCGGCGAGGCGCCGCCGCCCAGCAAGGTCCAGCGGAAACCGTCGATGATCCCCACCAGCGGGTTCAGCGAATACAGCGCCCGCCAGCGCTCCGGCACATCGGCAGTGCTGAACGCCACCGGCGACACGAACAGCCCGAATTGGACGATGAAGGGAACGACGTAGCGAAAATCGCGGTACTCGACGTTGAGCGCGGCGAGAAAGAGTCCGAACCCAAGCGACAGCCCGAAGGACAACGCCACAAAGAGCGGAAACAAGACGATCTGCCAGCCGGGCGTAAAGCCATACCATCCCATTAGTGCGGCCATGAGGGCGAGGGTAATGCAGAAATCGACGAGGCTGGTGACCACCGCCGCGCCCGGAATGACAAGGCGTGGGAAGTAGACCTTGGAAAGCAGGTTGGCGTTGACGATCAGGCTGCCCGAGGCTTCCCCCAGGGCGCTCGAAAAGAACTGCCAGGGGAGCACGGCGGCAAACACCAGGAGCGGCTCCGGAACGGTCCCGGGGGGGAAATGAGCGAGCCGGCGAAACCCGACAAAGACCAGCATGGTCACCGCTGGCCGCAACAGCGCCCAGACGATGCCGACGGCGGTCTGCTTGTAGCGCACCGCCACGTCGCGCCAGGCGAGGAAGTACACCAGCTCGCGATAGTGCCACAGGTCGCGCCAGTAGTTGCGCGACGTCATCCCCGGCTCGATGACGATCCTCATGCCGCAGCCGGCCCCGAGCCGAGGTGAGCGTCGACCAGCGCGCCCAAGTGCCGTGCGAAATTGTCGAACCGGAACCGTTGAACCTGCGCCGGGTCCCGTCTGTCGCCGGAAAGCACCCGGCGGATCGCGGCGATCAACTGATCCTGACTCTCCGGGTCGATGGCGATGCCAATGACGCCGTCGGCGAGCGCATCACTGCTGCCGTCGCAATTGCCGCCGATCGGCGTGAGGCCGGATGCCGCGGCTTCGAGAAAGACGATGCCGAACCCTTCCTGGTTGCTCGGCATGACGAAGACCGTCGCGAGCCGGTAATAGTCCGCGAGTTCCGCCGCCGCGACTCTGCCGGTGAACCGGACGTGGCCAGCGCACCCGGCTTGCCGCGCCAATTCTTCCAGGCGAGCCCGGTCGCCACCGTCGCCCACGACGAGATAGACGAGGTCGGGGTTGCCGGCCGCGAGTGCGGGGAGCGCGCGGATCACCCTGTCATGGCCCTTGCCGCGCTCGTCCGCGGCGAGCCGCCCGACGGTGAGGAGTATCTGTTTGCCGTGCAGACCGTGCCGTTCGACCAGGTAGCCCGGCGCGGAGCCGGGCATGAAGCTGTTGGCGACCGTGTTAGGCAGCACCCGGACCCGGTGCGGCTCGATCGGCGCCAATCGCAGGAAATGCTGCCGGGTATGGCGGCTGACGGCGGTGACGAGGGCAGCTTGCTTCACTGCCCACATCTGGGCGCGGGTGAGCGGACCCTTCGCCTCCTGCCCATGCAGCTGGAGCCACAACGGCGCTTTGATCAGCCGGGTGACAATCGCCGCCAGCGGTGCGAGATGGAGGTGACCGCAAAAAACCGCATCGAAGGGGCCGTTGCGCATCGCGGCGCGCATTGCGGCCGGCACATAACCGAGCTTGCCTCGCGGTTTGAGCTGCCAGACCCCTGCCGGCAAATCGCTCGGCCCGGCGTGGCCGTGTCGCGGCAGGACGACGACGCGTCGTGCGCCGTCGGACGATGTCAACGCGGTCAGGAGATCGCGGTTATAGCGGGCGATGCCGCCATCGCTGCCATAGGCATCGCTGAGCAAGGCGAGCATTTTCATGCGCGATATCTTTATGCCGCCGCGAGCTGATAGGCCCAGCGGCGCGCCCAGGGGCAGGTGGCGCTGGCAAGCTCGGGCATTCGCCGCCAGGCCTGCGTGCGGTCGTCGCGCTGCAGCCAGTCGTGGATCGGGGTTTCAAAGCCCGTCTTCGGCCGGTCGACGACGCTGTCCGGCAATGCCGTGCTGGGACTCGCCGCAAGCAGGCGCTTGCCGGCGCCGGTCGGCAATGACAGGACAAGTGGCGCGATGTCCTTCAGCAACCGGCTGTCGACCAGCGGCACCCGCACCTCCAGCGAATGCGCCATGCTGGCCCAATCCGTGTCGCGGAGCAGCTGGTTGCGCAGATAGAGGCACGCCTCGAAAGACGCGACTTTCGCCAAAGGCGTTCGCGGCGAGGGGCCAACCGACGCGCCCGTGAGGCCGATCGGGTCGAGCCGCCGGATCCCCTCGGCCATGAATTCCCGGTCCATCACCTTGCCGAGCTCCCACGGCATGAAGACGCCGCGCCGCAGCAAGTAGGCGCCGGCATAGGTGCCGCCATATTTCAACAGACCGGCCGTCTTGGGATGGAGCAGCGGCGCGAACCGCCGCGACCCGGCGATCAGGTGGCGCGCGACATCTCCGAGAAAGGGGATTCGCGACGGCAAACCAGCCCAGCGCACCCATCGAGGGATGTCGCGGAACGACGGATAGCCGGCGAACAACTCGTCGCCGCCGAGACCGGATACCACGGCCTTAAGACCGAGTTCGCGGGCTGCCTTGCTGGCAAACCAGGTATTGATGCCGTCGATGGTCGGCTGGTCCATCGCGTCGAAGATTTGGGGCAAATCATCGCGAAATTCGCCCTCGGTCACCACCCGCGTCGTGTGCATGCTGCCATAGCCCGCCGCGGTCAGCGCTGCGCCTGCCGCCTCGTCCTCGCGCCGGCCGCGGAAATCTTCGTAAGCCAGCGTAACTGTATGGATCTCCTCCTGTCCGGCGTCGCGCATCAAGCCGAGCAGCGATCCTGAATCGACGCCCGACGAAAGAAACGCGCCGATCGGCACATCGGCCACGAGATGATGGCGCACGCTGTCGAGCAATGCCGCGCGTGCCCGTCCTTGCAATTCGGGCCATCGCGCCGGCCGCTGCCCTTCCGCTGAGCTGAACACGTCCGGGATGCTGAAGTAGCGGGCCGGCGCGGCGGGCCCGCGCGCATCGACCCACATCGTCGTTCCGGCGGGAACCGCGCGGATCTCCTGGTAGATGGTGAAGGGCTCGGGAACGCAACCGAATAGGAGGAATCCCGCCCATCCGGCCGGCTCCGGGACCGCGGATATTTTGCCGCCCGCGAGGAGCGCCTTGACCTGCGAGGCGAAACGCAGCGTCCAGCCGTCATCCGCGTAATAGAGCGGCTTGATCCCATAGGGATCGCGGGCGAGCAGCAGCCCGCGCCTTTCGCCATCCCAGAGTGCGAAAGCGAACATGCCGCGCAAATCATCGACCATTTTCGGCCCTTTTGCGGCGTAAAGCTGCAACAGAACCTCGGTGTCGGTCTCCGTGCGGAAGATATGCCCCTTCGCCTCGAGTTCCCGGCGGAGCTCCCGGTAATTGTAGATTTCCCCGTTGCAGGTGACGACGGTCTTGCCGTCGGCGCTGGCCATCGGCTGCGCGCCGCGCTCGGACAGGTCGATGATCGCCAGCCGGCGGTGCATCAGGCCGACGCGGCGATCGTCGGAGCACCACTCACCCGCGCCATCGGGGCCGCGCGCCGCCATCCGCTGGCGAATGCGGCGCAGCTCCGCGATGTCGATCGGGTTGGCCGCGTAGTGGTAGCCGTAGATGCCGGCGATGCCGCACATCAGCGGCCGCCTGACTGCGGCATCATGCGGAAACCGGCTTTCGCATTTGCACGACGAGCAGCGAGCCCATGCGCAGATGGCGGGCCAGGAATCGCGCCACGGCGTCGGGGATGAGGCACATCAGCACGTCTTTGAGCCGGCTGTGTGGCAGCGGCACGATATCGCTCTTGAGCCCATAGACCTCGATCGCCTCGACGTTAAAGAGGCCGTGCGCCATGGCGCGCCATTCGCCCGGCTTGTAGTAGCGCGCGAGCGCGCCATCCGTGCCGCTCTGGCTGACGTGATGCGGGCTGCGCCACTGGCCCTGCAACAATCCGCGCAGCAGCCAGAACACATAGTAGTTCCACCACGAGCGGTAATAGACCATCGCCGTGCAGCCGCCGCCCGGTCTGAGGACGCGATAAGCTTCTTTCAGCACGCGTCGCGTATCCGCGGCATGGTGGACGACCCCCCAGCTCCAGACGAAATCGAAACTGCGGTCGGGGAAGGCGAGGTTCTCGGCGTCCATCTGCAGCACGCGTCCCGGCAGGCCGAAAAGCCGCAGCCGCTGCGCGGTCATTCGCACCGCCGCCGTGGTCAGATCGATACCGGTGAAGGATTTGCAGCGCCGGGCGAGCAATTGCGCGTGGGTGCCGTGGCCGACGCCGATCTCGAGGACGTCCCGGTCATGGAGCTGGTCGAAGGGAATCACTGTTTCGAACGGCAGATTCCGCCACGGCATGAAGCACTTCGCCGCTTCGAGGAAGCGCCGGTCGATCTCGGCGAAAAAGGCCTCGGTGCCCGGCGTTTGCCGCAGCTCGGCGCGCCAGTCGTAGCGCATGGGCGCCGCTTCCCACCAGTCCCGGTTGGCGATTTGCCAGCGGCGGTGCTCGTCATCGTCGCACGGCAGCTGCGCGGGGCGGTCGAAACCGGCGGCCTTGTTTCCGAAAACCGTCACGCCAGCCGCCTCGCCTCGATCGCCAATTCGCTTTCCCCGGCCTCGCTGAACCGATCGGTCTGCTCGACGAGGGCGAATGCCGGATCGCCGCTGTCACCGATGGTGCAGCGCCGGATGCAGCCGAACCCTGCCTCGGCGAGCAAGCGCGCCAGTGCGGCGAAATCGTACATCCACAGATGCGCCGACTGACCGATCAGACGCCGGATCGCGGCCGCCGGCATTCTCGGCCTGCTCCTTGCTCCGAGCGCGCTGCTTTCGAGAAACCTGTCCGCGGCTGACGGGTCCGCCCGGGCAGCGTCATCGAGATAGTGCCGCACGCGCCATTGCAGGTCTGGGACGACGAGGCGGAAAGCCCCGCCGGGCTGGAGCATACGGAACGTGTTGCGCAGCGCGATCGGGACATCGTCGCGCGGCAAGTGCTCCAGCACGTGGCTGCAATAGACGCCATCGGCGGTGCCGTCTGGCACCGGCAGCCCGCGAACGATATCGCCCGGTCGCGCGGTCGGCGGGAAGAGAATGCCGGCGGTGGCTCGCAGCAGCATGCGCAGCCCGTGGATGCGTTCGATCCGCAGCCTTGGCGACGCATCGAAATTGAGCCAGGCATCCGGCGCGCAAAGCCCACATCCGTACTGCACGTAAAGCCCGCGCTTGACCGTCCGAGCCGCGATCGGCACGGACGCGGGCTTCGGAGTGGTGGGCAGTTCGAGTTCCAGCGACCGCTCCAGATGCATGCGCTACAGACCGAGCCGGCTGATCTCGCTCGCCGGAACGCCGCTGCTGCGCAGCAGCGCCGCAATGTCCTGGCGCGTTTCGGCCGGCTTCTCGCTGAGGATGTTTTTGGCCGGCGAGAGATTGGGGTCCTCGATCGAGGTACCGAGAGCGCCCGACAGATCGGTGATCGTCCGTTGCCGCGCGTCCTGTGGCAGCTCTTCCCATTGCAGCAGCCCGAAAACGCCCCGTTGCCACATAACCCGGCCTTCGTTCGGGCCGGCGATCGACGACATCGCCAGCGCGCCGAGAACCTGTTGGCGGGGCGCGCCGGTCACCAGCCGCAATCCGGCGAGCGCCAGCCAGGTGCTGGCGGATAGCGGGCGAACGGCGGCGATTGCTTCCAGCTGCCGTTCACGATGTCGCGCGCCCTCGATGTCCGTCGCGTCCGCCATTTTCGGGAGCGAGGCTTCCAGCGCGGCCGCGGTCACGCCGGGCGAGCCAATCCACTTAGCCAGCCCGGCAGATTCAGCGCCGCGTGTATTGGCGAGCTGCATTCGAGCCTGCGCGAAACTTGCGACGTTCCAGCCGTGAAACATCGTGACCGTGCAGGTTCCGACTATGATGAATATCGTGAGAAGTCGCATATTCCAAAGGCTGTTTCGCTAGGCGCTGTAATAGCCTTTATAATAACGGTTGCCGTAATAATAATTGTATGCCGATTTTCCGTACTTCTGCGCCTGTCGATCATTGACTTGGTTGAAAACCACACCAGCGACTTTGCGATGTCCGGAAAGCTGGTCGACGCATTGCCTGACAAGCTCACGGGCGGTCGAGCCCCAGCGAATCACCAGGATGATCTTGTCGCTGAACTGCGAGACCACGAACGGGTCGGTGACCGGTCCGACAGGCGGGGTGTCGATGATGATCAGGTCGAAATTCTCCTTGAACCCGGCGACCAGCGATTTCATCCGCTCCGACCCCAGAAGATCGGTCGGGTTCTGCGTGTGGTTGCCCGCCGCGAGCGTCCAGTAGCCGGGACCTTCGAGATAGCGCACCACCTCCTTCTCGTCGACATGGCCCATCAGTAGATCGACGAGCCCGCTCTGCTTATCCGACTGGAGAACCTTCGAGGCTGTCGGATGGCGCAAATCGGCGTCGATGAACAATACCTTGAGCTTTGAGATCGCCGCCGATGCCGCCAGCGACAGAGCGATCGTGGTCTTGCCCTCACTGGGGACCGCGGAAGTGAGTTGGATCACCTTCGGGGGATGATCCACATCCGCCATCTGAATGCCGCTGCGCAGCGCGCGGATCGCCTCGGCATAGCGCGACAGAGGCTTGACCACCGGATAGTTGTAGATCGGCACAACGACGTCGGCGACAGTGAGGTCGCGTGCCTTCATGTGGCTTACCGAGCTCAACAAGGGGAGCGCCAGCACCTCTTCGATCTGCCGCGGCGTGGTGAAACTGGCATTGAGCTTTTCGCGCAGGAACGCGCCGGTGAGACCGAAGAGCACGCCAACCAGCGCGGTGACGGCGAGGAAGCGCGCCGTGCGCGGCGAGCTCGGGAAGCCCGGTACCATCGCGGGCGTGATCACGCGCGCGTCGTGTACTTCGAAGGTCGACTGCTCCTCGGTGACTTTCGATCGCTGCAGAAAATCCTCAAACAGGCTTTTGTTGACCGCCGCGGTCCGCTCCAGTTCGCGCAGACGAATGGCCGTGGCATCGTCGATGCTGCTTTGGCCGGTCGCCTGCTGGACCGATTTTTCGAGCGCCGCGAGGCGGGACTGCGCCAGGTCGTAATCGTTGCGGATGCCCGCAGCGACGCGCCCCGATTCGGCGCCGATCGAGCGCTCGACATCGCGCTCCTGGGCACGAATATTGACGACCAACGGGTGCGCCGCCCCGTAGCGCGCGAGAAGGTCGGCTTCTTGCGCCGACAGTGTGCTTGCCTGCTGCCGCAGCCCCGCCAACGCCGCATCATTGCCGACGTCCGGCATGCTTTGCACGCTGCCGCCCTTGGCGAGGATCGAGTTGAGCAGATCGACGCGTGCCTTCTTCTGCGCCACATCGCTGCGCGCGTCGACGAGCTTGGCGTTGAGGTCCGAGAGCTGCTGCTGCGTCAGCGAGGCGCCGTTTTGCTGGACGAGGCCGTGTTCGGCGCGGAACCGCGCCACGGCTTCCTCCGAATCGCGCAACTGATTGCGCAACTCGCCGAGGCGATCGCTCAACCAGGCTTCTGCGCGCTTGGCCGCCTCGAAACGGGTATCGAGCTTGTCGACGAGATAGGCGTCGGCGACGGCATTTGCGAGCTGCGCCGCGCGCACCGGGTTCGGGTTGGTCACCGAAATCCCAAGGACATAGCCATGCTGCGCGACACGCGAGACGGTGATCGCCGATTTGAGCGCCGCAATCGGGCCGAGCTCGTTGGCCGGGATCGCTTCCGAGCCGAGATCGGCAGGCGATGGCGGGGTCGCTGCATCCGAGCTGGGGAATAGCGAGCGGACCGTCGCAAGGACCGGCGACGCCGGCGGTGGTGGGTTCGGCTGAGCGCTTGCCGGTGCCGGGTTCGCGTACAGGTGATCCTTCTCGACGACCCGGCGCAAAAAGACGCTCGAGCGGATGACCGCCATCTGGCTCTCGACCATCGCGACGTCGAGGTTGACGTCGGCGAGGATCGCCTCGTTGCCGGCGACCTTCTCGCGCGGGCGATCGAGCAGGATTTCGCTCGTCGCCGTATAAAGCGGCACCTGCCGCAGCAATAGAACGGCGCCGATCAGCATCACCACGCCGATGATGACGCTGATGAATTTCCATTGCCGCCAGACAAAGCTGACGGCCTCGCGCAAATCAATTTGCGTTTCGGCCGGACCGGTGTCGGCCGCGTCGGCCGTCAGTCGATTGAGCATCTGACGTTACGCACCTAGGTTGACGCGAGCGATCGGGTCACGGCCGCTGCCCGGCAGGCGTGCGCGGGCTGTCGGCTTGCGCGCGGCCGGCACCCAGCAAAGCCATAAAGGTCAAAGCCACGGCCTGGATCTGCAGGCTGAAATCGACCATGGCATGGACACCGACAAGCACTGCGACACTGGCGGCGACGCGGGGGGCGGTCACGTGCTCCCGCCGCCTGATCGCACCCTTCAGGCAGCTTAGCACGAGCAGAATGACGCTTGCCACGAGCATCAATCCGAACATCAGCCCGAGACCCTGGAAAACCTCCAGATACGTGTTGTGCGCCTCCGACCATACGCCCTGCACGCTGAGCGAGCGGTCGCGGTACAGCGGAAAGACGTCGGCAAAGGCGCCGTATCCATGGCCCAACAACGGGGAATCGAGGATCGAGCGCATCGTCAACAGATAGACGGAAAGCCGTTCGCTGTCGGAAATCCCCCGCTGCTCGATACTGTCGACGAACAGGCCGCCAAAGGCGAATAGCGTCGCGGTGATCAGGACGATGACCGGACCGATAATCGACAACGCCCTGGCGGCGCCCGTCCCGCGCGGACGGCTGAGGAACGCGAGCAGCAGCAGTCCGGCTCCCGTCGCGATGACGCCGCCGCGCGAGCCGGTGAGCAGCAATGCGACAAGCAGGATGAACGCTCCGGCCAGCGGCAGCGCAGCCTTGCTCCCCGTCGCCTCGATCACAGTCGCCAGCTGCAACCGCCATCCGGCATCGCCGCCGGCCACCTCGTGGCGGTAGTGACGCAGGAGCAACCCGCTGACCGCGACCAGCCCAAGCCCTGCATAGGTCGCGAATGTGTTGCGATTGATGAATGTCGAGGATGCCAGCGCCTTGCTCGGGTGGAGATCCAGTGCGGGGAGAGCGATCGCCGGAAACCGGCTGGCGATGATGCCGAAGCCCGCATAGGCGCAAGCGATCGACGCAACTGCCTTGAGCAGCAACACGGCGCGGTGGTCGTCCCGGCATAACTGCAGTGCGATCCAGAAAACACTTGCCGCCGTCGCCAGGCGCATCGCCGCGAGGTTCGTCAAATCGGGGCTGACGGTGATGCGGCCGTCGAGCGGAGTTCCCAGCGCCTGCGAGGCCATGCGCCATATCGGGTCCGCGAGGGGGAGATGCGTCCAGGCGATGGTCTGGAACCAGATCCACAGCAGCGTGGCGAAAAACAACCCGGTCGGCAGCGCCAAATCGCCGATCGCGACGGGATGGTTTCGGCCTCGGATCAGCAATGAAATCTCGTAGGACGCCGCGAGGCCCGGAAACCCGATCGAGTTGATGCCCCAGGCGATCAGGTCGTTGCTGCCGTACCAGTAGGGAACCCATGCAAGCCCGGCAACGAAGAGCCAGAAAATCAGCCGCTCGGTCGCTTCGCCCGGCCGGCTCACGCCAGCCGGGGCATTGCGAGCATGCGCGCTCGACCGGCGCCGTCCGCAGTGCCTCGCCTCAGGCCTTCTTCTATTACGCGACGCAGCAAAATACGCGGTCGTTCAAGCCGCCGAAAATCCCAAGCTACCGCCGTTCAGGTGAAGAGGCGCTTGCACCTGTCATTGATCTTTCGAGGCCTTTTTACCGCGACGCGGCAAGCCTCGACCTTGCCATACGCCCCAAATCAGCACAAGGAGCGGCCCCGTTGCGGCCTGGCTTTGCAAGACGCGCGGCGCACACCCAAGCGGCGCCACATCCGATCGATTCGGCGAGGTAACGGCAACCTCGTCAGCACCCGTGCCCGGGTCTGCTCGGGCTGATGCAGGCGCTCGTTGTGTTGCCGGCGTTGTTGTCGGTTCCGGGAATCACCTGCGCGTCATACACCGACACCGATACCGTGTAGTTCGCCAGCACGATCGGATTGGCATAGACGATCGCCGCGCGGATCAGCTCCGCCGCATGCTTTGCAAAGTCGGACGCGATCTTCGCGAAAAAATTGGTCGCGTCGCCCAGGCCGGCGCCGATCGCCGCCTGTTGCGCCGCGTTCGCGAGATCGCTGGCGGCAACCACCGCCGCCGCCAGCGAGGCGTCAGTCTCGACGAGGCGGGCGACCGCCGCGCGCAGCCCCGGTCCACCGTTCGGGTACTGTGCCAGGATCGCCGCGATCTGCGGATTTACCGGCACTGCGGCCCGGGCTGGCATTGCCAGGAAGGTCGGCGCCATCGCCGCGCCGCCGATCCATAACGCGATGCCAAGCGCGGCCAGGAAACTCTTGCGCATTGACGGCTCCTCGTTTCCCCTGCGGACGGGCCGCTCGACCGCCATGCCTCAGTACTTGTAGGTCAAGCCGAGCGTGACGACGTCGCGGTCGAACCCCTGCAGCGGCACGTTGGAGCTCAGCTGGAGGTGTTCGTAGTCGAGCGTCACGCCAAGGTTCTGCCATACGCTGTAGGTGAACGTTCCGCCGATGAGCCAGCTATCGTCGCTGCGCGACGTGTTGACGTAGTCGGTGTGGATGAAACCGAACCTGCCCGATGCCGTCCACGCCTGCATCAAGGAATAGCTCGCCTGCGCGAGCGCGCTGGTGAGCTGCGTCGATGTCCCGATGGTGCCTGGCGTGTTGGTCAGCAGCGAGGCGCCGATCGTCCTGTCGACCGAGCCGCTCAAGGTCAGCTCCGGCAGGGGGTAGTAGAACAGCCGGCCGCCATAGACCGGCGCATTGACCGTGCCGAGAGGGTTGCCGGAATTGTAGCTCTCCGACTGATAACCGCCGTAGATCTCGCCGCGGAACAGCCCGATCTGGTCGGAGCCAAGACCGGCGATGGTGCGATAACCGTCGGAGCTCAGCGAACTGGTCGAATAATTCCGCTGGTCGATCGACCCTTCGAGATAGGCATAAACGAGCGGATTGATCCAGAACCCGCCCCGAGCGGTCTCGGTCGTGTCGACGCCGTCGGGCGACGGCGCCGTGACACCAGAGGAATGATCGTAGTTGATGTCGATGACCGAGGCGCCGAGATTGAAGAACGCGCGGTCGAAGGTCTTCTGGATCTGGCCGCTGCCGGTGAACTGGTTGTACGAGATCGGGTTGGTTACCGGCGCCAATCCGATGCCTGTCGGATTGAGCGTGGTCACGCTGTGGTCGATGCCGAACGTGCTGAACAGGTCCCTCTGGTGCGTGAAGTCGCCTTGCCCGATAAAAAGCAGGTCCGGCGCCAGCTCGTAGTTCTCGATCACGCCGGCCCGAGCCGCCACCGCGTCGGCATTGCCGTTGCTCTGGTTGGTATAGACCCGACCGTCGGCCATGCCGTAGAGCGAGGTCTTGCTGATCCCATTCGTCGTTTCGGCAAGCACGCTTGGCACCAGCCGCAAGCCGGCGCTCGATCTGGCGCCGCTCGAAACCTGATTGGGATTGCTGTCGAAGACCGCGCCGGCGAAGAACGTCGGATAAACCAGCCAGTCGCCCGCGACCAACGCAGTATAGTCGCGGCTCGGCCCCGCGAACGCATCGGGACGGTCATTGGGGACGACCGCCGGCGCCATCAGCGTCGGTCCGGTCTCACCGCCCAGCACGCCCACTTGTGCGTGCGCCGGCGTACAAAGCCAACCGAGTATCAAGGCACCGGATGCAATCCGGTGCAGCGGACTCATGAACCGTTGAGTTGCAGACATTGCCCCACCCAGGAGCTCGTCAACCAGCGGTGAATGCGACGCGCCATCCACTCGACCGAGTCTGCCTGCGTGTTCGCCGAAAACCAAGTGCTTTGATTTGCGGATCGCGAAATAGTCATCGCCTTACACTTGTAGGCGCCGCGAACGCGGCGTGCGCGTCTAAAAATATCGTGCGGGAATCTTGATGATGTCTCCCGGCAAGACCGGAACCGACGTATCGATGTCGTATCGATGCAGTCCATCCTCGCCGGGATGTTGTATCAGAATTTCCGATCGGCTTGCCCGATAAGTCGTGCCGCCGGCAATGGCAATGGCGCTCAAGGCATTGAGCCCGCCAACGTAAGGATAGGCGCCCGGTTTTTCGACCTCGCCGAGGATGTAAAACGGCCGGAACTCGACAATGCTCACCGTGACCTTGGGGTTCTTGAGGTAGCCGCCGTTCGACAGCTGCTTTGCCAACTGGTCCTCAAGCTCGCCCTGGGTGAACCCGGCGGCCTTGACGGTACCGGCTAAGGGGAGCGAGACGTACCCGCTCGGGTCGATCTGGTATTCGCCGCTGAGCGACGCTTCGCCAAAAACGGTGATCCGAATCTTCTCGCCGCCCTGCAGCCGGGGCGATTCGGTGGCCGCCGCGGCAATCGCCTTCTCCTGCGCCGGACTGACCCGGCCCAGATCGCCGTTTCCGCCGCAGCCGGCAAGCACGACGCACAGCAGGACGAAGCCGATCGCGGCCCTGACTTTTGCCGCGAGGGTCATCAAATGATGTCTGGAGCCGAGCCGCATGACCGATGCGGATTGTAATGCGGTTTTGCCCGGTTGGATAGCAGCGCGGTCGATTGCGGCGGCATAGCTGTGGCGGCTGTCCGAGCGGCTCCGGTTGCCCGGATACCGCCGTTTGGTTATGCTGCCCGCAGACAACTCGCGCCGATCGGGAACCGTTCGTCGCGGCGGCGTCAGGGACTCGTCGACAGATGCGCATTCGGTCTCCGTCGTCTCGCACGCGGTTCAGCATCCGGTTTTCGCTGTTCGACCTCCTGCTCGCCGCGACGACGCCGTTCCTCGCGCTCTATATCCGCGACGCCTATATCCTGTCTCCCGAAGGCGCGGCCTTGGCCGGCGTCTATTGGCTCGTCTCGTTTGTCTGCGCCTTGGTGGCATTCGCGCTGTTCAACGTCTATGGCGGCATCGCGCGATACTACTCGGTGAGCGATGTCATCAACTTGGCGAAGGCTGTTCTCATCAGCGAGCTGATGACGTGCGTCCTGCTGTTCACCGTGACCCGGCTCGAGGGCATTCCGCGCTCCACTCCGGCGGTGCACGCGCTGGTACTCGGGGTCGGGCTCGTGACCGTCAGGTGGCTGGCGCATCTCGCCGACAAGAAACAGAACGTCGCGAAACACACCGGGGATGCGGGCCAGCAGCACGTCATCATCATCGGCGTCAATGATCTGTCGGTGCTGTACATGAAATTTCTCGAGGCCGCCGGCGGCGGGCGGCCGCGGGTGATCGCGCTGCTCGACGCCGAACCGCGATGGATCGGCCGCTCGGTCAACGGCGTGCGCATTTTCGGGCCGCCCTCCCAGCTAGAATCGCTCATCCGCGAATTCGCCGTGCATGGCGTACGTACCGACAGGGTGGTCTTGGGCGTGGCCGCGGACGTGCTGTCCGAGGAAGCGGTGGACGAAATCCAGCGCGTCTGCGTGCGCCACGCGCTGGATTTCGTTTCGGTCTCGCAGCTGTTCGGCGCGAGCCTCAGCCCGCCCAACGCCGATCCGGTCCCGCCCGAATTCGCCGTCGAAGCGTATGCCGCAGCTAGCGGAGCGGTTGCGTTGCCGCGCTATTTTCACCTCAAGCGCGCGATCGATTTTGCGACCGCGCTCGTTTTGATCGTCGCGCTGCTTCCGCTGTGGCTGGTCATCGCCGGCCTTGCCTTTGTCGATGTCGGCGATCCGATCCTTTTCTGGCAGCAGCGCATAGGGCTGAACGGCCGCAATTTTCTGCTCTACAAAATCCGCACGCTGCGCCCCGCTTTCGATCGCTCGGGGCAGGTCGAGCCGCATGAGCAGCGCGTGTCATGGATCGGCCGGCTGCTGCGCCGGACGCGGGTCGACGAACTGCCGCAATTGCTCAACGTGGTGGTCGGCGACATGGCGCTGATCGGGCCGCGGCCCCTGCTGCCGCAGGACCAGCCGCCGGTGCCGAGCGTACGGTTGATGGTTCGCCCCGGCATCACCGGCTGGGCGCAGGTCAATGGCGGTGCCCTGCTGTCGCCCGAGGAAAAGAAAAAATACGACGAGGAATATGTGAGCAAAGCATCGCTCCGGTTCGATTTGCGCATCGTCGCGTTGACGGCTCTCTGCGTCATTCGAGGTGACCGGCTGGTGCCGACGCCGTTCGCCGAGCGGGATGCCGGCCGGGTCCGTCCGTCCGACAGGCAGGAGGGCGCATATCACGGCGTTACCACGCGCTTCGCCACGTCAGTGGCCAAGCCGTCACCGGAGGAAGCCCGGGTTTCCGCCGCCCGCTCCGTCTAGCGATCGATGGCGTTGCCCCGCCGCGGTCGCTGCCGTAAGCACCGCGCCCGATGAAGCGCATCATCTTTCTCAATCGATATTTCCCGCCCGACCATTCCGCGACGAGCCAGATCCTCGGTGATCTGGCGTTTCACCTGGCGGCGCGCGGGCGCGAGGTCCATGTCGTCGCGAGCCGGCAGCTTTATGACCAGCCGCAAGCGCGGCTGCCTGCCGCCGAAACCGTCGAAGGTGTCCAGATCCACCGCGTCGCCACGACGCGGCTCGGCCGGACGCGCCTGCTGGGCCGGGCGCTGGACTATTTGTCCTTCGCTGCCGCGATCCGGCGCGCCGTGCTCGCGATCGCGGCGCCGGGCGACATTCTGGTGGCGAAAACCGATCCGCCGCTGCTGTGCGTCGTGGCGCTGCGGGTGGCACGGCAGCGTGATCTGCACCTGGTCAATTGGCTGCAGGATCTGTACCCGGAAGTCGCCGCGCGGCTCGGTGTTCCGCTGGCCGGTGGCGCGCTCGGCGCCGGATTGATGCGCTTGCGCGATGTGGCGCTGCGCGAAGCCGCCGCCAATATCGCGGTCGGCGACGGGATGGCGCGTATCGTTTGCTCGCGCGGCGTCTCCCCCGAGCGCGTACATGTCATTCCGAACTGGTGCGATGACGAGCAAATCCGTCCGTTGCCGAGCAGCGTCAACCCGCTCCGTCGGAAATGGGGGCTCGAAGACCGGTTTGTCGTCGGGTATTCGGGAAATCTCGGCCGCGCCCACGAGTTCGACACTCTGCTCGCGGCGGCGGAACGGCTGCGCGACCGTCCTAACATCCTGTTCCTGTTTATCGGCGGGGGCAGCAAGTTCGACGACCTGATCCGCGCCGTCGGACAGCGCAGGCTATCCCGATCCTTCCGCTTCGTACCCTATCAGGACCGCGGGCTGCTCGGATTTTCCTTGACTGTGCCCGACGTGCATTGGCTGTCGCTGCTGCCCCGCGTCGAAGGGCTGATGCTGCCGAGCAAGCTCTACGGGATCGCGGCAGCCGGCCGGCCGCTCGTCGCGGTCACCGCGCGCGACGGCGAAATCGCCGGTCTCGTCCGGCGTTACGAATGCGGGGTCGTCGTCGAGTCGGGCGAGGGGGATGACTTGGCAGCCGAACTGAGCGGCCTCGCGGACGATCCCGCGCAAGTCGCGGCGATGGGATCGCGTGCCCGGCAGATGCTGGAGGCGAATTTCACCCGCCGGCAGGCCTTCGAGCGCTGGCGATCCGTGCTCGACGCGATCGGCTGAACTCAACCGAGAAACCTGACGCGACTGCCTTCGAGCGCGGCGCAGGTCAGCCGGCCGGTCATGAACGCGCCGGTATCGAGGTTGATGCGGTTGGGCAGCACCTCCGGGGCCTCGGCCGGCGTGTGGCCGTGCACGACGATCTTGCCGAAATCGGCTCGGCTGTCGAGAAACGGCTCGCGGATCCACAACAAATCTTCTTCGCGCTGCCGCTCCAGCGCCACGCCTGGACGAACGCCGGCGTGGCAGAAGAAATACCGCCCGACGACCTGCGACAGCGAGAGCGATGCGAGGAAATCGCGATGCGATTGCGGCAAGGCCGCGCGCAGCGCTTCGGCCGCCTCCTCGTAATTTTGGCCGCGCATCAGCGGGCCGACGGCGACCCCATAAGAATGCAACGTCTCCAGACCGCCGAGATGGCGCCAGTGGTCGGCGATCGACGGATCCTCGAGAAACGCCTCCATCAGGTCCTCGTGATTGCCCTTCAACGCGATGAACTCGGTCGGAAACGGGTTGCTCGCGAGGCGGTCGAGCACCCCCCGCGAATCGGGCCCGCGATCGACGTAGTCGCCGAGCGTCACCGTCAAGGCATCGCGCCCCGGATGGGTTTCGACATCACGGCGGATTTGCTCGATCGCGCGGTCGAGCAGGTCGGCGCGCCCGTGGATGTCGCCGATGACGTAAAGACAGCCCCGTTCCGGCAACGGCGGCCTGGTTATCATCCGATGACCCGATACCCTTGGCGGGGATCGAAGTGTGAAGGTTTCGGCCGTCATCGTCCAGCGCGAGGCCAAGCGTCATCGCGCCGCGCAGGCTCGCCTTGTCGGCAAGGCCGCCGTTCAATACGATCCGCGTGCCTCGAACCGGTGGTTCCTTCGTGAACGGCATGCAAGACGCGCTTTATGAGATCGCTTCGCCGCTCCCGCGCCGGCTCGACGAGGGCGCGCGGTGGTACGCGGTGCATACTTTGCCGTATGGCGAGCTGCGCGCCCAGGAGCAGCTCGAAAACCAGGGATTCCGGACGTTTCTTCCCAAGCGGCACAAGACCGTGAGGCACGCACGCAAGCTGCGCCACGTCGATGCGGCGTTTTTCCCGCGGTACCTGTTTGTCGGCCTCGACCTCGACCGCGATCGGTGGCGCAGCGTCAACGGCACCTATGGGGTAGCAAGCCTGGTGATGCAGAGCGGCCGGCCGCACCCGGTGCCGCGCGGGGTTGTCGAGGCGCTGGTAGCGTCGGCCGACGCGCGCGGAATATTGCTGTTTGGCGAGCGGCTGAAGGTTGGCGGAACCATCCGCCTGCTGGCAGGGGCCTTCGCCGAGCAGCTCGCCACGCTGGAGAGCATGGATGATTCGGGGCGGATTCACGTGCTTTTGGATATCCTCGGACGCAAAGTCTCGATCTCGACCGACCGCCAGCACGTGTTTCCGATCGCCTAGCCGTGTCGATGGCGGCGCAACAGCCAGCCGACCGGCCGAACCAGTGGATAAAGAAAGAACAGCGGATCGGGTAGCGGGACGGTAGTCCAATCCGTCGGCGAGATGAATTCGCGCAGCGCCTGCCGCAGGCGAAACCGCGTATCCGATTTAAGCGATAGGCGATAGAGCCGCTGCCACAGCGAATAGCGCATTCGCGCCCGGAACGTGCCGCGCCGCGGCATCCGGTGCCACGTTTCGGCGGCGTAAAGATGGGCGAGGATGCGGTCGAGCCGCGCCACGGCCCGGTTCGTGCGCGCCTCGGCTAGGACTCCGGCCGGAACCGCCAAGCCGAGCCAATCGTGAGCGAGGAGCAGGGCGTGCAGCATCGGCGGCAGCAATCCCGCCGCCGATGCGGCTGCCGCCGCTTGCTCGACCGCTCCGGGCTCGCGCAACGCCGCTGCCAGATCGGCCAGCCAGCGCAGGCGCTCCCAGGCGTGCCCGGCGCCGTGCACGCACAGATAGAGCGCGAGGTAGCGGCGGGGCAGGGTGGCGATGGCAGTACCGCCGATGGCGACGATTTCGCGCTCGCGCCACAGCGTGTCGAAATCGCAGTCGAGCAGATGCTGGTTGTCGGTGAGCCGGTGATGCAGCTCGACCGGCACGCCGGTGGCCGGATTGAGGAATTCGACATCCTTGGTCCAATTGCGGTGGGCGGCTTCCTGGCGCGGCGACAGTGCGGCACCGGTGCTGCGGTACCCGTTCCGCACCAGTAGCGCCTCGACCTCGACGAAGCGGCTGGGGTCGACCAGCAGGTCGAGGTCGCGCGCGCCACGCAAGCTGCCGTCGCCTTCGAGCTGCGCCGACAGCGTCACTCCTTTCAGGGCAATCATGCGAATTCCGGCGTCCGCAAACAGCGTCGCCAGGCGTTCGAGCTCGCCGATCTGCGCCAGGCTGCGCCGCGCCGCCGCATTGGCAAGGCGTTGCAGCGCGGCCATCGCGGTTTCCGGCACGACGCGATCGGTGGCCCGCAACGCCTCGAGGACGAGCGGCGCCACGCGATGGCGTCGCGCGCCGTCGATTACCGCCTGCCAGTTGAAGGCGCGCGACGCCGTCTCGGCCAGGATTTGGCGCTGCGCGTCTATATCCTCGCGGCGTTGCGGCCGGCGCAGCGCGGAGCAGAGAAGGCGAAATTCACGCGGCGTCGACGACATCGAACGCGACGCTGATGCGCGCGCCGTCGACACCGGTCGGCAGCGCCTGGTGCGGCACGTACGACGGGAACAGCACGAGCCGCCCCGGCACCGGCTCGATCTCGCGCGTGCCCCATGGCGGCTCGGCAACGCCGCCGCCCATGACCAACGGCCCGCGATAGGCGTTGGCGCCGTTCGGGCGCGGCGCGGCGACGTAGTAGACCCCGCTCAACCATCCGCTGGAGTGCACGTGCGACACCTGCCGGCTGGTCGCCCCGCAAACCATCGCCCAGGCATCAAGGCGTGCCCGTCGCGGCCGCGTCGAGGCGAATTCATCGCCCGCTGCGACGAGCCGCGCCTCATAGGCATCGACCGCCTGCTGGAATTGACTGAGCAAGGCGTCGACCGCGCCCGCCCCCGGCTGACGCAGAACCCGCGTCTGCAGGCCTTCGCGCGAGGATTTGCCTTTCTGGTCGCCGCCCAAGGTCGGATTGGCTTGGATCTCGCACGCGAGCGCGGCTTGAAATGATCCGCTGTCGGCATAGCCCGACGGGGCCGGCAACTCCCGCATTTCGACCAACCGCTCGATCGAAATCAGGCGCCGCGCTTCTTCGGCGCGACCAAGCTGCGCGAGCGAGACGGCTTTCCAAAATCTGGCGGTAACGTGCCCCGGATTTTCGGCGAGCAGCGAATCGCACATCTCGATGGTCTTTGCTGGACCCAGTGATCTCGTGTGCAGGTTCATCAAATGCGCGCTTTTTGCGGCAAATACGGCAAGCGCGTCTCTGTCGAGTTTCTCGTACCTGCCCAGCAACGCCAGAAGATCGAGATAGAGCTGCGTCGCGCGAGGCTCGCCGGGTGCGATCGCCAGCGCGCGCTCGGCCTGCGGCAGAGCTTCTTCGAGCCGATTCTGGGCGCGCAACATCTCACCAAGCCTCAGGTGAAGCTCGGCCGTGGGGGGCAATCGATCGATTGCCGCATCGAGGCAGGCGATGGCTTCATCGAATTTGCCGAGTTTCGCGAGCGTATGACTGAGGACCAGCCAGCTCCCGGGCCGCGTCGGGTCCGAGCGTGTGCCGGCGCGTGCCAATTCTGCGGCGACGCGAAGCTGCTCAGAGCTGAGGAACGGTTCCCACTGCATCCGGAACATCCTACCCGCGCAACCACGCCACGTCCGTCGGCGAGACCATAGCATCCGTGAGAAAATGCCGGAAGCGCGGTGCCTGCCGGTAGGACGCGATTTCAAGCCGAGATGCTACCGATATGAGTGTCTCGGCTTGCTGGCGCAGCTTGAGTCCAATACACTGGAGAACACTTCGCCGTCTGGGTGCATGATGAACGAAGCGGATGATCGAGAGCAGGTTGTCGACGATGCAGGCAGTATGCCCGCGCCATTGCCGCGCCGCCCATGGAAGACGCCGCAAGTCATTTTTGCGGATGCCGCTTTGGCGCAGAATATGTGTCTGCTCAATATCGACCACCTTGGGGGCTACGCTTCTTGACCGGTTTCCGGTCGAGCCGATGGCCAGAGGGCTATCGGTAGCTCCCGGTTTTGCTTTGCGTCGATGGCCGCACTTATTGGCCTCGTAAGATTTGACGGCGTCTCCATCGACGCCGATACGGCTTCTGGGATCGCCAGGGCGATTTCACTTCGAGGGACGGGACGTGTCATGTCGCGCCGCTCGCCTGGCGCGCTGTTCGTTTACTGCCCCGATGCTCCCGGCGGGCATGACCCGCAACCGATCGCACGCGAACGCGAGGGACTCTTTGCAGCGCTTGCTCATCTCGACAATCGCGACGAGCTGGGCGCTGCGCTGCAAATCCCAACCCCCGAGCTGGCGCGAACTTCTGATGCCGCTCTCTTCATGCGGATCGTCGAAAATTGGGGCGAGCGGGGCGTCGCCCGCTGTCTTGGCGGGTTTGTTTTTGCGCGCTGGGATGCCGATACTCGCACCCTGACCCTCGGACGCGACTGCCTGGGGATCAGCCGTACGCTGTTCTTTTATCGCGGCGGCGATTTCGTGGTGTTTGCCAGCACGCTCGTCGCGCTGCTGTCGCTGCCATTCGTGCCGCGCGAGATCGACGAGGTATCACTTGCCAATTTCATGATTACCAATATGCGGGAGGCTCGCCGCACCGTTTATCGCGGCGTCGAGCGGGTGCCGAGCCGGACGATGATAACGTTCGACCGTGCCGGTATCCGTCATGCGCATTACTGGTCGCCGGATCTCACATCCGTGCGCTTTCGGCGCGAGGAAGACTATGTCGAGCGGGCGCGCGAGCTGTTCGACCAGGCGGTCCTCACGGCGACCGCGGGCAGCCGGCACGTCGCGATATCGACGAGTGGCGGGCTCGATTCGAGTGCCATCGCCGCGACCGCGGCTCGGCTCGGCCGGGCCGAGCGCATCACCTGCTACACGCTGGTGCCCCCGCCGGGCGCCGCCGACGATGCTCGTCCGTGGGAATACCCCGATGAGCGGGAAAAAGTCGCGGCGCTCGGCCGCATGTATCCGTCACTCGACATCCGCCTGCTGGCACCGGAGGCACCGCACGCTTTCGAGGAGGATGATACCAGATACTTTGCGAAGATGGGTTTTCCAATCCATTCTGGAGGCGTGAATCTGGGATGGTTCAGCTACCTGTACGATGCGGTTGCTGTGGACGGACATCGAGCGCTCGTCGAGGGCCGGTTCGGCAATTGGGGCTTGACCTGGGATGGATCGTTTTTTTTGCTCGCCCTGCTGCTGCGCGGGGACTGGCGCACGCTGGTGCGCGAACTGCCCATAGAAGCCGCCGAGCGAGGCCGCGGACTCGCGCACACGCTGGCCGCGCAGGCGCTTATCTGGAATGTGCCCGTGCCGCTGCGGCGCCTACTGCACCGTCTGCGAGGTCGCGATACCGGCAGTGTCGCACATTACAGCGCGCTTAATCCGTCCTTCATTGCGGAATGCGATCTCCCCCGGTTGTGGCGCAACACCGGGTTTGACCCGTGGTCTCGCCCGAGTGTTTGGAACCCGGCGCGTTTTCGCGCTTCAAAGCTCTTCGACAGCAACCAGGTGGCCCGGGACCTTTACGCGCAGACCGAAGACCAATACGGCTTCGCCACCCGCGATGCCCATGCCGATCGTCGGCTCCTGGAATTTGCGTTGTCGGTTCCCGAGCCGCTCTACCACCGTGGCGGTGTACCCCGCTCGTTCGCACGGGCCGTGTTCGCCGATCGGTTGCCGCGCGAAATTCTCGACGAGCGGCGGCGCGGCGCCCAAGGCGGCGCCTGGTTTCGCCGCATGGACGTCAGGCGCCAGGATATCGCCCGTGAGGTGGAGCGTCTCGAAGCATCGCCTTTGGCGCGCCGGATGATCGATCTGCCGCGCCTCAAACGCCTGGTCGACGAATGGCCGACCGACGAGCAGGCGGCGATCGCGCGTCGGGGCGACTATCGGGTCGTGCTGGCGCGCGGTATTCATTTTGGCCGCTTCATCCGCTGGGTCGAGGGCGGCAATGCCTGACCGGCGGCGGCACCTTTTATCGCGGCCGCGATAGCGACAGATCGCTGCCGTCGAGCCGGCGGATTTGGGTCGGTGCCGCCGGCAGATAGAGCCGGGCGACGCGCTGGTACGAACGGTCGAGAAAGGTGACAAAGCCTGGCAGCAGCACCCGCGCGATGCGTTTGCCGTAAAGCGAGCTGCCGACCGCAATCTCGTCCTCGCCGACGGCGAGCCCCCGCGTCAGCAATTTGTCGATCTGATGCGAGGAACCGTCGTCGCACGACAGCCGCCCCCTGAGCGACTCGCAGAAAAGCAGCTGCCCGTCCTCCAGCCGGACGATGTCGTGGCACCCGGTCCACGGTAGCGTGATTCGGCGCCGTTCGGCAAATTTGCGGTCGAACTCGATAATTTCGCTTGGCAGTCGGCGCTGCTGATTGTGCAGCATCACGTAGATTGAGCGGTCGTGGCCGAGAAATGAATTCAAATGGGCGTAGCCGGGGCTCTTCTCGGCCGCGGGGGGAAGAATCTGGTGGATGGCCGCGGAGCGCCAGTTTTCATCGAATTCGAGCAAGCGTTGGCCGCGTGTATCTACAACAAAAAAAGAGCTATCAAAAAAATCTACTTGATGACAATTGTAATCAAGCCCATCGATTAGAATTTCTGGTTCTCCCAATCGTTTATTGTCAATGAATCTATAGCGAACGATCTGTCCAAATCGAGTTTGTCCTCGGTCATCCTCTAAAATTATTAGCTTGAAACAAAAAATATCTGCTTTATGAACCGTGACGCCAAAGAAACGCCCCTCGGCAGCGAGCCGCCACTTCGCATGGTCGACAATGTACAACCCCTCCCGCGAGGCGACGACATATTCCGGTCCATCACCCACCGGCCCCGCCTCGCAACGGTCGACGTTCCTCTCGAATGAAGTAATTGACCGAAAAACGCGAATCCTCAAAGCGCCCGGATCGGCATCTTACCGGCAGGACTTCGTGCGAGGACCAAGACGGAAAGACGATGAGACTGTTATGCGCCGGCTCGACATCGACGAATGACGCGGAGCGCGGATCACCGAACGCATAAAGACGCAACTCGCCACCCGTAAACCCCTTCGGCTGCGTGCGAAAATAATAAACCCCGCTGAGCACGACGATCAGCCGCTCCTCCAAGGGGTCCAACGTATCGCTAAGTTGCATCCTCGCCAGCGTATCGACATGGCGCTTGAAAAAGTCGCCGTCGCGATACGCCACGAGTTCGAGCGCGACATTGGGTCGGACAACCGGCGTCACCTGCAGCGCGGCGACGATCTCCGGCAGCCGATCGCGGATTTTCGCCCGCATGAGGGGGCCGAATTCCTTCAGATCCCCCATTGTCCAGGCTTTTCGAGCCGCGGGTTTGACAATGCTGCCGACGATTCGGCCGGCACGGAAATCCGCTTCGCGAGATATCGCGAGGTCGAGTAATTCGCCGACCAGACGATCGTCGAGAAAATCCCGCAGCACCACGTAAGGCGGCATGATGTTCCGGTCCCGCGGCGCGACGTTCGCTGCGGTGCTTTCGAGGAGATCGGGCGTTCCCATGGATCGCTGTCCGGTGCGTTTCACACGAAGCACGCGATATCGGCGAAATCGCTCGCCGGGAAACCGGTGACCTCGACGCCGACCGCCTCGAGCCAGGCATGAGTGTCGAGCGGATGCCCGGCATCCATGGCGGCACCGAAATGCAGCACGCTGGGAACACGCCGGCGCTTCAACATCATGCGTGCCGCCATGGCCTGCGGCAGGCATGCCGCCCGGTACGGGACATGGCGCGCCGCGCGCGTCACCGCCCAGCTGATCTCTTCCGCCAGCCGAACATGTTCATCCGAACCGCCGAGCCGTCGCTCCGCGACCTGCGGATCGCTTGGCGGCACAAATGTTCCGAGCCGGCGCGCCAGCCGCGCAAACGGAACCAGCGCAAGCGCCAGCCGAGCGAGCAGCAGCCACAGCGCCGCCTCGATCAGCAGCGCGCGCTGCCGCCGTCCGATATCGGCAAGGCGCCGCAGCCTATGCCGGGTCGAGCGCAACCGCGCCATGTTTCGCCAGCTCGGTGAGAAACTCCTCGACCTCGGCGCGGCAGGTTTCGGCCGACACCTCGAACTCGTTCTCCAGCTGCGCGCAGAGCGCGTCGAAGTCGCGCGGCGCCTCGATCAGCTCCCATACTCGCGTGCCGACCTCGCTGAGACCGAGATAGTTGCCCTGCTCGGCGCTCATCATCACGAGCTCTTCGCCGACCTTGGCAGAGAGCCAATCGCCCTGGCGTCGCACGATCATGCGATCCCTCTCGTCACGCTGGCCGCGGCGCTGCGCTTTTCCGCCATCATGGCAAGCCAGATGACCTTCATGCCGGCCTCGGCGCAAGCCCGATCTCGGCCCAGTGATCCTCGAGCCGGCGAATCACCAGCCGCAGCGCGGCGAAGTCGAATTCCTGGGTCAGATAGAAGATGCCGGCGGCGTTGGCAATCGCCGCCGCCGCCTGGAAATATGCCACCCGTTGCCCCATGCGGCCCACCAGCCCGGGGCGATAGGCGTTGCGCCGCAGCAGCAGGGCCGCGTCGATCGGCGTGGGCCGCTCGATGCCGGGCGCGTGCGGCGGGCGCGCCTCGCGCAGCACATAGACGGCGCCGATCGGCAGCGCCTCGGTGAACGCCTCTTCCGCATCGACGTAATATTTTTCCGCGCGGCGGCGTACCGCTGTACCGCGGTTCCTTGTCAGATCGAGCTGTTCGATGGCCTGCGCCCATAGCTTCAACTGGCGCCCGTCGGGTTGCGCCATCGGCTGACGGCCGAGCGCGATCCCGCATAGATCGTCGGTCACCAGCGGATAGCCATGCTGTCCGAGCGCCGCGGCGATCGTTGATTTTCCCGCGCCGGATGGCCCGCAAAACAATACCGCCGTGCCGTTGACCCGGACCGCGCTGGCATGCAGCGCGATGTGCCCGCGCTGGTGCAGCAGGATGCCGAAGACCGTGCCGACGAGGAATATCGCGACGTCGTCGAGCGACGTCCCGGTTTCCGTCTCGAACGCGATCTCCCGGCCGGCGGTCAGCAGGAACCGGGCAGTCTGGGGAACGCGCATCAGAAACCGGTCGCCGGCGATCTGCCAGTTGGGTCCGCAGGCGCTTGCCGCATCGAGCGCCGCAGACACCGGGCGGCGCCGAATGGTGACGTCGGGCGCATCCGCTTCGTGCATCGCGATCAGCCCCGGCAAGGCCAGCTCACTACTCACCGAAAGCCCGGCGACACAATAAGCGTGCACGCTAGCCCCAATCCCGCAGCCACCGTCGATTTTACCCGGCCGGGCGCGGTCGCGGCAATGGTGCGCGATCGCGTCCCTCCTGATCGATCGCTGCCGCGGATTTCTTGAAGTCCGAGGGGCGGGCATGGAGTTACCTGTGCATTTGGCCGTTCGCCATGGAGGCAAAAAGGAGCAGCGAATGGCAGGTCAACCAGGCAACCCGAAGCCTCCCGGCAATCCGCCCCAGAAACCGGATCGCGAAAGACCGCCGCCGCGGGAAGAGCCGCCGCCGCCCATACCGGTGCCGCCAATTCCGCCACCACCGCCGCCGCTGACCGCTTGACTTGTCGCAATCGCCGTGCGCACCGGCCCGCTTGTTCCATGCAACCAGAACTCGCTGAAAGACGGCATGCGAGCGCCGCAGGTTTCGCCCTGTTGCACCGCTGGCGTTAGCCGGAACGCGGGCAGGCCGGGCTTGTTGGCCGAAAGAGATCGGTAGAGGAAGCAGCAGATGTCAGAAGCGGGAAAAGGCGCGAGGCAGGTCCATCGCGCCGCGGAGCGCGAACATGCCGGCGCGGCGACGCGCGAGGATCGGCGCCAGAGCGACAGCGAGGCGGCGGGAGCGCATCCCGTGCTGACCGACCCGAAGCTGCGCAAGGGCCATCCGTCGGGCAAGGATTGGCGCGACAAACCGGTCGATGAGGAGCGCGACAAGGACATTAAGCACGGCGGGATCGAAGGAGCGGCCGGTAGGAGAGGCGGCCGTGGCTGAGCCCTCGGGCTCAGCGGTCAGCCTAAAGCTGCCAGCACGTCCCGCCGATCGGAACGGGCGGCGGGCATTATGATCCCGGGATTCCCTGCTGGCTGCAGATGATGAAGCTGTCGGACGACAAGCAGTCCAGGCGCAGCCCTGGGGCGCGTAGCGCGTCATCCTGGGAGCCGGCAACACCGGCCGCTAACGGCGAGCAATCGAAGGCGGCCGCCGAGATTCTCAATATCCTCGTGGAGGCGGGTGTCGATCCGCAGGAGAAGCCGGCGAAGCCCGACGAATTGAGGGCATGAGCGCCGGCCGGCCGCGCGCGGCGAGGATCGCGCGGCCTTCCGCGCTGACCAAAGCCGGGGTCGCAGTCGCGCTGACCCTGGTGGCCGGCTACGTCGATGCGATCGGCTGGTTGACGCTCGACCGAGTCTTTATCGCGCAGGTGAGCGGCAATATCATGCTGCTGGCCGTCCACCTCGTCGCCAATGAGAGCGGGCATGTGTCGCTCCAGGCCGACGCTATCGTCGCCTTCTTTCTCGGCCTGGTGATGACGGGCAGCGTCATCGAGATCGGCATGCGCCGCCGCTGGCGCCGCATTTTCATCGCCGCTCTCGTCGTCGAAATTTGCTTGCTGGTCGTCTTTGCCCTCACGGGCGGTGCGCTGTTGCCGGCGGGCAGCCAAGAGCGGGAGAGCGCCGACTGGCCGACCTATGCCTTGATCGCGGTCGCCGGGTTTGCCATGGGCGCGCAGAACACGTCGTTGCGCATGGCCGGGATCCTTTCGGTTTGGACGACGCATATGACGGGGACGCTGTCGGGGCTCAGCGAAGAGCTCATCGTTTGCGTTTTCGCGCTGTTTCAGCCGCGCAACCAGCGCAAGGCGCGCGGCGGGTTCGCGGCCGGGAGCCTGCAGCAAAAACACCCGACCGCCTTCAAGAATATCGGCCAGTCCGCAGCCCTGTTGGCGGCGTTTTTCGGCGGTGCCGTTGCCGGCGCAGCGGCGCTCAAGGGCGCCGGCGTCGCCATCGCGATGATCGCGCCGCTTGCCGTTCTCGTCGCCGTCGGCGTGCTCGACTGGCTCGTGCCCTTGACTGACTTTCCCTCTTCCGTCGAACAGGAATAGCGGAACCTCGCCCGCCACCGCGCCGTCCATCGGAAAGCAGCCGCTCAGCGAGGAGTACCCAATGGCGAAGGAAATGGAAGGCCAGCGCATCGCGGTGCTGGCCACCGACGGTTTCGAGCAAGCCGAGCTGACCGAGCCGGTCAAGGCGCTGCGTCAGTCGGGCGCCCAGGTGGATATCGTTTCGCTGAAGAGCGGCGAGATCCAGGGCATGCAGCACAAAGATAAGGGCGACAAGGTTCGCGTCGACCGCACGCTCGACGAAGCCAAGGCCGGCGATTACGCAGGCCTCGTGCTGCCGGGCGGCGTGGCCAATCCGGACGAGCTGCGCGCCGATCAGCGCGCGGTGCGCTTTGTGCGCGCATTCGTCGAGGCCGACAAGCCGATCGCCGCGATTTGCCACGGTCCGTGGACGCTGATCGAGGCCGACGCGGTACGCGGCAAGCGCCTGACCTCGTGGCCGTCGCTCAAGACCGATCTGAAGAATGCCGGCGCCGAGTGGGTCGACCAGGAAGTGGTCACCGATCGCGGCCTGGTCACCAGCCGCAAGCCGGACGATCTGCCGGCCTTCTGCGCGAAGATGCTGGAGGAGTTCGCCGAGGCTCGGCAACGCGCCGCGTGAGCGGAACCCGCGGCCGGCGCTTTTGTTCGCAGAACACCCCAGGAGATGGCGTCATGGCAACATCACGGCAAAAGAGCAAGGCCCACAAGGTGATGAGCGAGCACAAGCACGGCACGCTCAAGAGCGGCTCCGGCAAGAAGGTCAAAAGCCGCAAGCAGGCGGTGGCGATCGCAATGTCCGAGTCGGGCCAATCGAAGAAGCGCAAGAAAGCTAGCTGACCGCGCCTGACGAGCGATGCACAACACCGGCCTGGCGCTCGCGGCAGCGCAAGATCCCCACGCTGCCGCGCGCGCCGCGAGGCTGCGCCATGTCGCCGATGACATCCCCGGCATCGCCCGGCGCCGCGCCGCCAGCGGCTTTGATTATCTGGACCCCGACGGCCGCTTGATCGGCGACTTCCCGACCCTCAGCCGGATCAAATCCCTGGTCATTCCACCGGCGTGGACGGCCGTATGGATCTGCCCCTTTCCCAACGGCCATATCCAGGCGACCGGACGCGACGCGCGCGGACGCAAGCAATACCGCTATCACCCGCGCTGGCGCGAGACCCGCGACGAAACGAAATTCGACCGCATGCTCGTGTTCAGCCGGGCGCTGCCCCGCGTCCGCGCCCGCGTCGACAAGGATTTGCGCCGTCGCGGCTTGCCGCGCGAACGAGTACTGGCCGCGATCGTCCGGCTGCTCGAAGTGACGCTCTTTCGCATCGGCAACAGCGAATATTCCAAGACCAACAATAGTTTCGGCCTGACGACCTTGCGCAACCGGCATGCCGCCGTCAGCGGCGACACCATTCGGCTGGCGTTTCGCGGCAAAAGCGGGGTGTGGAACGAGAGCCGGGTCAGCGACCGGCGCCTCGCGAGCATCGTCAAGAGCTGCCGCGATCTGCCGGGATACGAGCTCTTCCAGTATCTCGACGAAGAAGGGCAGCGGCACACCGTCGGCTCGGCCGAGGTCAATGATTACCTGCGCGAGATCAGCGGCGAGGAGATCACCGCCAAGGACTTCCGCACCTGGGCCGGGACGTTTCTCGCCGCGCTCGCCTTGCGGCAGCTGGTGCAGAGCACGGGCGACGCCCGCGCCGCCAGTCTGGTTCGTGCCGTCGAGCAGGTCGCCGGGCATCTCGGCAACACCGTGGCCGTGTGCCGCAAGTGCTATATCCACCCGGCGATCTTCGACGGTTATCTCGATGGTACGCTGATCCGCACGCTCGAGGAACGCCTCCGCCGCGTCCAGTCGCGTTACGCCGCGCGCATGAGCGCGGAAGAAGCTGCGGTGGCAGCCTTTCTTCGCCTGCGTCTCAAGGCCGCACGGCTTCCCCGGCGGAGCGCAGGGGCGTCCGGGAGCTTTCGCCCTGAGCGGACGTTGAACGAGCCGAGGATGGGAGGCAAAGATGGCGGCGGAAATCGATCAGGCGGCCGGCAAAGCCAAAGCGCGGCGGATATCGGCCCGGCCCTATAATGCGCCTTCGGGCGGTTGGGGCTCGGCGAAATCGGTCGCGCGCAGCCTACTGCGCGAGCGCGTCGTCGCCAGCGCGCCGCCGGCGCTGATGCGCCAGAACAAGCCCGACGGCTTCGCCTGCGTCAGCTGCGCCTGGGCCAAGCCGGCCGACCCGCACCTCTTCGAATTCTGCGAGAACGGGGCCAAGGCGACGACCTGGGAGATCACCTCGCGCCGGGTCAGCGAAGAGTTCTTTGCGGGTCATACGCTGCGTGAGCTGGAAACTTGGCCCGACCACGATCTCGAGGAGCTCGGCCGGCTTACCCGCCCGATGCGCTGGGATGCGGCATCCGATCGCTATGTGCCGGTGGCATGGGAAGACGCGTTCCGCGAGATCGGCGCCGAGCTCAAGGCGATCGACCCGAAATCGGCGGTTCTCTACACCTCGGGCCGCGCCTCGCTCGAAGCCTCTTACATGTACGCGCTGTTCGCCCGGCTCTACGGCACCAACAACCTGCCGGACAGCTCCAACATGTGCCACGAGAGCACGTCGGTCGCGCTGCCCGAAAGCATCGGCGTGCCGGTCGGGACGGTGACGCTGGAGGACTTCAAGGAGACCGACTGCATCTTTTTCTTCGGCCAGAATGTCGGCAGCAACAGCCCGCGCATGCTGCACGACCTTCAGGAGGCTCGCCAGCGCGGCGTGCCGATCGTCACCTTCAACCCGCTCAAGGAGCGCGGCCTTATCGAGTTCGCCAATCCGCAATCCCCGGCCGAAATGCTGACGGGCGCCTCGACCCCGATCACTACGCAGTACCATCAGGTCAAATCTGGCGGCGACATGGCCGCCCTCATGGGCATGTGCAAGGCGCTGCTCGCGGCCGACGGCGAGGCACAGGCAAGCGGGAAACGGCCGGCTCTGGATCAAGCTTTCATCGCCGAGCACACGCACGGCTTCGAGGAATTCGCCGAGGCGGTGCGACGCACCGAATGGACTGAAATCGAGAAACGGTCGGGCCTCACGCGCGGCGCGCTCGAAGCCGCGGCGACGGTCTACGCGCATGCGGAAAAGGTCATCGGTATCTACGGGATGGGGCTGACGCAACACCGTCGCGGCGTCGAGACCGTGCAGATGCTGGTCAACCTGCTGCTGTTGCGCGGCAATATCGGCAAGCCCGGAGCGGGCATTTGTCCGGTGCGCGGCCATTCGAACGTGCAGGGGCAGCGCACCGTCGGCATCACCGAGAAGCCCGAGCTCGTGCCGCTCGACAAGCTCGAAACGCAATTCGGCTTCACGGCGCCGCGGGAGAAGGGCCTCAATACCGTCGAGGCCTGCGAAAAGATCCTCGCCGGCGAGGTGAAGGCGTTCATCGGCTTTGGCGGAAATTTCGTCCGCGCGATCCCCGAGAGGGGGCAGATGGAGCCCGCCTGGCGCAGGCTACGGCTCACCGTGCAGGTGGCGACCAAGCTGAACCGCAGCCATGTGATCCACGGCGAGGTCGCCTACCTCCTGCCCTGCGTCGGCCGTATCGAGATCGATCAGCAGGCCGGCGGACCGCAGGCGGTGACGATGGAGGACAGCACCTCCTGCATCCACGGCTCGCTCGGCATGCAGCCGCCGGCCAGTCCCCATCTCCTGTCGGAACCGGCGATCGTCGCCGGTATCGCCAAGGCGACCTTGCCGCCAAATCCGAAAGTCGCCTGGGATGACTGGGTGGCGGACTATGCGCGCGTGCGCGACGCGATCGCCGAGACCTATCCCGAGGCGTTTCACGATTTCAACGCGCGCATGTGGCAGCCTGGCGGCTTCCACCGTCCGCTGCCCGCGCGCCACCGGGAGTGGAAGACCAAGACCGGCAAGGCGAATTTCGTCACGCCTGAGGGGCTCGTGACCGATCCCGACGCGCCCGCCGATGGCCTTGACGTGCTTCAACTCATAACGCTGCGCAGCAACGACCAGTTCAACACCACGGTCTATGGCTACAACGACCGTTTCCGCGGCATCCATGGGACGCGGATGGTGGTGTTGATGCACCGCAATGACATCGACCGTCTCGAATTGCAGGAAGGCGACCGCGTCTCCCTGGTCACCGTCGCCAAGGACGGGGTCGACCGCCGCCTGGGCGGTCTCGCCGTGGTCGCCTACGACATCCCCGAAGGCTGTTGCGCGGGCTACTACCCCGAATGCAATGTGCTGGTGCCGCTTTGGCATCACGCCGAACGCGCCAAGGTTCCCGCCGCGAAATCGGTCCCGGTGCGCGTCGTCAAGGACGAGGCCGCGAGGGAGGAACCGGCGGCGAGCTCGGACATGCTGTCGGGCCGGCCGCTATCGGATTCGGCGGGCGATGTGGCGCGCGCAGCCAAGCTCGCGCTGAACGGGGCGCGGACAAAGCCGGTCAAGGCGGCGGTCGCGAGCCTTGCCGTCGGACTGCTGGCCGGGGTCGCGGTGCAGGTGCGCCGGCGCTCCCGAGACCGCCGGTGACGGGCTTTTCGTCGGCGGCGCTGCCACCCGCTTACCGCGGCGCGGCGCGGCGCGTGTGGCGGCGCGACCTCGTGCCGCAATCGCCCGCGGACCGCTTCGTGCCCGAGGAAACGCCGGTCGCGTTCTCCTACGAGGGCGCCAGCTATGCGGTGATGATGGCGACCCCGACCGACCTTGAGGACTTCGCCCTCGGCTTTTCGCTGACGGAAGGTCTCATAGCGACCCCCGACGGCATCAAGGATCTCGATATCGTCGCCACGGAGGACGGCGTCGTGCTGCGCATGCGGCTCGCCGACGAACCCGCCGCGACCTTTTGGGCGCGTCGCCGCTATCTGGCGGGCCCAAGCGGATGCGGCCTCTGCGGGCTGGAAAGCCTCGCCGAGGCCGCCCGGCCGCCGCGCCCCGTCGGCGCCGGCATCCACGTTCCGGGCGCCGCGATCTTGGAGGCGATAGGGGCGTTGCCGACCCTTCAGCCGATGAACCGCGTGACCGGCGCACTCCATGCCGCGGCGCTTTGGCTGCCGCGTCAGGGCATCGCCGCGGTGCGCGAGGATGTCGGCCGCCACAACGCGCTCGACAAGCTGTGCGGCGCGACGGCCCTGGCGGCGATCGATGCCGCTCGCGGTGTGCTGTTGCTGACCAGCCGGGTGTCGGTCGAAATGGTGCAGAAGGCCGCCTGCCTCGGCGCGTCGATCCTCGCCGCCGTTTCTGCCCCGACGGCGCTCGCGGTGCGCGCGGCCGAAGCTGCGGGCATCACGCTCGTCGCCGTGGCGCGCCGGGACGGGTTCGAGACCTTTACCCATCCGCACCGCATCATCGAGGCCGGCGATCTCACGGCCTCCGCGGCGCGGAGCACCGTCCCGCCGCGCGACTGGACAGCGGTGGGCCGCCAGGTCGCGTGATCCACGTGATGGACGCCGCCGGTCCGGATAAAGGATTGCCGTTCGGTCCGCTCACGCCGCATTCGGTGCATCTTTGCATCGATATGCAGCGGATCTTCGCGGAGGCGACGCCTTGGCACACGCCGTGGATAAAGGGCGTGCTGCCCGTCATCGAAGAGATCACCCGCCGCCATGCGGCGCGCACGATCTTTACCCGCTTCGTACCGCCCGCTCGGCCCGAGGAGATGCCCGGCAGCTGGCAGCGGTATTTTGCGCGCTGGCGCGATCTGACTCGAGAGCGTATCGATCCGGGCCTGCTCGATCTGGTTCCCGTGCTGGCGCGGGCGGTGCCTCCCGCCGTCATCGTCGATAAGCCGGTTTATTCGCCTTTTGTCGAACCGTCGCTTTTACACCATCTGCGCCGGCGGCAGGCCGATGCCCTGGTCATCACGGGCGCCGAGACCGATGTCTGCGTGCTCGCCGCGGTGATCGGGGCGATCGATTTCGGCTATCGCGTCGTGATCGCCGCCGACGCGGTCTGCAGTTCCGCCGACGCCACCCACGACGCGCTGCTTACGCTTTACCGCTCGCGCTTCTCCGAGCAGCTCGAAATTGCCGATACCGAAACGATCCTTTCCAACTGGTCGGGTGGGTAAGGCGGACGGCGGCCGCAGCAACCGGAGCACGGCGCCGAGCGTTTGCGGTGAGTGATTATCGATCGGAAGGGACGGACCATGATTAGGGAAATGCTGGGTATCGCCGAGGGCATCCTCCAGGACCTGCACAACGACCACAGCGAGGTCGACACGCTCCTCGACAAGATCAAAGACTGCGACGATGCGGGACAGCGCATGCAACTGTTTTCCGAGATGACCGGCAAGCTGCTCCCGCATCTCCAGGCCGAGCAGGAGGTGCTCTACCAGCGTCTGCAGAGCGGGAAGTCGGAGGAGTCGCGGCGCTTCGGCTACGAAGGTACCAGCGAGCACCAAGCCGCCGAACAGCAGGCCAAGAAGATGACCAACCTCGGAGATCCGATGGGCGATCGCTGGGAGGGCGAACTCAAGGTCCTCGTCGACCTCATCGAGCATCATGTGGACGAGGAAGAAAGCACCGGATTTAGCTGCGCCCGCGACGAGTTCACCACGGAGCAGCTCGAAGCCATGAGCAGCGAATTTCAGACCCGCAAGGCCCGATTAGGTACCCGGGTCGCATAGATCAGAACGAGAAGGCCGCGCCGGCGCCTGAAGTCCCGGAGCGGCCTTCGCGACGAAGCCGACACGCCGATGCGCGACTTCGGCCCGGGTCATCCGCGGTGGCCTTCCGCGGTTCGGCCGCCGGCATCGCCCGCCGGGCCGGCCCAAATGATCGGATTTCCCCCAGTGACGCCGACCACCGTGCCGGACACGTCGCTCGACGAAGCCAAACCGGACCGCTAGCGCGGATCGGCTCTCGGATAGGATCGTTTCCCCCCGTAAGCGAGGACTCGGAGCGGGCGATGTTGCCGGTCGCTCCAGCATCCCCAAGCGGCTGCGGAATAAGGAAGACGCCGGTGGCGAGCGAGGTCGAACTTAAGCTTGAGCTTTCTCCCGACGAGGCCCAGCGGGTCGCCGAGCTGCCTTGGCTGCACGAGTTGTCCCAGGG
>DASZLY010000182.1:0-4301 GCA_035552135.1 Allostellaceae bacterium | reverse complement strand
TCGTCGGATCGAAGAGCAAGGCTGGAAAGTTGCCGATGCGGCGTCGGCTGCCAGGCTTTCCGTCCGCCGCACGTACCATTGGCTGGGGCGGTATCGGGCGGGCGGCGAGCGGATGCTGCGCGACAGGAGCTCGGCGCCCGCGCGATACCGCGCGCCGGTGCCGGCCGCGCGCGTCGCCGAGATCGAACGGCTGCGCCGACAAAGAATGACCGGACCACAGATCGCCCGCAGGTTGGCGATGCCGTGCTCGACCGTCGGCGCGGTCCTGCGCGGGCTGGGCCGGCTGGGTCTGGGCTGGTTGGGTCTGGGCCGGCTGAATCGGCTCGACCCGAAGCCGCCGGCGCTACCGGCGCGAGCGGCCCGGCGAACCGATCCATATCGACACCAAAAAGCTCGGCGGGATCGACGGTATCGGCCACCGCATTACCGGCTATCATACCGGGGGCAACCGCAACCGCGGCATCGGATACGACGTGCTCCATGTCTGCATCGACGACGCCTCGCGCCTAGCCTACACCAATATCCTGCCCGACGAGAAGAAGGCGAGCGCCATAGGCTTTCTCCACCGTGCGCTCGGCTGGTTCGCTCGCCACGGCGTCAGCGTCGAGCGGGTCATGACCGACAACGGTTCGGCCGATCGAAGCCACCACTTCCGCGCCGCCTGCGCCCAGGCCGGGCTGCGCCATATCCGCACCCGACCGCCCTTAGGCTGAACAACGTGCTCGGCTTCGACAGCTAGGCCTTTGCCAGCACGCGCTCACGGAAGGCGCGCATCTCGGCGATGACGGCGGATTCCTGCGGGCGCTCGAAATCGAAGTCGATCGCGGTGACGCCGATGTCGGCGAGCGTATGGATGTCGCCGATAATGTCGGCGTCGCTGCCCGAGAAGAGGCGGCGCTCGCCGTCGCCGGCGCGGTCGGGAAGGTCGCCGCCATAGCGCTTGACGCGATAGGTCAGCGCCACCGCGTCGGCCGGGCGGCCGGCCTGGGCGGTGAGCTGCCGCAGGCGCGCGACCCCGGCCTGGTAGCGCGGCAGGCTGTCATAGGGCGCCGAATTGTTGGTGCCGATCGGGTACCAGGCATCGCCGAGCCGCGCGGCGCGGCGCAGGCTGGGGCCGCTTTCGCCGCCGACCCAGATCGGCGGGTGCGGCTTCTGCGTCGGCTTCGGTTCGAGCAGCAGCCGGTCGTAATGCACGTATTTGCCGTCGATCACCGGCTTCTGCTCGGTCCACAGGGTCTTGAAGGCGGCGACATACTCGTCGGTGACGGCGCCGCGCTCGGCGAAGGGCGTCGTCACCACCGCGTCGAACTCGGCCTTGAGCCAGCCGGCGCCGATGCCGACCGTGAGCCGCCCGCCCGACAGCACGTCGATCGTCGCGAGCTGCTTTGCCGCGAGCACCGCCGGGCGGTGCGGCACCACCAGCACCGCCAGCACCAGCCGAACCCGCGCCGTCGTCGCGGCGAGCCAGGCGGCAAGGGTCAGCATTTCGTGGCGATGCGCGCTGTCGGTCGAATAGAACGCGCCGCTCTCGGAATAGGGATAGCCGGGCTCGGCCATGTCGGGCAGCGTCACATGGTCGGTGACGGTGAGGTAATCGTAGCCGAGCGCCTCGCCCTCGCGCGCCACCCGCGCCATGATGTCGGGCTGCGCCAGCGCGCCGCTATTGGGCAGGTTGAAGCCGAACTGCATGGGGTTTCCTCCGTCTCGCCGCGCTGATCTGCGCGGCAGTCTGCCCCGCCGGACCCGCCGCGCGCGAGCGGCAAAATGCGAGAGCCGAACCGCGTCGCGACAATTCACGCCTATTTGGGGCGGCATTTCCCGCAGGGGAGCAATCGCTTCTCGGCTGTTGGGCCCGGCGGCGGCGAGTGGCATTGTGGGGCGGCTTGTCACGCGCAAATAAAATAAGGGGAGTAACGTCTATGAGCCTTACCCGACGCACCGTGCTGTCGCGCGCCGGAACCGCCGCCGCGAGCGCGCTTGCGGCGCCGCTGATCCTGCGCTGGCCGGCCAATGCCGCGGAATTCGCCTACAAATACGGCACCGCATTGCCCGAAGGCCACCCGATGGTGATCCGCTCGAAAGAGGCGGCGGCGAAGATCAAGGAAGAAAGCAACGGCCGGCTCGACATCACGCTCTACCCGTCGAGCGTGCTCGGCCAGGACACCGCGATGATGTCGCAGGCGATCGCCGGCGCGCTCGAGATTTACGGCATGTCGCTCGACATCCTGGCGCAGAAGAGCCCGTCGGCAGCGATTTTCGGCGTCGGCTTCGCGTTCCCGGACTACCCGACGGCGTGGAAGGCGATGGACGGCGAGCTCGGCAAATACTGCCGCGGGCTCAGCGAGAAGGCCGGGCTCGTCTGCCTGGAAAAGGCGTTCGACCACGGCTTCCGGCAGATCACCAGCAAATCGAAGCCGATCAACGCGCCCGGCGATCTCAAGGGGATGAAAATCCGTCTGCCGGTGGCGCCCTTATTCATCTCGCTGTTCCAGCATCTCGGCGCGTCGCCGACGCCGATCAATTTCGGCGAGGTCTACAGCGCGCTGCAGACCGGGCTGGTCGACGGGCAGGAGAACCCGCTCATCCTGATCGACACGGCCAAGCTCTACGAGGTGCAGAAATATTGCAGCATGACCAACCACATCTGGGTCGCGCTGCACATCTCGTTCAACCCCGACGCGTGGAAGCGCCTGCCGCCCGACCTGCAGCAGCTGACCAACAAGCATTTCAGCGCGGCCGCGCTCGCCGAACGCGACGACTGGCAGGCGATGGACAAGGTCGAGATCGACAAGATGACCAAGGCCGGCCTGACCTTTGTCCATCCCGACACCAAGCCGTTCCAGGACGCGCTCAAGAAGTCCGGCTTCTACCCGGACGTCAAAAAGCAGATGGGCGACGAAGCCTGGGGGCTGCTCGAAAAATATACGGGGGCGCTGGCCTGAGCACCGGGAGACCAAGCGCGTGAGCCAGCCAGCAGCCGAAGCCGCAGATCTCGGCGTTTCCTGGGGCGGCGTGCGGCGCGCCGCCTTCGCCCTCGACATGGCGATCGGCCGCATCGCCGAGTTCGTCGGCGCCGCGCTGGTGCTGGCCGAGACCTGCATCCTCTTTGCCGGGGTGGTCTCGCGCTATGTCTTCAACAGCCCGATCATCTGGACCGACGAGCTGGCGACCTTCCTCTTCCTGTGGCTGGCGATGTTCGGCGCGGTCGTGGCGGTGCGCCGCGACGGCCATATGCGGCTCACCACCTTCGTCAACTGGGTCGCCCCCAATGTCGGCAACTGGCTCGGCACGGTCGCCGAACTGGTGGTGATCGTCTTCGTCATCGAAATCCTCGTGCCGACCCAGGCTTACCTCAAGGTGCAGGCGTCGACCCAGCTCATCACGCTGCACATTTCCGACTGGTACCGGGTAGCGGCGCTCTTGGTCGGCGCAGGGCTGATCTCGGTGGTGGCGCTGTTGCGCCTGCTGGAGACGACGAATCCGCGAGGCTTCGTCTCGGCGCTCGCGGTGGTCGGGGTCGTCGCCAGCGGGCTGTGGCTGGCGCAGCCGCTGCTCGTCGCGATGGGGTTCGGCAGCCTCATCCTGTTCTTTGTCGTGCTGGTCGCGGTCTGCGTCGGCATCGGCGTGCCGATCGCCTTCACCTTCGGCATCGCGACCCTGTCGTATCTCAGCCTCACCACCAACCTGCCGGCGACGATCGTCATCAACCGGATGGATGACGGCATCTCGAACCTGCTGCTGCTGTCGGTGCCGATGTTCGTGTTTCTCGGCCTGTTGATGGAGATGACCGGGATTGCACGGGTGATGGTCAATTTCCTCGCCGCGCTGGTCGGCCATGTGCGGGGCGGCCTCTCCTACGTGCTGCTCGGCGCGATGTACCTGGTGTCGGGGATTTCCGGATCGAAGGCGGCCGACATGGCGGCCGTCGCACCCATTCTCTTTCCCGAGATGCAAAAGCGCGGCAGCCACCCGGGCGAGCTATCGTCGCTGCTGGCGACATCGAGCGCGATGTCGGAGACGATCCCGCCGAGCCTGGTGCTGATCACCATCGGCTCGGTCGTGCCGGGCCTGTCGATCGCGGCGCTGTTTACCGGCGGCCTGTTGCCGGCTTTTGTCGCGGCCCTGGCGCTGGTCATCGTCGCCTGGTGGCGCTCGCGCAAGGAAGACAAGGGCGCCGGCGAGCGCGCGCCGCTATCGGTGATCGGCAAGACGCTGCTGATCGCGCTCCCCGGGCTCAGCCTGCCCTTCGTGATCCGCTATACGGTGATCGAGGGCGTCGCCACCGCGACCGAGGTGTCGAC
>DASZLY010000181.1:0-3888 GCA_035552135.1 Allostellaceae bacterium | reverse complement strand
GCTGATGCAGCAACCGATCGATGCAATCAACGAAGCGATCGCGACGGGCGGCACCGCCCGAAGCAGTCTGCCGCAGCCCGTGCCGGTATTTGTGGTGTACGAGACCGCGTTCGCAGGTGTCGACGGCCGGTTGGAATTCCGCCCTGATGTTTATGGCCGCGACGCCGAGATCTGGCAGCACCTGGATCCGGAACAGCGAGCAGTGGCGCAACGCGAGCCGCCCGCCCAACGCGGGGGCTGATCCTTTGACCGAGGTCGGGTCCGGGGCAAAAGCGGGCGACGACCCTCATCCACACCGTCCGCAAAATTGCCTTGGAGGCTGCCAACCATCGCTGCGAACCAGTGAGGCGAGCGGCGCGTTCCGCGGACTGACAGAGACCAGGGGGAACGCAGGAGCTGTTTCCCTCCTGTTATAGGCGCTGCTAGCAGGAGGGAGGCCGAAGGTGAGTGCCCTGATAAATGGATATCAGACGGTTCCCGCCTGTTAAAAATTGCCCTGCGGATAAGGCGGCTTTGAGACCGCGCACGAGCACGCGGTATATAACGCTGCGCCATTGCGCCGCGCCGGCTCGCGAAAGCGTGACTTGGGGAGCATTGTCGGGCATCCCAAATCCGGTGCCGCGACAAGGTGGGATGGGACGATGTTGATCCGACGCAAACGTGGCTGGGAGCTTCCCGAAAGCGCGGCGGTCGACGAGACGGTGTTCCGCGGCCGGCGGCGGCTGATCCAGGGGCTCGCGGCCGGCTCGATCCTCGCCCCCGCGCTGCTGCGCAGCCGGCAGGCGCTCGCCGACGCCGACCCATCGGCCGGGCTCTACCCGGCAAAGCGCAACCCGAAATACACGCTCGACCGGCCGCTCACCGACGAGAAATATCCGACGACCTACAACAATTTCTACGAGTTCACGACCAACAAGGACGTCGATGCCTCGGCGCTGCCGATCCGGCCGTGGACCGTCACCATCGACGGCATGGTCGACAAGAAGCTGACGCTCGACATCGACGATCTGTTGAAGAAGATGCCGCTCGAGGAGCGGCTCTACCGTCATCGCTGCGTCGAGGCGTGGTCGTTTACCGTGCCGTGGACCGGCTTTCCGCTGTCGGCGCTGGTCGAGATGGCAAAGCCGCTCGGCTCGGCCAAATACGTCAAGATGACGACGTTCATGAATCCCGACGTGGCGCCCGGGGAGAAGCAGTTCTTCTATCCCTGGCCTTATGTCGAGGGGCTGACGATGGCCGAGGCCGCCAACGACCTCGCCTTCATGGTGACGGGCATGTACGGCAAGCCGCTGCCCAAGCAGGACGGCGCGCCCTTGCGCCTCGCGACGCCGTGGAAATACGGCTTCAAATCGATCAAGTCGATCGTCCGCGTCGAATTCACCGACAAGCGCCCGGAATCGTATTGGGAGGCGTTGCAATCCGCGGAATACGGCTTCTGGGCCAATGTGAACCCGGCGGTGCCGCATCCGCGCTGGAGCCAGGCCACCGAGCGCGTGCTGGGCACCAATGACCGCGTGCCGACGCTCATCTATAACGGCTACGGCGACTACGTCGCCTCGCTCTATGACGGGCTGAAAGGCGAAAAGCTCTTCATGTGACGGCATCGGACGACGCGACGGGGAGACAGGCCGCATCCTGGGCGCCGCTGCGATGGCTGATCGTCGCCATCGGCGCCGCCAAGCTCCTGGTCCTCGCCTGCGCCGGACCGATTGTTCAGCCCGACACCGCGGCCTATGTGCCGTTTGCCGACGCGATCCTCGACGGACGCGCTTTCGCACGGGTCGCCTGGGGCAGCGAGGCGCTGCCGCCCTTCGTCTTCCACATGGCGGGCTACCCGCTGTTTCTCGCGGCGGCGAAGCTCGTCGCGCCCGGCGCCTGGGCGGCGGTTTCGATCGTCGCGCAGGACGCGCTGAGCCTCTGCGCGATGGCGTTGATGTTCCGCGTCGGCGAGCGAATTCTCGGCGGCGCCGGGCCGGCCGCGGCCGCGACCCTGCTCTACGCCGGTCTGGCGTCGCTGCTGTGGGACAATTCGCTGCTCTCCGACAGTCTCTACGCCGCGCTCTTCGACATCGTGATGTTCGCGCTGCTGGGGGCGGCGCTGGGCTGCTGGCGGCTGAGCCCGATGCGGGTCGCCGGCCTGGCGTTCCTGTGGGGCTATTCGCTGTGGACCCGCGACAGCGGCCTCGCATTCACGCTTCTGCCGCTCGCCGTGCTGATCGCGATCGGCAGCCGCCGCGCGGGGCCGGCCTGGCGCCGGTTCGGCGCTGCATTCGGCTTCGTGCTGGGCGTTGCCCTGATGGTCGAGGCCTATCGCCTGTTCAACCTCTATCGCACCGGCGAGGCGTTTCTCGGCATCACCGCGACGGCGAACGTCTTGCGCCCGCTCTTCGACATGGCCGCTCTCGGCTATGCCGATCCGTTCGCCGGCGCCGACCCCTTGTCCCGCGCCGTCCGCGCGACGATGCACGCGCGCGATTTCCCCGCGCAGTGGGATTTTCTCACCGGGCCGCTATTCAACCTCTGCCGCTGCACGCCTCTCCAACTGCAGTCGCTGGTGCTGGCGGCCTATCGCCATGCGGTCATCCATTTCCCCATCGCCTACAGTCGCGAGGTTCTCCACAATTTCGCCTACTTCAGCCTTGCTTCCGATGTCGCGGATCCGGTTGGGGCGATCAACCAGTTCGTCGAGCAGGGAATGCCGTCGGCGACGCCGCGCATTCCCGGTCTGTCGCTGCAGCATCTCGCCGCGCTGGCGGAAGATTTCTCGGCCGGGCGGCTGGTGCTGATGCTGGTCGCCGGGTTCTGCAACGTCATGGCGGCGCTGCTGTTCACGCTGTTCCTGTTCGGCGTGCCGTGGATTTGGCTGCGCGAGCGCCCGCGGCGCGCGGCGGTCGACGCCCTTGCGTTCCTGTGGCTGGTGTTCGTCGGCGTCGTCCTGGGCTTCTCGCTGCTGCACCGCGAGGCGCGCCATTCGCTGCCGGTGCTGCCGGCCGCCGAGATCGGCATCGTCTACACGGTGTCGCGACTCGCGGCGCTGCGCCGGCAGGGCCGAGCCGGTTAGCGCAAATATTTCTTCTCTGCCGCCTTCATCGCCGGCACGCGCTGCAGCGCGAAAATGTCTTCGACCGAGGCGATCTGCTTATCGACCTTGTGGATGCCGCCGTCGCGGCGGATTTGCGCGAAAGTCGCGCGCATCGCGCCGACCGCGGCGCGGATCGCGTGGTTGGCGTAGATGACGAGCTTGATCTTGCCGAGCGCCCGAATTTTGTCCTCGGTGAGGTCGGGATAGGCGGTCGGCACGATGGTGAGCGGCACCGGCCCGCGCCAGCGCTCGCAAAAGGCGACGATCTCGTCCGGCGTCTTCCGCTTCGAATGCACGAGGATGAGGTCGGCGCCGGCCTCGGCATAGGCGGCGCCGCGCTTCAGCGCCTCGTCGAGCCCCTGATCGGCGATCAGCGCCTCGGTGCGCGCGATGACCACGAGGTCGTGCGGCTTGCCCGCCTCGCGCGCCGCCTCGATCTTGCCCTGGAATTCCTCGATCCTGACCAGCTCCTGCCGCCCGCCGGCCAAGAGGCTGGTGTCCTTGGGAAACATCTTGTCCTCCATCACCACCGCCCGCGCTCCCGCCGCGCCATAGGCGGCGACGACATGCAGCACGTTGATCGCATTGCCGTAGCCGGTATCGATATCGGCGATAATCGGGATCGCCACCTGCTCGACCATCGCCCGGGTCATGTCGAGATGCTGGCCGAGCGACAACAGGCTGGCGTCCGGCACGCCATAGGCGGCGGACAATTCGAACCCGCTGGCCCAGATGCCGTCGAACCCGGCTTCCTCGGCGAGCCGCGCCGAGAGCGGGTTGTGCGCCGACATCAAGGTGACGAGGTC
>DASZLY010000180.1:0-17694 GCA_035552135.1 Allostellaceae bacterium | reverse complement strand
TCGAGCGGGCGTTCCGCCAAGGTGTGAAGCGGCACGCGCTCCCGCACCACCTTGCGAAAGCTGCGGGTCGAGAGCTCGCGGAACTCCGGCGCCGGCATCTCGTCGAGCATCTTGCCGGTGAGGTCGAAATTCGTCCGCTCCGAGAGGTTGGTGCCGTGCAGCCGGATGCGGAACCGCGGCGGCGTCTCGTCCAGCACGTCGACGAGGATCACGTCGCCGATCGCGAAGCGGATGTCGATCGGGTCGAGGTCGGCGCGCGACGGCATGGCGCGCTCGCCGCGCTTTTCCGACCAATAATCGTAAAGCCGTTGGAGCTTGGGATGCTTGATGTCGGGCACGTCCGGAAACGCGGCCGGCTATTCGGCGGCCTCGAGGCGGCGGCGACCGCCGCGCAGCTCGGCGACCCGTTCCTGGGTGTAGAGGTCGGTCCAGTTGCTGAGCGAGAAATCGGTCACCTGGCGCGGATCGTACGGCCGGTCGGCGATTTTGATCTCGCGCCCGGCGAGATAGACGCCGCGCAGCCGCCGGCGGTCCTGCAGTACCGCGATGTCGGCGAGCGGGGAGCCGCTCCAGGCGGTGAAATCGGCGGCGCGGCCGGGCTCCAGCACGCCGATCTCGTCACCGTGCGACATGAAGCGGGCATTGACCTCGGTCGCCGCACGCAGCGCCGCCGCCTTCGAGAAGCCGAGATCGTCGACGAACAGCTCCAGCTCGCGCGCGTGCCACTCGCCATAGGGCGTCACCGCAAAGCCGCTATCGGTGCCGGTGAGGAACGGGATGCCGGCCGCGACCGCCTTCTTGAGATTGGCGCAGCCGGTCTGGTAGCGGCGCAGCGTCGCTTCCGGGCGGCCCTTCTGCCCGGCCGGCTCGTGCGGCTGGGTGAACTCGATGACGTTCTTCGGCTGGGTCAGGGTCGGGCACAGCATGCTGCCCGACTGCTTCATCGCGGCGATGCATTCGTCGTCGGAGAAGAAGCCGTGGAAGATGAGGTCGACCCCGGCGCGCGCCGAATAGAGCGTTGCCTCGCGGCCGACCGCATGGGTCACCGCCTTTTTGCCCATGCGATGCGTCTCGCGCACCATCGCGTCGGTTTCCTCCTGGGTGAAGGCGGCGATCAGCTCGCCGTCGGGGCGGCGCTGGATGCCGTCCATCGCGATCTTGATGCAGTCGACACCGTTCTTGACCTGGCGGCGGATCTCCTGGATCGCCTGGTCGATCGAATGCACCAGCCGGCCGATCGAGGTCTCGGGCGCGCCGATCCAGGTCGGATACCAGTCGGTGAGGCCCTGGTGCGAGGTGAGGTAGGGGCCGGCCGCCATTACCCGCGGCCCGTCGAACAGGCGGGCGTTGATCGCGTCGCGGATCGACAGGCTGATCTGTCCGGCATCGCCCGGCGAGCAGATCGCGGTGTAGCCCGAGGCGAGGACTTTCTGCGCGAAGAACATGCCCCTGAGGGCGCGGAATTCGAGCGGGCTGTAAAGGTCGATGTCCTCCTCGGTCTTGGCGTTGCCGTAGGCGAGGTGGGTGTGCACGTCGATCAGGCCCGGCATCACGAAATCGCCGGAATGGTCGATCAGCCGGTCGTCGTCCGCGCGCTTGGGCGCGCCCTTCTCGGCGCCGGCATAAATGAGGCGCCCCTCGGCATTGTAGACGAGCATCGCGCGCTTCAGCGCCTCGTCGTCCCGCCCGGTGAACAGCTGGCCGCAACGGACAAAGGTCTTCATGCCGAGACTCCCCACAGAACGTCATTGCGAGCCTAGCGAAGCAATCTCCTTCCGGCTAGCGATCCCGGCGGGAGATTGCCCAGCAGGAGATTGCTTCGTCGCCTACGGCTCCTCGCAATGACGCTGTCAGCGTACCGCGTGGTGCATGAACTTCTCCGGCGGCGGGCCGCCCCACGGGCCGGCGAGGTCCTCGCGGCTGATCAGATTGGGCGGGATGCTGGCGTTGAGCACGTCGGTGTCGGCCCAATGCTCGTGGACGCGGCCCCACGGATCGCCCCAGTAGTCATAGACCTGGCTGCCCAGCGAATGCCGGCCGATGCCCCAGAAATGCTCGTAGCCCTTCGCCGCCAGCACATCGTGGCCGATCATGATGTCGTCGATATCGGCCGCCTCGTAGCTGAGGTGGTTCAGCCCGGCCTTGTCGCTGCGGATGCAGAAGAAGGCGTGGTGGTCGACAAAATCGTCGCCCCGGTCGAGCCGGTTGAACGAGCCGGTAATGTTGTCCTTGCTGCCGACATAGACCTCGTCCGAGGGGCGGAAGCCGAACATCTCGCGATACCAGCCGAGCGTCTTCTCGAATTGCGGCGTGTGCACGACAAAATGGCCCAGGCGTTTGACGTGCGACGGGCCGCGCGCGACCTCCTTGTAATAGAGCGCATTGCGGCGCTGCGTCTTGTCCTCGCCGAAATTGATCTTCGGCCGGTGGACCGGGATTTTCGCCAGGCGCTCCATGCCGTGGACGATTTCGACCTGGAACCCGTCAGGATCGGTCAGGCGGACGCGCTTGCCGCCGCCGGGTTCGTCGATGTCCTCGATCTTCGAGGCGCCGTCGACCCGGCTCAGCTTTTCCAAATCATCCGGGCTCGCGGCGTGGAACGCCATGCCGATATATTTCGGCTCGCCCAGCTCGGTGACGTGGAGGTGGTGCGGCTCGTCGGTGCCGCGCATGTAGAGCGCGTTCTTGGTGCGCTCGGCACGCACCATGCCGAAGGCGGTGAGGAATTCCTCCTGCTTGTCGAGATCGGGCGAGCGCAGGCGCCCGTAAGCGAGATCGGCGACTTTGACGACGGGCATGGCAACCTCTCCAGATTTGGCCGTGACAGTATAGCGCAAACCGCGCGGCTGTGGTCAGCCGCAGGCTGGCTTTCTCTTAGCAAGAGGGCGCGTCATCCATCAAATCGATTGTTGGCATAATTCACATCCATTCGATCGATGTACTCGCCGGTCGGGCGGGCGAGAAGCGCGTGCGACAGGTTGCCGGGGAATTGAACCTGCGCGGCAGCGTTCATCTGCCACAATCCGAGAACGGGGGTCCGACGATGACGCATCTTGGCTACCGCGCTTCCGTGGCGGCGCTGCCGCTGTTGCTGGCCCTTTCCCCCGTCGCGCTGGCGCAAATGCCGCAGCCGCCGAGCGCCGCCGAGGCCCAGGCCGCGCTCAATCAGGCGCCGGCGCAATTCACCAAGTCCCAGCTCGACCAGATGGTGGCGCCGATCGCGCTCTACCCCGATCAGCTGCTGACCCAGATGCTGATGGCGGCGACCTTTCCCGACCAGCTGGTCGACGCCAATAAATGGCTGCAGGACGGCAGCAATGCCTCGCTCAAGGGCGACGATCTGGCGAACGCGCTGCAGCCGTTGCCGTGGGACCCGAGCGTCAAGTCGCTAGTCGCCTTCCCGCAGTTGGTCGCGATGATGATCGACCATCTCGATTGGACGCAGGCGCTCGGCGCTGCATTCGCCAACCAGCAGGTCGAGGTCTTCGCCCGCGTCCAGTTCCTGCGCGACCGCGCCAAGGCCGCCGGCAAGCTCAGCTCGACCAAGCAGCTCGCGGTGCGCGAAGAGGGCACCGACATCATCATCGAACCGGCCGACCCGAACGAGATTTACGTGCCGGTCTACAACCCGGCCGAAGTCTACGGCACGTGGCCCGACAGCGACGCGCCGCCCGTCTACATCCCGCCGCCGCGCGGCTTCTACAACGGCGCGATCGGCGCCGGGATCGGGTTCAGCGTCGGCTATGGCGTCGTTGCGCCGCTCTGGGGCTGGGGCCATCCCGACTGGCGGCGCCATCAGGTCGACATCGACCGGAGCCGCTACGAGCACATCACCACCCAGACCAACATCACCCGCAACCACATCATCATCGAGGGCGGCGCCTGGCATCGCAGCGGGCCGATTGCCCAGGTGCCCGAAGCCGAGCGCCCGCACCCGCAGCAGCCGGCGGGCGAGCAGCCCAAGGGCACCGTGCGGCCGAGCGAGATCGTCCGGCAGCCGGGTGCCCCGGAGCATCAGCATGGCGGGCCGCCGAACGCCAACGAGCCGACGCCGCATCCCGGCCAGCCGGGCCGGCAGATCGAGGGCCCGACGCCACGACCGGGCGAGCAGGGGCATCCCGAGGAGCACGGCGGACCGCCGGGCGCGCAACCCGGGCCGCATCCGGCGGGCCAGGCACCGCATCCGGAAGAGCATGCCGCACCGCTGGGGCCGCGGAACGGGCCGCATCCGGCTGGCGAGGCACAACCGGCACATCCGGAAGAGCGTGGTGCGCAGCCCGCTCCGCATCCGGCGGGGCAGCCGCCGCATCCCGAGGAACATGCCGCACCGCCGGGCGCGCAGACCGGGCCGCATCCGGCCGGCCAGGCGCCGCATCCGGAGGAACATGTCGCGCCGCCGGGCGCGCAGACCGGGCCGCATCCGGCCGGCCAGGCGCCGCATCCGGAGGAGCGCGCCGCGCCGCCGCACCCCGAAGGACACGCCGCGCCGCCGCACCCCGAAGAACACGCCGCGCCGCCGCCGCACCCCGAGGCTGGGCCGCAGCATCCGGCACCCGCGCCTCAAGCGCATCCCGCGCCGCAGCAGCAACAGCAACATGCCGCTCCGCAAAAACCGGCGCCCAAGCCGGGCGAGGAGAAGAAGCCGGAGGATCAGCAGCAGCACTGACGCCGGAAACCGGCGCCGGGCTTATCCCGCCGCGCTCGACGGCACGTCCTCGCCAAAGCACAGGATGTAGCCGTCGAGGTCGCGCACCTCGAGTTCCTTCATGCCGTAGATGCGCAGCGTCGGTGGCATCGCGATGTCGGCACCGGCGGCCTGGAACGCCCTGTAGAGGCCATCGACGTCATCGGTCCACAAATAGGCGTCGATCGCCTCGCTCTTGAACACCCGGTTGGAGCCTCCGCGGTGCCCGTCGTCCATCAACGACAGCATGATGGTCTGCTCGTCGCGCCCGACCATCGCGAAGACCGGCGGTTCCTCGAAGAAATAGCCGATGATGCGAAAGCCGAGCCGGTCGCGATAGAACTCGGCCGCCTTGGTCACATCGGCGACGAGGAAGTACGGTGCCACTCCCTTGATCCGCGCCATGATCGCCCCTCTTACGGCCCGCTTTGGAGCAGGACAGCCCGGCGATCTTTATCATAGGCACCGGGGCCAATCGCCGCTATAGCGGTAGGGTTGCAACGTGGCGGTGGAAGGGGGCCATGGAACTACCCGAACAGATCACGGCGATCGGCGAGCAGCTTGCGGCAGGCGGGGCGGTCGCCCCTTCGGAAGAGCTGTTCGAGACCTATGAGGTCTTCGCCGCCGAGCTGACCAACCTCTTCGTCAAGCCGTGGCTGGCGGCCGATCATGCGAGCCGGCTGTCGTCCGACGGCGATTACTTCCGCGTCGATATCGGCGGCCGCTCGGTGGTCATCGCGCGCGAGGCGTCGGACAAGATCCATGCGATGCGCAACGCCTGTCTGCATGCCGGCTACCGCATCTGCGAGGAGGAAGACGGGCACGGCGACCACCTGTTCTGCCGCTATCACGGCTGGGACTATGCGATCGACGGGCGGCTCACCGACCCGATGCTGCGCCCCGACGAAGAAGACCGCTCGCGTTTCCGGCTGCCGCGCTATGCGATGCGGATCGTCAACGGCCTCATCTTTATCGACCCGTCGGTCGCCGCGCCCAGCCCGCCCGACGGGAAGGCGATCGATCTCGCCGGCGTCCCCGATCTCGGCGACAGCACGGTCATCGCCCGCAAGCGCTTCGCGACCACCTGGAACTGGAAGCATCTGCGCCATTTCCTGTGGTCGTCCGACGATCTCGTCTTCCCCGGCGGGCACGAGACCGCGAGCGAATTCGGCCCGCTGAGCAGGCTCTTGAGCCGCAATGGCGACGCGGCGCTGGTGCGGCTAATCCCGCGCTATGCCGGGCACAGCGATTTCGAGCTCATCCGCGTCGCCAAGCCGGGCCACAACGCCGCGGCAGGCGACGAGGCGCGCATCGAGGAGGCGCTCCGCGTCGAGGGCGACAAGCTCGCCGGAACTCCCGCGGGCTCGCTCGATCGCGGCTTCTACGAGTGGTACTGGGCGCAGATGGCGCCCGCCGCCGCCGGCTAAGCTCTCCGCTGATGGACATCCGCACTGTAACGACCGGGCTGCAATTCCCGGAAGGGCCGGTCGCCTGTGCCGATGGCTCGGTGATCCTGGTCGAGATCGCCGCCGGCGCGCTGACCCGGGTGGCACCCGACGGCAGCAAGAGCATCATGGCGCGGCCGGGCGGCGGCCCTAACGGCGCCGCGATCGGGCTGGACGGCAAGGCCTATGTCGTCAACAATGGCGGGTTCGAATGGGCGGTCGACGACCAGGGCCGCCGCCGCCCGCTGACCCAGGCCAAGGATTACGTCACCGGCCGGCTCGAACGCGTCGATCTCGCGACCGGCGCGGTCGAAATGCTGTACCGCGACTGCGGCGGCCATCAGCTGCGCGGGCCGAACGATCTCGTCTGCGACGCGCATGGCGGCATCTACTTCACCGATCTCGGCAAGCGCCGGACGCGCGACATGGATGTCGGCGGCGTCTACTACGCCAAGCGCGACGGTTCGAAGATCGTCGAGGTCGCCCACCCGCTGGTGACGCCCAACGGCATCGGCCTGTCGCCCGACGGCAAGACCCTCTACGTCGCCGAGACCGAGGCGGCGCGGCTCTGGGCGTTCGACATCGTCGAGCCGGGCATCGTCAAGAAAGACCCGTGGCCGTCGCCGCATGGCGGCCGCATCGTCGCCGGAATGGGCGGCTATCAGCGCTTCGATTCGCTGGCGGTGCAGGCGGACGGCCGCATCGCGGTGGCGACGCTCATCAATGGCGGCATCACCGTGATCTCGCCCGACGGCCGCCATGTCGAGCACACCCCGATGCCCGACCCGATGACGACCAATATCTGCTTCGGCGGCGCAGACATGAAGACCGCATTTATCACCCTGTCATGGACCGGCAAGCTCGTCGCGGTCGACTGGCCGACCCCAGGGCTGAAGCTCAATCAGGCCGGTTAAACGAGCCGGCATCGTGCCGCGCCGCTGTGTTCTTGTAGACGATCGCCACCGCCAGCAGGCTGAACGCTAGCAGCCGCAGCAAAAAACTCCAGCCCCGTTCCTCGCGCGACAGGTCGAACAGCGCGAGTAGCTGGTTGAGCGCAAGCAGCCAGAAGGCTGCGCAGAAACCAAGGAATAACGGATCGCGGGTGCGCCGCCAGAATTTTGCGAAGAACAGGCCAATGACGAGGTAGCCCGCCGTAATCAGCCCGAAAAGGAAGTCGATCATCACCGCAGCTCGCTAGTCGATTTCCCAGATGAAGCCGTAGATGAGGACGGCAACCGCCGTCAGAGACGTCAGCGACCGCAGCATCGTAAGATCGATGCTCGGCAGCAGAACGAGATCGACGAAGACCAGTAGATTGTTGAACGCGAGTAAACAGAAGCAGCTCGCACTCCATAGAAGCAGCCGCGCTCGCCCGCGAAGGTATCCCGCGACGAGCAGGTAAGCGCAGAGCGTGCTGGCGATGAAGCAGAGCAGGTAGACGATGGCTTCGAAACTCATCGCTCACCCGGTTTCTTAAACAAGAAGGCATCGGCGAACAGACGAATCTTCTCGTTCGGTGTCGTCAAGATCGTTCTCAGGACAGTCACCGGCTTGCGCGCGTACAGCTCTTCCAGCCCGTCGACCAGAGCGGCTAATTCGTCCGATTGCGGACGGTAGGCATAGCGTCCGTCATCGGTCTCGGCCACCAGCCCGGCATTGGTCAGCACGCCCAAATTCTGCGTGACGAGCCCCAGCGTCGCGCGCAATTCGCGCACCAGCGCCTCGCAGGTCCAGGCGGCCTGCCTCTCACGCTGAAGCAACAGCAGGAGTTCCAGCGTCCAGGTGGAAGGCAAGTGACCTCGAACGAACTGGAGTATGTCGTCTTCGCCCACGGCCGGTTTGCTTAAATTATCCTTACAAGCCGAGGCTACCATTTAATTTCCGCCGGTTTCGGATTTTCCGCCGCCTGCGGCGAAACCGCACCGTCACCTGCCTTTGCCCGCTTGGCCCGCGACAGCGGGTGCGGCACCCACGGCCGGTCGCCGCGGCTGTCGTTGGCGCCGCTGACGGTGATACCGCCGGGGTTGAGCCATAGCGCGACCGCGCCGCGCCGCCAGTTGTCGATCCGGTCGACGACGGTAATCTGCTTGCGGCACGCGAAACCGGCCGGCACGCGGCTGACGATCGCATCGGCCGCGTCGCAGCCCGGCGGCAGGCCCTTCTCGGTCAGCACGATCAGCGCTGTCTTGCCGCGCGCCGCGTAGCGGCAGGAATCGGCGTCGCAGGACAGCCCGTCGGCTGGTGTGCCGGGCTCGGGCCAGGGCAGGAGCGCGCTCCCGGTTTCCTCGGCGAAAAGGCTCTTGGCGACGCGCTCGTCATTACCGCCGAGGACGTAGTAGTTGCCGGCCGGGGCGCGCGCGGCGACAAAGCGGGCGAAATCGGCGATCACAATATCGGGCGGCCGATCGAGGAAGATCGTCGCCATGCCGGCGACGATGCCGGCGACACCCCAGCGCCGCCATTTGCCCTGCCACAGGCAGAGCCACAGCCCGCCGAACGCGACCACCACCAGCCCGGCCATCGGCAGGCGCGGCATCGCCCAGACATCGCCCGGCAGCGACGCGACATGCAGCCCGACCCAGATCGTCGCGTCGATGCCCCAACCCATCGGAATGAGCGCCAGTCGTTCGAGCCCGAACGGCATCAAGAGGCAGGACACGACGCCCCAGGGCAGCGTCCACAGCGCCGAGAGCGGCACCGCGATCACATTGGCGAGCGGCGAATAAAGCACGAGCTTGTGGAAGTGGTAGATCTGGAAAGGCTCGGTGCCGAGCGTCACGACGATCGTCGTCACCGCGACGCCGGCGCAATAACCCAGCGCCCGTCGAATGAACGAGCCGCGCCGCAACAGCCGGCCGAGCTGCGCGCCCCAGCTCTCATAAACTGCGATCAGCGCGGCCACCGCGCCGAACGACATCTGAAAGCTGACGCCGATCAGGCTCTCCGGCTGCAGCAGCAGCACCACCGCGGCGGCGACCGCGCAGATGCGCATCGAGATGCGCAGCCGGTCGATGAGGATCGCGGCGAAGACGATGCCGTTCATCACGAACGCGCGCTCGGTCGGGATCGCCGCGCCGGACAGCATCAGATAGCAGGTGAGCACAACGAGCGCCGCGCCGGCGGCGATCTTCTTGATCGGGTAGCGCAGCGCCACCGGCGGGATCAGCGCCAGGCAGCCGCGTACCGCGAAAAACACGAAGGCGCCGACCAGCCCGAGATGCAGCCCGGCGATCGCCAAGAGATGCGACAGGCCGGAATTGCGGAACGCATCGGTGACGCTTTCGTCGATCGCGCCGCGCTTGCCGGCGATGAGCGCCGCCGCGACGCCGCCGGTCGAGCCGGGCAGCACCGCGGTGATCCGCCGAGTCACCTCGGTGCGCAAGGCCAGCAGCGACTGCCGCCAGCCGCCGCTTGCGGCCGTGCCCTCCGCAGCGGCCAACCGGTGCGCGCCGCCATAGCTATAGCCGACGCCGCCGATCTGCGCGAAATAGAGCTCGCGCTGCAGATCGTGCGCGCCGGGCAGCGTCTGGCCCGGCACCGGATAAAGCATCGCCTTGAGCGCGACCCGGTCGCCCGGGCTCAGCAGATCGCTCGCGGCGGTGATGTGGATGCGCACGCGGCGCGGCTGTCGCGCCGCGTCGATCCCTGGAAGGCTGTCGGGCGCGACAATGATGCGCCAGCCGCGCGCCATGGTGTCGATGTCGATGACCCGGCCGGTCAGCGCCACCGGCCCGAGCCGGCGTTCGAGCATCGGCGCGGCGCGCTGGCGCGCCGTCGCACCGATCAGCGCAAACCCGGCGGCGGCAATCGCGAGGCAGAAAAGCGCCTGCGCGACTCCCTGCCAGCCCGACCGGCGGCGCAGCGCGATTGCCCCGGCGCCGGCGACGAGCGCCATCGCCGGCCCGAGCCATAGCGGCGGCTCGACGGTCAGCGCGAAATAGAGCGCGATGCCGCTGCCGAAGCATACCGGCAGCCACAGGATGCCGCGCTCGCCTTCGGTCGCAAGCGCCGTGGCGAAAGCGCGGAACGGCGCGGAAAACCAAGGCGACCGGCGCGGTTCCGCGGCGTCGAGCCGTTCCTCGGCAATCGATAGATCCGCCATCGCCTCTCCCGCGGGTGGAGGTTACTAAATCGTCTATTCGCGCGGTAGGGGATTGGGCCCGTGGATTTGCGCGGCGGTGGCGCGGAAAAATCGCCGCCCCTTGCCAATCCCCGGCGCATGCCCGGCCGCGGCGTTCTACTATGCCCTGCGCGAGGTTCGGAGGGGCGGTGAGCGAAGCAGTGGACGAGGACGCGCGCACCGCGGTCGCGGAAGTCAGGTTGGCGGCGATCTTCTGCGCGTTCCTGCGGCTCGGCTGCATCAGCTTCGGCGGCAGCTCGGCAGGCTGGATCTACCGCGACATGGTGCAGCGCCGCGGCTGGATCGGCGACAAGCAGTTTCTCGTCGAAATGGCGATCGGTCAGAGTCTGCCGGGCGCGAACGGGGTCAAGCTGTCGGTGCTGGTCGGCCGCCGGCTGAAAGGCGGCGCGGGGGCGCTCGCCGCACCCTTCGCCTTTCTGCTCGGGCCCTTCGTCATCATCCTCGCGGTCGGCGGCATCTACAGCCGGGTCGGCGACTACCGCCCGGTACATGCAGTGCTCGACGGCATCGCCGCTGCGGTCGTCGGGCTCACCTTCTCGACCGGCATCGGCGCGGTCGCCCGGGGTGCGGCCGACCGGCTGTCGGTCGCGATTGCGGCGATCACCGTGCTGTGCGTCGGCATTCTCGGCTGGCCGATGCTGTTTGTGCTGCCGGTGCTGGCCCCGGCGAGCATCGCCATCGCCTGGTCGCGGGCGAAGCGGCAGCTCAAGGAGGCTTAGGATGCGCGACACCCCGGCCGGCACGCTGCTGACCCTCTTCGCGGTTTTCGCACCCTTGTCGCTGCTGTCATTCGGCGGAAGCAATTCGGTGATCGCCGACATCGCACATCAATCGGTCGTGGTGCGGCACTGGACGAGCGAGCGTGAGTTCGCCGACCTCTTCGCATTGTCGCGCGCCGCGCCGGGTCCGGGATCGATGCTGACCGCGCTCATCGGCTGGAAGCTGGCGGGGCTCGCGGGCGCGGTCGTCGCGACTGTGTCGTTCTACGGCCCGGCGGCGCTGCTGCTGTTCGCCGCGGCGAAAATGTGGGGCCGCTGGCGCGGCTCGCTTTGGCACCAGGCGGTGGAGCGGGGCATGGCGCCGATCGCTGCCGGGCTCTTCCTCTCGGGCGGGATCGCGGTGCTGCGCGCGTCGCCCGCCGGTGCGGCGGTGTGGATTGCCGCCGGCGTCACGACCGCGGCGTTGGTCTATTGGCCGAAGCTGCATCCGCTGCCGCTGCTCGTCGCCAGCGGTGCCGCGTTCGGGCTGATCGACATGCTGGGAGTGGCCTTATGAGCGAAGACATTACGCGCGATTTCCTCGCGCAGCTCGCGGCCGAATGCCCCGACGCGATCGTCTATGCCGATGCGGACGGCGAGATCCGGTTCTGGAACGCCGCGGCGACACGGATTTTCGGCTTTGACGAAAGCGAGGCGCTTGGCGCCCGGCTCGATCTCGTCATCCCCGAGCGGCTGCGTCCCCGGCACTGGGAAGGCTACGGCAAGGTCATGGGCGGCGCGCCGAGCCGCTATGCCCACGGCGCACTCCTGGCGGTGCCGGCGCTGCACAAGGACGGGCGCCAGCTGTCGATCGAGTTCACCATCCTGCCGCGGCGCGATGCCGGCGGCCGGCTGATTGGTGTCGTCGCCTTCCTGCGCGACGCGACGGCCCGCTTCGAGGAGATGCGTGCCCTGCGGCGCGAGCTGGCAGCGCTGAAGGCTTAGCGCCGGCGCCGCCGCATCACCCTGAATGGCGCCGGCGGCGGTTCGGCGGGCGGCGCCGGTAGGGTGGCGGCAAGCGCCGCGCGTTCGCGCTCGGCGGCGTCGATGCGCGCCGCGACCGCCTTCGCCGCGTCGAACTTGAAGCTGTTCATCAGCACATCGTATTGCGCCCGCAACCCGTCCAGCGCCGCGTCGAGCGCGGCGAAGCGGGCGCGCGCCGCGGCGTCGGGGTCTTCGCTCATCGCGTCCGCACGATAGTGTGAGCGAAACCTGCCGGGCCGCCGCCAGTAGCGATTCGACCGGCTTCCGCTTCTCTGCTAGCGTGTCGCTCGCGCAGGGAGAACGCGAGGGGAGGCAAGGGTTGGGGGCCTATCTGGTTCGCCGTTTCGGCCTGATGCTGCTGACGCTGTTCGGCATTTCGGTGCTGATCTTCATCCTGTTGCGTCTGACGCCGGGCAACATCGCCGATATCCTGTTCGACGCGGGCGGCTATGTCGATCCCGCCGACAAGAAGAAGATCGAGCACGATCTCGGTCTCGACAAGCCGATCCCGCTGCAATACGCCGACTGGATCGGCGGCTTGCTGCATGGCGATCTCGGTTATTCCTATCAGACCGAAAAGCCGGCACTGGAGGAGATCCTGCCGCGCATCCCGATCACCGCCCGGCTGGCCGGCATCGCCCTCACCTTCTCGGTGCTGATCGGCGTGCCGCTCGGCGTGGTGAGCGCGGTCAAGCAGAACACCAAGCTCGATTACTTTCTGCGCGTGATAAGTCTGTCCGGCCTGTCGATGCCCGCGTTCTGGCTCGGCCTGTTGATCCTGATGGGCTTCGTCGCCTATTTCGGTACGATCCCGATCTATAACGACCAGCCGAAGGGCTTCTGGGACGCGATCCTGATGTACAGCGTGCCGGCGGCGGCCGTCGGCTTTCGCAGCTCGGCGCTGATGATGCGGCTGACGCGCTCGTCGATGCTCGAAGTGCTGCGCCAGGACTATATCCGCACCGCCCGCTCGAAAGGCGCGCCGGAGGTGGCGATCAACTACCGCCACGCGCTGCGCAATGCCCTGCTGCCGGTGATCACGGTGATCGGCATCGAGGCCGCTTTTCTCCTCGGCGGTCTCATCGTCACCGAGACCGTGTTCAACATCCCCGGGGTCGCGCGCTTCCTCGTCGAGGCGATCCGCTGGCGCGACTACCCGATGGTGCAGAACCTCGTGATGTTCATCGCGATCGTCGTGGTGACGATCAATTTTGCCGTCGATATGCTTTATGCCGCGGTCGACCCGCGCATCCGGTACGGTAGTTAGCGGCAAGCGGGAGGCGCGGGTGAGCACGCTCGACTTCAATGCCGAACTGAGCGCCGCCGGCGCCAATGTGCGCGGCCGCTGGGGCGCGGTGCGCTTTTTCATCCGCCGCTATCCGCTGGGCGCCATCGGCGGGGTGATCATGGCGATCTTCATCTTCGCCGCGATCTTTGCGCCGTTCATCACGGTCTACGATCCGTTGAGCACCAATGCTGCGGCCTCGCTCGCCAAGCCCAGCGCGACGCATTGGCTCGGCTGCGACTTCATGGGCCGCGATGTCTATAGCCGCATCATTTATGGCGCGCGGATTTCGCTGGCGGTGAGCATGGGGTCGATGCTGCTCGGCTCGGGGATCGGCGTCACGCTCGGCCTGTTGTCGGGCTATCTGCTCGGCTGGTTCGACCTCATCACCCAGCGCTTCCTCGAGATGATGCAGTCGCTGCCGTTGCTGGTGATGGCGATTATCATGGCGGCGGCGCTCGGGCCGTCGCTGCACAATACGATCCTGGCGATCGCGATCCCGCTGGTGCCCTATGTCGCGCGCGTCATCCGCGCCAACACGCTGTCGCTGCGCGAGCAGCCCTTTGTCGAGGCGGCAAAGGCGATCGGCATGAGCGAAAGGCGTATCGCGCTGCGCCATGTGCTGCCCAACACGCTGGCTCCGCTGATCGTCCTCGCGACCGCGCAGTTGGGCTCGACGATCCTCACCGAGAGTTCGCTGTCGTTCCTCGGCCTCGGCGTGCCGGAACCGCATCCGTCCTGGGGCCGGATGCTGTCGGAATCGGCGGCGGAATACGTGCGCACCGCGCCGTGGCTGGTGATCTTTCCCGGCATGGCGATCAGCTTTGTCGTGTTCGGCACCAACCTTTTGGGCGACGCGCTGCGCGACCTGCTCGACCCGCGTCAGCGCAGCTGACCGGCTGGTTCCCGAAGCACCCGAAGCACCTTATGTTGTTGGAGTAGTACCGCTTGGCGACCGTTCTTCCGCGCACTGAAGCGGCCATTCCCCGCCCGAGCCCGCACGGCAATGCCGAGGTGGTGCTCGACGTCGAGGGATTGCAGACCTACCTCTTCACCCGGCTCGGCGTCGTCAGGGCCGTCGACGATGTGAGCTTCAAGGTTCATTCCGGCGAGACGCTGGCGATCGTCGGCGAGTCGGGCTGCGGCAAGACGATGACCTCGCTGTCGCTGATGCGGCTGGTGCCCACCCCGCCGGGCCGCATCATCGGCGGCTCGGTCAAATTGGGCGGGCGCGATCTGGTGCAGCTCACCGAAGCCGAGATGCGCGACGTGCGCGGCAACGACATCTCGATGATCTTCCAGGAGCCGATGACGTCGCTCAACCCGGTGATGACGATCGGCAAGCAGATCGCCGAGACGGTTCGCCTGCACCAGGACATGTCGAAGGCCGACGCGCTCAAGAAGGCGGTCGACATGCTGCGCCTCGTCAAGATCCCCGAGCCGGCGCAGCGCGCCAAGGAATACCCGCACCAGCTCTCGGGCGGCATGCGCCAGCGCGCGATGATTGCGATGGCCCTCGCCTGCAACCCGCGCGTGCTGCTTGCCGATGAGCCGACCACCGCGCTCGACGTGACGATCCAGGCGCAGATACTCGATTTGATCCTTGACCTGCAGAAGACGCTCGGCACCGCGGTGATCCTCATCACCCACGACCTCGCGGTGGTCGCCGAGACGGCGCAGCGGGTCATCGTCATGTACGCCGGCAAGAAGGTCGAGGAGGCCGAGGTCGAGGAGCTGTTCGGCGCGCCGCTGCACCCCTACACGCACGGGCTGATGGCCTCGATCCCGCAACTCGCGGTGATCGGCGGCGACCTGCCGGCGGCGAACGGCAGGCTCCAGGAAATTCCGGGCATGGTGCCGGCGTTGACCAACCTGCCGCCCGGCTGCGCCTTCGCCCCGCGCTGCACCTATGCCGACGAGCGCTGCCGCGTGGCGGCGCCGAGCTACGAGGAGAAGCGGCCCGGCCATTGGGTGGCGTGCTGGCATTCGGAGCGGCTCTATGGCTAGCCCCGCGCTCGCGACGGAACGCGCCGCGCCCGAGCCCGCCGCGCGTGGCAAGGTGCTCGAAATCGTCGAGCTCAAGAAGCACTTCCCGGTCAAGAGGGGGCTGCTGCGCCGCACTGTCGGCCAGGTCTACGCGGTCGACGGCGTCAGCTTCTCGATCGGCGAGGGCGAAACCTTGGGCCTCGTCGGCGAGTCGGGCTGCGGCAAGTCGACCGTGGCGCGCACCGTGCTGCGGCTCATCGAGCCGACCGCCGGCTCGATCCGGCTCGATGGGCACGACGTCACGCGGCTCGGCAAGTCGGCGATGCGGCCCTATCGCCGGCAGATGCAGATGATCTTCCAGGACCCGTTCTCATCGCTGAACCCGCGAATGTCGGCGGGTGACATCGTCGGCGAGCCGCTCTCGGTGCACGGGCTTGCGCACGGCAAGGAAAAGGAGGCCCTCACCGCCGAGATTTTCGACCAGGTCGGACTCAGGCGCAGCCAGATGCGCGCCTTTCCGCACGAATTCTCCGGCGGCCAGCGCCAGCGCATCTCGATCGCCCGCGCGCTGGCGCTGAACCCGCGGCTCATCGTCGCCGACGAGCCGGTCTCGGCGCTCGACGTGTCGATCCAGGCGCAGGTCATCAACCTGATGATGGACCTGCAGCGCGAAAAGCGGCTCAGCTACCTCTTCATCGCGCACGATCTCGCGGTCGTCGAGCATATCAGCCACCGCATCGCGGTGATGTATCTCGGCCGCATCGTCGAGTACGCCGACAAGAAGACGCTTTTCACCCAGCCCAAGCACCCCTACACCGAAGCGCTGCTCTCGGCGGTGCCGGTGCCGAACCCGAAATTGCGCCGCGAGAAGCGGCTGCTGCAGGGCGACGTGCCGAGCCCGATCAACCCGCCGCCCGGCTGCACCTTCCACACGCGCTGTCCCTATGTGATGGCGCGCTGCAAGGTCGAGGTGCCGGTGCTGAAGGAGATTGCGCCCGGCCACGGCGTGTCGTGCCACCTGGTCGGTTGATCCGAACGTCGTCCCGGCGAAGAACCGGGATCCACCGATCCGCGTCTCGGAGAGCTGAAGGGCGGGCCCCGGCCTTCGCCGGGGCGACGCGAAACAGCTAGGCGTTGATCTTGGTCAGCTCGGTCAGATCGAGACCCTGGCGGATGCGGACGACCATCTCGTCGGGGTCGAAATCTGTGCCGACCGGGTTCTTGTCGCTTTCCGAGCGGCTCGTCATGTAGTCGCGCCCCTCGCGCGCCGTGTAGAAATTGTCGAACAGCAGCTCGACCTGGTTGCGGTCGGGGTCGTAGTAGTACATCGACGTCGTCATGCCATGATTGACGCAGCGATGCGGCGCGATGCCCTGCGCCTTCAGCCCCTCGTAATGGTCGGCGAGGTCGAGCGGATCGAAGGTGAAGGCGACATGGTGCAGGCCCACTTCACCGCCGGCGCGCGCGGTCTTGCCTTCGGCGGCGGTCTTGTCGGCGAGCGGGCCGGGATCGAGAAACGCGACGCGGTGATGCTCGTCGTCATAGCTGATGAAGGCGATGAACTTGTTCTGGTACAGCAGTTCGGCGCCAAGCACCTTGCAGTACCATTCGATCATCTGCTCGCGCCGGTTGGTCTGCAGCACGAGATGCGAAAGCTTTTTCGGTGACGCCATGATCGCCTCCCAGGAACAATTGCACGATCGGTGCACCCGCCCGGCTCGTAAGTCAATACGCGCAAGTCAATAATGGGATGAGCGGGATGAACGAGAGTGCGATCGCCCGGCGCGAGTTCTCCTATGTCGGCGGCGAATATATCGGCCCGCCGGACAAGGCAGTGATGCACGGCCAGATGTATGTCGAGCGGCTGAGCCCGCGCGAGCCGCGCCGGCCCTACCCGCTGGTGATGTTTCACGGCATGGGGCAGACCGCGACCAACTGGCTCGGCACGCCCGACGGCCGCCCCGGCTGGGCCGAGCATTTCGCCGCCGAGGGCTACACGGTCTATCTCGTCGATCAGCCGGCGCGCGGCCGCTCGGCCTGGCAGCCCGGGATCGACGGCGAACTGGCAAGCTTTGCCGCCGCGTTCCAGGAGTGGCTGTTCACCGCCTCGGCGGCCGATCCGCATTGGCCGCAGGCAACGCGGCACACGCAATGGCCGGGCAGCGGCAAGCGCGGCGACCCGGCCTTCGATGCCTTCTATGCGACGCAGGTGCCTTATCTCGCTGACCAAGTCGAGACGCAGCGGCTGATGCTCGCCGCCGGCACGGCGTTGCTCGACAAGATCGGGCCGGCGGTGCTGATGACCCATTCGCAGGCCGGCACGTTCGGCTGGCTGCTCGGCGACGCCCGGCCCGACCGCGTCAAGGCGATCGTCGCGCTGGAGCCGGCCGGGCCGCCGTTCGAGAATGCCG
>DASZLY010000179.1:0-3218 GCA_035552135.1 Allostellaceae bacterium | reverse complement strand
CCGCCGCGTGAACGGAGCTCGAAGCGAGTTGCTTCAGTTTGAAGATCGTCATGCCAGTCCTGATAACTCCATTATCAGACGATGTAATGATACCGCCCGAGAGGTCAACGAACCCTAAAAACCCCTCGACCCCAATCGCGTCCGAAGTATGAAGCTTGATTTTGGCCCGTCAATCGCCACTTTTCGTCAGTTTGCCACGTCATCACCCCTCTTTGTATGAAGCTTTTCGAAACCCTGATGCCCCCGAGTTTTTCCGATATTGTCGAGGAAGCGCGCCAATCGGCGCGGGCGCTATGGGACTATGGCGATCACTTCTTCAACCCGACGGTGCGGCTTGGCGTCACCGGATTGTCACGGGCCGGCAAGACCGTGTTCATCACCGCGCTGATCCATGGCCTGACCCGCGGCGGCCGTTTTCCGGTGTTCGAGCCTTTCGCGACCGGGCGCATCGCCCGCGCCCGGCTCGAGCCGCAGCCCGACGACGCGGTGCCGCGGTTCGATTACGAGAACCACGTCCGCACCCTGATCGAGGACCGCCGCTGGCCGAACTCGACCGTCGATATCAGCGAGCTGCGGCTGGTGATCGATTATCAGCGGCACAACGGCGCCGACCGGACGCTGACGCTCGACATCGTCGACTATCCCGGCGAATGGCTGCTCGATCTGCCGCTGCTGACCAAAACCTACGAGCAATGGTCCACCGAAAGCCTTGCGCTGTCGCGGCAAGGCCCGCGTGCACCGCTCGCCGCACCATGGCACGCGCAACTCGCGACGCTGAAGCCCGAGGCGCGTGAGGACGAGCAGGCGGCGCTGGCATCGGCACGGCTGTTCACCGATTACTTGCGCGCCTGCCGTGACGAGCGCTTTGCCATGAGCCTGTTGCCACCCGGCCGTTTCCTGATGCCGGGCAATCTCGCGGGCTCGCCGGCGCTGACGTTCGCGCCGCTCGACCTGCCGGCGGAAAGTACCGCGCCCGACGGATCGCTGTGGGCGATGATGGTGCGGCGTTACGAGGCCTACAAGGACGTGGTGGTGCGGCCGTTCTTTCGCGATCATTTCTCGCGGCTCGACCGCCAGATCGTGCTGGTCGACGCGCTCGCGGCGTTCAACGCTGGCCCCGAGGCGCTGCGCGATCTCGAAGCCGCGCTGGCGGGGATCCTCGATTGCTTCCGGACCGGCCGCAGCACGCTGCTCAGCAATCTCTTTCGGCCTCGGATCGACCGCATTTTGTTCGCCGCCACCAAGGCCGATCATCTGCATCAGTCGAGCCATGATCGGCTCGAGGCAATCCTGCGGCGGACCGTGGCAAAAGCCGCCGAGCGCGCCGAATATGCCGGCGCTACGATCGACGTGGTGGCGCTGGCCGCGGTGCGCGCCACCCGCGAAGCCCAGATGCAGCGCGGCCGCGACAAGCTGCCTTCGATCCTCGGCACACCCGCGGCCAACGAGAGCAATGGCGGCGAGACATTCGACGGCAATACCGAAGTGGCGACCTTTCCGGGCGACCTGCCCGCCGACCCCGAAGAGCTGTTCGGCGGCGATGACGCATTTCGTGGCCTCTCCAGCGCCTCGCCAGAAAAGACCGATTTCCGCTTCCTGCGCTTTCGGCCGCCGCAACTCGCTTCCCAGGAGGCGGATGGCCCGATGCTGCCTCACATCCGCCTTGACCGCGCCCTCCAGTTCCTGATCGGAGACAAACTGCAATGAGCGAGCGATCGCCTCATCGGCGCCCCCAGACCTTCAAGCTCGACGACCCCGGCGTGGTCGTGATGGATCCGGATGAGCATGGCCGGCTGTCGCGCGGTGCAATTCGGGTGACACCGGAGCCCGATACGGCCCTGCTTCCGGTACCGGTCGACGCCCCGCTGCTCCCCGTTCGGCGCGGCTTTCGCTGGGGCGCGCTGTTCTGGACCGCGCTCGGCGGCCTGGTGTTGCTCGGCGTCGGCCTCAGCGTCACGCATCTGATCGAGGACCTTTTCGCGCGCAATGAAGAGCTCGGGTTTGTCGGCCTCGCCTGCGCCATCGTCGCAGCGCTGGCGCTGGCCGTCATCATCGCCCGCGAGGCGTTTGCGCTCGCGCGGCTGGCGACGATCGAAAAGCTGCATCTGCGCGCCACCGAGGTTCTGGCCAGCGACGATCGCGCCGCCAGCCGCACCATCGTGCAGGAGCTTTTGAAAATCGCGCATCAGAACCCGCAACTGGCCCGCGCCCGCGCTGCGCTGCAAAGCCATGCCGACGACATCATCGACGGCGCCGACATGATCAAGCTCGCCGAGCGCGAACTGATGACACCGCTCGACCAGGAAGCCCGCCGGCTGGTTTCCTCCGCCGCGCAGCGCGTCTCGATCGTCACCGCGGTCAGCCCGCGCGCGCTGATCGACGTGCTGTTCGTGTTCGTGGCCTCCTTGCGCATGATCCGGCAACTGGCGCGGCTTTATGGCGGACGTCCGGGCACGCTCGGCATGATCCGGCTGTTGCGCCATGTCATCGCCCATCTCGCGGTTACCGGCGGCATGGCGGCCAGCGACAGCATGATCCAGCAAATGCTCGGCCACGGCATCGCCGCCAAACTGTCGGAACGGCTCGGCGAAGGCATTCTCAACGGACTGCTCACCGCACGGCTGGGCCTCGCCGCCATCGACGTCACCCGCCCGCTGCCGTTCACCGCTCTGCCGCGGCCGGCGCTCACCGATCTCGCCAAGGATCTGCTGCGCAAACGGGAGGATGGTGAGGCGTGAGTGCGCGCGGCCCATGGTTCGAGACGGCGCAAGAGCGCCTCCTCACCATGAGGGTGACGCATACAAAACCTCATCCTGAGGAGCGGTGTCTTCGCCGCGTCTCGAAGGATGGAGCAACGACCTACCTCGGCGCCACGATCCTGGTGCGCAACGACATCAGGCCCTCGAACGCGATCACCATGTCGTCGCCGGGCTTCAGATACAGCTCGTCGGCATTGGGCTGGCCGACCGCGACGCCGCTGGGGGCGCCCATCGCGATCAAATCTCCGGGCTGGAACACGACGTAGCGCGAAAAATGTTCCAGCACGTCGGCGATCTTGTAGAGATAGTCACCGGTGTTGGAACGCAGCCGCCGCTTTCCGTTGACTTCACAGGTGACCCAGAGATTGTCGGTATCCGCGACCTCGTCCATGGTCAGGATGTAGGGACCGACCGGCGCAAAGCCCGGCATGTTCTTGGCGGTCCAGAACCGGCTGCCGG
>DASZLY010000178.1:0-1969 GCA_035552135.1 Allostellaceae bacterium | reverse complement strand
CTTGCCGCGCGCGCCAGCAGGCCGTTGAGGTTCTTGGTGACGATCGCGAGATTGGCCTTGGTGACGGTATCGTCGAGCCGCACCACGATATCGCCGGCCTTGACCAGGTCGCCGTCATGGGCGCGGACCTCGCCGACGACGCCGCCGGTCGGATGCTGGACCTTCTTGACGCTGGATTCGACCACGATCGATCCGGGCGCGATCAGCGCGCCGGAGATTTCGGCAGTCGAGGCCCAGCCGCCGAGCCCGCCGCCCAGCAGCACGACTACGGATAGCCCGACGATCAGATGCATGCGGATCGACGATCGCACGCCTTTCGTCTCGCTGCCGATGGCACTGGCGCTCATGATTTGGTAACTCCGCCTTCGCTGACGATCTTGATCGGCGTCGGCGGCGCGACCCGCTGGATCACCTGCCCCAGCACGGTTTCCTTGGGGCCGAACGCCTGCACGCGGCCGTCCCGCAGCACCAGCAACTGGTCGACCCCCTCGATCCCGACCGGCCGGTGCGCCACCACCACGACGATGGCGCCGCGTTCACGCGCGCCGCGGATCGCCCGGGTCAGCGCTTCGTCGCCCTCGGTATCGAGATTGGAATTCGGCTCGTCGAGCACGATCAGGAACGGATCGCCGTACAGCGCCCGCGCCAGCGCCACGCGTTGCGCCTGCCCTGCCGACAGCGCGGCGCCCTGCTCGCCGACCTGGGTATCGTAGCCGTCGCGCATCTTGATGATGATCTGGTGCACGCCGGCTTCCTTGGCGGCGGCGATGATGCCGTCGGAACTCGCCTCGGGATCGAAACGGCAGATATTCTGCGCCACTGAGCCTGCGAACAATTCGACGTCCTGCGGCAGATAGCCGATGTGACGGCCGAGCACGTCGGGCGACCATTGGTCAAGCGCGGCGCCGTCGAGCCTGACCTTGCCGCGGAACGGCTGCCATACGCCGACCAGCGCGCGCACCAGCGACGACTTGCCGGAGCCGCTCGGCCCGATGATGCCGAGCCCTTGTCCGGCCTCGAGCGCGAAGGTGACTTCCTGGACGATGATCTTCTGGTCGCCCGGCGGCACGATGCTGATGGTCTCGACCGACAGCCGGCTCGACGGGTCCTGCAGCACGGTCTGCGCGCGGCGCACCGGCAATTGCTCGAGCAGGGTGTTGAGGCGATGCCAGCTCTGCCGCGCGGCGACAAAACTTCTCCAGTGCGCGATCGCAAGATCCACCGGGGCCAGCGCCCGCGCGCTCAGGATCGAGCCCGCGATGATGACGCCGGCGGTGGCTTCCTGATGGATCACCAGATAGGCGCCGACGCCGAGCACCGCCGATTGCAAGGTCATGCGCAGCACCTTGGAGATCGCGCCAAGCCCGCCCGCGATGTCGCTGGCACGCTGGTGGCCCGCCAGGTATTTTTCGTTGGCCTCGCTCCAGCGGTTGGTCAGCCGCCCGGACATTCCCATCGCCACCAGCACCTCGGCGTTGCGCCGGCTGGTGGCGGCCAGATCGTTGCGCCGCGCCGCAAGCCCGGTCGCCTCGCGCGCCGGCTCGCGCGACATGAATTCGGTGACAAGGGTGAGGCCGACCAGGATGAAGGCGCCGCCCAGCGCGGTCAGGCCGATGACGAAATGGAAGGCGAAACAGATCGCCAGATAGAACGGCAGCCACGGCAGATCGAAGAACGCACCCGGCCCGAGGCCGGAGAGGAACGAGCGCACCGCGTCGAGGTCGCGCAGCGGCTGCAGGCCTTCGTTGCGCGAGCCCATGATCAGCGGCAGCCGCACCATGCTGTCGAACACCCGGCGGTTGAGCGATTCATCGAGCGCGGTGCCGACGCGGCCAAGGATTCGGCCGCGGATCAGATCGAGGATGCCTTGCGAGAGGTACATGCCGCCGGCGAGGATCGCGAGGCCGATCAGGGTCGGCACGCTGCGGCTCGGCAGCACCCGGTCGTAGACCTCCAGCATGAAGAGCGA
>DASZLY010000177.1:0-7710 GCA_035552135.1 Allostellaceae bacterium | reverse complement strand
CGTGTCGCTGGAGTCCTCTGCGCCGAGCTCCTTGTGGTCGTAGTGCAGGAACAGCGGCGAATCGTCGTCGGCGACGCGGATTTCGCGGATCGGCTCGGCGTCGTCGGCCACCAGCCGCCACAGCCCGACCCCCTCCAGCACCAGCTTCGAGCCATAGGCGATCGCCGTGCTGCGCCCGTCGAACCGCTCGCCGGTCATCGCCGCGGGGTCCTGACGATCGACGATCGCGACCGTTAGCCCGACATCGGCGCAGGCGATGCCGAGCAGCATCCCGTTGAGCCCGCCGCCCGCGATCAGAAGCTCGGCATCGTCCGCCATGCGGCAAAGATGGGCGGCCTCTCCGGCGCTGTCCACCGGCCAGCGCGCGGCGCTCAGAACTCCTTGGTGAGGCTGGCGAACACCGAGCGGCGCGGGCCGTACTGGTTGGCGAAGACGCCCACGCCGGTCTGGCTGCGCAGCAGATAAACCTCGTCGAGCAGGTTGACGACGCTGAGCCGCAGCGTGATCGGCCCGCCCGGCGCCTGCGCGAACCGGTGCGAGACGGTCAGGTTGACCTGCTCGTAGGACGGCACGGTGCCGCCGTTGAACGTCGTGTCGCCGGGGTTGACGGTGCGCAGGCCGGAACCCGCGATCATGTCGAGCGCGAACCGCGTCCCGAGCCAGGTATAGGCGACCCCGCCCGAGGCCGTGTAAAGCTGGCTGTGGTCGGTGTTGACCAGCCTGCTGCCGGCGGAAATCAGGTCGTCCGGGCTGAAATTGAACTGCGCCGAGTCGATCCCTTTCGCCTTCTGCTTGGCGATCGCCAGATTGCCGTAGAAGTCGAACGCCCCCGCCGTGTAGCTGGCGGTCAGCTCGACGCCCTGGTTTATCCCGAGATGATAATTGAACGGGGTCGCCACGACGGGCGCGCCGAACTGCCCCTCGTCGAGCAGGTTGCGCGCATATTTGTAATAGACGTCGACTCCGGCCTTGAGCCCCGGCAGCACGTCCTGGATGACGCCGACGTCGAGATACTGGGCGCGCTCGTTCTTGATCGGGCTGTTCTGCGTCACCGTCGGCGCGGCGCTGGTATTGGCGAAGAGCGCGATGTCGCTGGTCGACACCAGCTCCTGCGGCGGCGGGGTGAAATAGCTCGCATAGCCGGCATGGACGACGGTCGACGGCGTCGCCTGCCACACCGCGTTGAGCCGCGGGCTGATCTGGCTCCCGGTGGTGTAGCCGTTGACGACGTCGAACCGCACCCCGGGGTTGACCGTCAGCGTGTCGAGCGCATGCCACTCGTCCTGCGCGTAGGCGCTGTAGCTGTAGCTCGTCTTCGCGGTGTCATCGACGATGCTCGTCGTGGTGGTCGCGAAGATCGGGTTGCCCGCCGCGTCGGTGTCGGTCTGCGCCAGCACGGCGGCATTGGTGCTGGAGGTGACGTGCTCGCCGGTGACGAGGATGCCGGCGCGCAGCGTGTGGTCGGAATTGAGCCGGTAGCTGCCCTCGGCCTGGAGATTGTTGGCCCAGCTCGTGCGCTCCGCCGCCTCGCCGATGCCGTTGAAGGCGAGGTCGCCGAGCAGATCGGGGTGGTAGTCGAGGAAGCTGTATTTCGAGGTCAGCGACACCTGGTAGGCGAGCGGCCCTTCCGAGTGCAGGAACGAAAGCGCGGCGAACTGCGCCCCCTCGGTCTGGTGCTCGTTGAGATTGGCCGAGTCGAAGGCGGAGATCGGCATGCCGTTGATCGCGCCGATCCCGCCGAAGGTCGGCTGGCCGGGGGTGTTGGGGATCTGGAACTGCGCGTTGAACTCGCCCGCCATGAAGCTGATCCGGTTGTTCGGATCGATGATCTTTTCGAGATAGGCGAAATCGTGCGTCTGCTCGCTGTGGTCGTGGATCGGGTTGTATTTGGCGGTGGTGTTATTGATGCCGTGACCGGTGTCGAGATAGTCGCCCGAGAAATAGAAATTATAGCCGCCCGCCGAGTTGCCGTATTCGATGCTCGGGTTGATCGTGCCGTAGCTGCCGCCCGACAGCGTCACCGAGCCGCCCGGCTGGAACAGCCCGCTTTTGCTCTGGATGTCGACGATCCCCGCGGTGCGCAGCCCGTATTGCGCGGGCAGCGCGCCGGTGATGAGCTGCAGCGAATCGACAAAGCGGGTGCTCAAATCCTGGCCGAAAAAGCTGACCCCGTCCGGGATGATCACGCCGTCGATGCGGTACTGCACGTTGAGGTGCTCGTTGCGCACGTGCAGCCCGCCATTGGCGGCGTTGTCCTGGTCGACCCCCGGCATTTGCAGGATCGCGTCGTTGATCGGCGCATTCGATCCGCCGGGCAAATCCTGGATTGCGCTGTTCGACAGCGTGTAGGTCGACGCGCCGACCCGCGGCTCGATGTTCATGCGCGCCTCGTTGAGCGCCTTGGCGACCACCTCGATATCGAATGAAGCGCTCGGCACCAGATCGGCGCCCGGTTGCGCCGCCGGTTCGTCCGCCGACGCGGCGGCGGGCAACAGGCAGCAGCCGGCGATCGCCACGCCGGCGGCGCGAGCCCGCACGCCAACAGCGCGCCGGCCCGCCATAAAGCGGCTTTTCATCTCTCACCTCGTCAAGCAGCTGCGCCGCGAGCGAAACCCGCGGCCGGGTCAGTCAACCGATGGCAGCGTCAGGCGAGGGGAGGGGCGCGGGCGCGGAAGGAAAGGGCGCGGGTACGGACCGCGAAAGCCGTGTCGTGCGCCGCGATGGACGTTGCGACGGCGAGCGGCGGCGGCGCGCCGGCGGCATCGACCGGCGCCGCCGTCAGATGGTGCAGGACCTGGCAGATGTCGCAGCCGTCTTCGTCGTCGACGGCCTGCGGCGGCGCGATCGGGTTGGCGACCACCGGTGCGGTCAGCCGGCCGGCGAAGGTCGGATCGTGATGGTGCCAGCCGAAGAGAACCGCCTGGAACAGCACCGCAAAAAGGCCGAGCCTTGCGGCAAGTCCTCTCGCAGCACCGCGGCGGCGGATCATGGCGCGCTCGGGACGGCCAGGGCGCCGCGTCGAAAAGCCCGGATGGCCCCGACAAAGCTGGTGACGCCGACGCCCACCACCGTGAACATCACCAGCAGGAACGGCAGTCCCAGCGTGTCCAGGTTGTGCACGCGCAGCGGCGTCGCGATCGCGACATCCGCCGCCTCGGGAAAGACCAGCGAGAAGATTCCGAACAGCGAGAACGCGATGCCGCCCCAGAGCAGCGTCCGCGCGGCGGTGACCAGCGCGATGGTGCGGATCGCTGCCGCCGGCAGGCCGCGCTGCGCCGCCCACAGGCCAAACGCCGCCCCCGCCGCCGCCTGGACGATCAGCGTGCCGGTACCGAAAAGCAGCCCCGGCAGCCAGCCAAGCGCTGCCGACGGCATCGCCGGCGCCAGCGTCGTGTAGATAATCGCCGAGAACGCGTCGAGGCCCCAGCCGGCGATGAAGCCGTGCACCGCCGGCATCCACGGCTTCAGCTCGCGCGGCTGTCCGGAGTGATCGTGCGACAGTCGTTCGAACCCCGGGAGATGCAGGTGCGGCAGCCTGCCCGCTCCCGTCACGTACAGCCCGCCGGCCGCCATGACGACGCCGACGACGACGTAAATCACCCCGTCGAAGGCGTCGAAGGTGAACCAATGCGCGAGGCCGAGATGGGCGAGCTCGCTCGCGAACGCCTGCTGCACGGTGAATGCCGCCGAGAAGATCAGCCCGGCGCGCAGGCCGCGCCCGGTCGAGTGGGCGCCGACCGCGTAGCTGAAGGTGATCGGCCAGGTGTGCTCGTCCGGCGTGATGCCGTGCACGAGGCCGAGCATGAACGCGGTCAGCAGGTCGACCGTCAGGTTGACGTGGCTCGGATTCCACAGGTTCACGCCGCCGCTCCCACCGGGGCCGATGGCCGGCACTCGCGGCAGATGCCGCTCAGCACGAGGTGATGGTCGAGGATCTCGATCCCCGCTTCGCGTTCGATCGCGGCGACATCGCCGCGGCTCAGCACGCACGGGAGCGGAACCAGCTCGCCGCAGCGAGTGCATTGCAGGTGGTCGTGGTGCGCGTCCCGCAACTCGAAGCGGGCGCGGCCGTCCTCCAGCACCAGCTTGCGGATGTCGCCCGCGGCCGCGAGCTTTTCCGCCGCGCGGAACACCGACGAGAAATTCGCCACGACGCCGCGCTCGGCGAGCGCGGCGTGAACGTCTTCCAGCGTCCAGGCATGGCGATGCGTATCTCGCATCAGCGTCATGAGCGCGTTGGAAACCACGGGGGAGCGAGCCATGCGCCAACGCTACCGCCGCCGGATTCATTACGCAAGTAACTTGCGTTTTACGTTTTAACGCGCTTCCGTTCGGCTCACGCTCCGGCTTGCCGGCGGGGGGCTGGCGGCTATCCGCGACAAGCCCGCCAAGGCGGCGCGTTAGCGCCAGCCGGATTCCTTGTCGCAGGCCTGCCGCTCGGTGGCATGGGTCTTTTCCCATTGCGTGATCGACTGGGTTTCGTTGCTGCTCATCTTGTTGTTCATGCAGGTGCAGTATTTCGTGATGACGTCGATCGAGGCTTTTTCATTCTTGTTGTCCTGGACGCACTGGGCGACCCACTTGGCGTCGTCGGCGTCGGCATAGGCTGCGGCGCTGCCAAACAGGCTGGCGGTGGCGATCAGCGCAAAAGCGAGCGGCTTCATCGAGTTCCCCTTGATCTTGGACGTTGCGCTGAGTTAACGCGTGAACAACCGAAAGTCCAGACGGCGCCGCCGCCGGCCAGCGGGGCGCCGGCGAATGACAGCGGCGGATGGATCGCATAGTCTCGCCAAGACCTTGCCGCTTCTCAGGTGCCCCCGTGCCGCTCAACCTCGAACTCGACGAGCTGACCGATTACCCGTTCGACGCGCTGCGCACGCTGTTGAACCCGGTCACGCCGCGCATCAACGACGAGATCATCGCCATGTCGGTCGGCGAGCCGCAGCATCAGCCGCCGGCGCTGTTGACCGAGGCGCTCGCCGCGCACGCGCATGAGTGGAACAAGTACCCGCCGATGGCCGGCACGCCCGAATTGCGCCAGGCGATCGCCGACTGGCTGGCCTTTCGCTACAAGCTCACGCCCGGCGCGCTCGACATCGACCAGCACATCGCGACGCTCGCCGGCACCAAGGAGGGGCTCTACCTCTTTTCCGCCGTGGTCGTGCCGCGCGAGAAGGCGGGGCGCAAGCCGGTCGTGCTCGTCCCCAACCCGTATTACCTCGTCTATAACGGCGCGGCGACGATGGCCGGCGCCGAGCCGGTCTTTCTCGACGCGACGCGCGACAACGCGTTCCTGCCCGATCTCGACGACATCCCCGAGGAAACGCTGGCGCGCTGCGCGCTCTTTTATCTCTGCTCGCCGTCAAACCCGCAGGGCACCATCGCCGATCTCGAGTATCTGAAAAAGGCGATCCGCCTCGCGCGGCAGCATGACTTCGTCCTCGCCGCCGACGAGTGCTACGCCGAGCTTTACGACACGGCGCCGCCGGCCGGCGCGCTCGAAGCCTGCCGGGCGCTGGGCCCGGGGCCGAATGGCGGCCTCTTCGACAACGTCGTGGTGTTTCATTCGCTGTCGAAGCGGTCGAGCGCGGCGGGGCTGCGCTCGGGCTTTGTCGCCGGCGACCCGCGCTATGTCGGCCAGTTCAAGCGGCTGCGCGACTTCGGCGGCTGCCAGGTGCCGCTGCCGGTGCAATGGGCGGCCACCGCCTTGTGGCGGGACGAAACCCATGTGATCGAGAATCGGGCACTCTATCGCCGCAAGTTCGACCTCGCCGAGACGATGCTCGGCGGGCGTTACGGCTTCTACCGGCCGGCCGGCGGCTTCTTCCTGTGGCTCGATGTCGGCGACGGCGAGCAAGCCGCGCTGCGGCTGTGGCGCGATGCGGCGATCCGCGTGCTGCCCGGCGGCTATACCGCGCGCGCGGCGAATGCTGGCGTCAACCCCGGGAGCGAGTATATTCGCGTCGCGGTCGTCCATGACGAGGCGACGCTCGAAACCGCCTTCGCGCGCATGCGCCGGGTGTTGTAGTCGGGCGTCGCAGCGGCGGGATATACGGCCCGGCATCGCGCGTTCGGGGGAAGGGACGGCGCCGGAGTTTGACGACCAGGGAGTGGTTGGGGACCACGACATGGCCAAATCGACGCAATTCGCCCGCGGCTTCGGCCAGCGGGTCAACCGGCAGGTCGACAGCTGGAACGAGCTGGTGGCGACCGGCAAGCGACGCCTGCTCGAAGGGGCGGGCGCGGCGCTGGTGCTGGCCTCGTTTCTCGTTACCGTCACGCTGTTGACCTACAACCCGGCCGATCCGTCCCTCGACACCGCCTCCGAGACGGCGGCCGCCAATTTCCTCGGCCGCGACGGCGCCTATTTTGCCGACCTGCTGATCCAGGCGCTGGGCCTCGCCGCCTTTGTCGTGCCGGTGATCCTCCTCGGCTGGGCGTTCCGCCTCTTGCTGCAGCGGCCGCTGCGGCGGATGGGACGGCGCCTCCTGCTGGTGGCGCCGGCGCTGGTGCTGGGCGCCTTCGCCTGCTCGGTGCTGCGCGTCGCGCCGCTGCCGCTGCCGGCCGGTCCCGGCGGCATTGCCGGCTGGGAGGTGCTGCGCCTGCTGCCGGTCGTCGATCTCGCGGCGCTGGAGCTGCCGCTGGCGATGGGCGCGGCAGCGCTGATGGCGCTGCTGCTGCTGTCGATCATGGGGCTGTCCTGGGGCGACTGGCGCGATGTCGGCAGCGGCGCCGGCCGCAACGCGGCGCGCCTGGCGGTGGCCTCGGGACACGGGGCGGCCGCCGCGGTCGGTTTCAGCCAGCGCGTCGTCGAGCGCTGGCGCGCCGCCCGGGAGGCCGAGCCTCCGCGCGCGCTCGGCCCGCAACGGCCGCTGCCCTGGGCGAAGCCTGCCGCCGCGCGCGACGAGCCGCCGCCGGCCGGCCGCCCCGACCCGCGTTTCGCCGCGACGGTGACGCCGCTGCGTCCGGCCGCCGTCGCGCCGCCGCCTGCCGCCGAGCCGCCGCCTGCCGGCGCCGGCGCCAAGCTGGTGCGCCTGGTGCTGCCGGGCACGCGCTCGGTCGGCACCGGCAAGCGCGCCGAGCAGGAGCGCCAGTCGGTGCTCGACCTCGACGGCAAGCCGATCCTGCCGCCGATCGACCTGTTGGTCCGCTCGCCCGTCGCCAAGACCGAGACGATCGACGAGGAGGCGCTGCAAAAGAATGCGCGGCTGCTCGAGGCGGTGCTCGAGGATTACGGCGTGCGCGGCGAGATCGTCCAGGTCCGCCCCGGCCCGGTCGTCACCCTCTACGAGCTGGAGCCGGCGCCCGGCATCAAGGCGTCGCGCGTCATCGGCCTTGCCGACGACATCGCCCGCTCGATGAGCGCCATCTCGGTGCGCGTCGCGGTGGTGCCGGGGCGCAGCGTCATCGGCATCGAGCTTCCCAACACCAAGGCCGAGACCGTCTACCTGCGCGAGCTGCTCGATTCGCCGGCCTACGAGAAGCATCAGGGCCGGCTCGCGCTGGCGCTCGGCAAGGATATCGGCGGCGAGGCGGTGGTCGCCGACCTCGCGCGCATGCCGCATCTCTTGATCGCCGGCACCACCGGCTCGGGCAAGTCGGTCGGCATCAACACGATGATCCTGTCGATCCTCTACCGGATGCCGCCCGACCGCTGCAAATTCATCATGGTCGACCCCAAGATGCTGGAATTGTCGGTCTATGACGGCA
>DASZLY010000176.1:0-3574 GCA_035552135.1 Allostellaceae bacterium | reverse complement strand
CCCAGGCGAGCGTCTGGGTCGTGCCGATCGCGGTGACGACGATTGTGGTGCGTTTTGCGGCCATTCCTTAGTCCCGATCGTGGGCTCGCGAGAGTGTCACGCAACCGCAATAATCGGAAGGGTCAGCCCGCCAGCACCGCGTAGACCACGCCCTCCTTGGCCTCGCGGTCTTCGAGCTCCCGATTCACCGGCACGGTGTAGCGCGCCAGCTCGGCGAGGCCTTCGCGCGGCAGGTAGGCGCGGCCGGGGTCGCCGAGCAGTGCAGTGCGGCCGCGCGCGGCGGTGCGGCGCAAGAGCGCGATCATGCGCGAGGCCATCGGCTCCTCGTAACAGACGTCGCCCGCGGTCACGACCGCCCAGCCCGCCGCGCCGCGGTCGAGCAGATCGCGGCTCTCGATCTTGATCGAGACGCCGTTGAGCGCGGCGTTGAGGGTGATCGCGGCGGCGGCGAAAGGGTCGATGTCGGCGGCGATGACGCGGCGCGCGCCGGCTTTGGCGGCGGCGATCGCGACCATGCCCGAGCCCGAGGCGAGGTCGAGCACATCGCGCCCGGCGACGCTCTCGGGATGATCGATGATATAGCGTGCGAGCGCCTGGCCGCCGGCCCAGGCGAAGGCCCAAAAGGGCGGCGGCGTGCCGAAACGTGACAGGCTCGTCTCGGTCGCCTGCCATAGCGGCGTTACCTCGGTGGCGAGGTGCAGGCGGATTTCCGGCACCAGCGGCGGCGCGCCGATCGCCGTCTTGGCGTGTACGAAGGCGGTGGGGTCCATCCTAAAGGTGGCTGGCTTAAAGCTGGCTGGAACTTACATTCGTCATTCCGGGGCGGTCCGTAGGGCCGAGCCCGGAACCCATGAACACGGTCTTCTTTGAAGTTCCTGCGACGTCGATGGACGCCTATCGCTGTCCGCGTGCATGGGTTCCGGGTTCATCGCTGTGCGATGCCCCGGAATGACGTGGAAAACAAATTCCCGGGAAGGTCTCAAATGCATTTCTAAATCAGGTCCCTTGGAGCAGGTGGCCGGCGGCGATCGCGGCCAGCATCAGCCAGCCGACGAAGCGGTTCGAGCGGAATTTGGCGAGGCAATCGAGCGGGTCGCCGGTGTCGACCCGCGCCGCCTGCCAGGCGAGTTGCGCGGCCGCGAGCGCCAGACCGATGAGGAAAACCGGGTGGAGGCCAGCGGTGATTCCGGCCGCCCCCCACAGTGCCACGGCGGCGGCGTAGAACGCGAAGAGGAAGGGCCGCGTCCGCTCGCCCAAGGCGAGGGCCGAGGATTTGACGCCGATCCTGGCATCGTCCTCCTTGTCCTGGTGGGCATAGATCGTGTCGTAGCCGAGCGTCCAGCAGATGCCGCCGAGATAGAGCAGTACCGGCGGCCAGGCGAGCCGCCCGGTCACCGCGGTCCAGCCGATCAGCGCGCCCCAGTTGAAGTTGAGGCCGAGAAACAGCTGCGGCCAATAGGTGATCCGCTTCATGTAGGGGTAGCTGGCGATCAGCACGAGCACCGCGATCCCGAGCAGGATGCTCGCGCGGTTGAGGCTCAGAAGGATCGCCGCGCCGACCGCGAGCTGCAGCGCCATGAAGAAAGCCGCCTGAAGCACGGTGACCCGGCCGCTCGGGATCGGCCGCAGCCGGGTGCGCGCGACCTGGCCGTCATAGTCGCGGTCGGCGATGTCGTTGAGGGTGCAGCCGGCGCCGCGCATGACCATCGCACCGAGCGCGAAAAGCAGCATCAGCCACGGGTCGGGCCAACGTCGCGCGGCGAGCGCGATGCCCCACCAGCCGGGAAACAGCAGCAGCCAGGTGCCGATCGGCCGGTCGAGCCGGGCGAGCCGCGCATAAGGCTCGACGCAGCGCGGCAGCAGCCGGTCGACCCAGTCGCCGACGTGGATGTCGGTGGGGTCGGGCGCGTTTTTGCCGATCGCGTCGCTCATCCGCTAATCTTGGGCCAATGAAACCGTCATTGCGAGCGCAGCGAAGCAATCTCCCGCCGACATGGCACTCTGTGGCGGGAGATTGCTTCGTCGCCTCCGGCTCCTCGCAATGACGGAAACACGCATCGCCACCCGGCTCTATCTGCCCGGCGTGCTCGCCGAGGGCGGCGCGGCGCCGCTCGATGCGGCGCAGGCGCACCGCCTGCGCCATGTGCTACGGCTCGGGCTAGGCGCGGCGGTTGCTGCCTTCAACCCGCGCGACGGCGAGTTCCTCTGCCGGATCGGTGGGCTTGGCCGCGATGGCGGGGCGCTTTCGGTCGAACAATGCCTGCGCGCCCCGGAAAGGGAAGCCGATCTGTGGCTGGTTTTCGCGCCGCTGAAGCGGCTGCGGCTCGATCTGATGATCGAGAAGGGAACCGAGCTGGGCGTCGGCGCTTTTGTTCCGGTGATGACCGAGCGCACCCAGCCCGAGCGGCTCAACCGCGAGCGGCTGCTCGCTCAGGCGGTCGCCGCCGCCGAGCAGAGCGAGCGGCTGTCGATCCCCGAGATTCGCGCGCCGGAAGGGCTGACGGCGCTGCTCGCCGGCTGGCCCGCCGAGCGTCGCCTCATCGTCTGCGACGAGACTGGCGGCGGCGCGCCGATCGCCGAAATTCTGGCGGGATGGCCCCCCGGCGCGCCGGCCGCGATCCTGATCGGCCCCGAGGGCGGGTTCGCCCCGAGGGAGCTTGACGCTATCGGCAATCTCCCGTTTGCTGCGCGCGCCGGGCTTGGGCCGCGCGTGTTGCGTGCGGAGACCGCCGCACTCGCCGCGCTGGCGGCGTTTCAGGCCATCGCCGGAGATTGGCGCACCAGCCGCCGCCGCTGAACGCATTCCGGGCGGGACTTGCCAATCGCCGGTTTCGCCCGATCTATTGTGACGCATCTTGGAGTATCGCTGTTCGATGTCCGCCCCGTCGAAAACGCCCGGAGTGCCGATCACCGACCGGCGGCAGCTCGTCGAATTCCACGAGCAGGGCAACAAACCGCCCGCGGAGTGGCGCGTCGGCACCGAGCACGAGAAATTCGTCTTCCGCCATGCCGACCTCCGGCGCGCGCCCTATGAGGGCCGCGACGGCATCGGGGCGCTGCTCGAAGGCTTGCTGCGCTTCGGCTGGGAGCCGGTGCGCGAGGGCGACAACATCATCGCGCTCCAAAACGACGCGCGATGTTCGATCACCTTGGAGCCGGGCGGCCAGTTCGAGCTGTCGGGCGCGCCGCTCGAAACCGTGCACCAAACCTGCGACGAGGTGCACGAGCACCTGCGCCAGGTGCGCGAGGTATGCGACGAGCTGGGGCTCGGCATGCTGGGGCTCGGCTTCGACCCCACATCGCGCCGCGAGGATGTCGGCTGGATGCCGAAGGGCCGCTATCGCATCATGGGCGACTACATGCCGAAAAAAGGCCGCATGGGCCTCGACATGATGCTGCGCACCTGCACCGTGCAGGCCAATCTCGACTACCGGTCCGAAGCCGACATGGTGAAGAAGTTCCGCGTCGGGCTGGCGTTGCAGCCGCTGGCGACCGCGCTGTTCGCCAACTCGCCGTTCCTCGAGGGCAAGCCCAACGGCTATCAGAGCTATCGCAGCCTGGTGTGGACCGACAC
>DASZLY010000175.1:0-2925 GCA_035552135.1 Allostellaceae bacterium | reverse complement strand
CGCACCGCGATGTCGATCGAGATCCGCGACGGCGTGCTGTGCGCCTTCATGCCGCCGGTGGAGAGGCTGGAGGACTATCTCGAACTGGTGAGCGCGGTGGAGGCGACCGCCGAAGAGATGCAGATGCAGGTGCATGTCGAGGGCTATCCGCCGCCGTTCGACCCACGCGTCGAGGTGATCAAGGTGACGCCGGACCCCGGCGTGATCGAGGTCAACGTCCAGCCGGCGCAAAGCTGGCGCGAAGCGGTCGATATCACCTTCGGTCTCTACGAAGACGCCGCCAAGACAAGACTGGGCGCCAATCGCTTCCTGGTCGATGGCCGGCACACCGGCACCGGCGGCGGCAATCATGTCGTCGTCGGCGGCAGCACGCCGCAGGACTCACCGTTCCTGCGCCGTCCGGATTTGCTGAAGAGCCTGGTGCTGTATTGGCAGCGACATCCGTCGTTGTCCTATCTGTTTTCCGGGATGTTCATCGGCCCGACCAGCCAGGCGCCGCGCATCGACGAAGCCCGGCATGACGGGCTCTATGAACTGGAAATCGCGCTGGCCCATGTGCCGCCGCAAGGCGTCAAGGCGCCGCTGTGGCTGGTCGACCGGCTGTTCCGCCACATCCTGGTCGACATCACCGGCAACACCCACCGCGCCGAAATCTGCATCGACAAGCTCTATTCGCCTGACGGCGCCACCGGCCGGCTCGGGTTGGTCGAATTCCGCGCGTTGGAAATGCCGCCCGATCCGCGCATGTCGCTCGCGCAGCAACTATTGATCCGGGCGCTGATCGCAAAACTCTGGCGCGAACCACAGCAGGGCTCGTTCGTGCGCTGGGGCACCACGCTGCACGACCGTTTCATGCTGCCGCATTTCCTTTGGGAGGATTTTTTGGGCGTGCTCGCCGAACTCCGGCAATCCGGCTACGATTTCTCAGCCGATTGGTATGCGGCGCAACTCGAATTCCGCTTTCCGGCGTTCGGGCGCGTGCATCATGGCGGGGTGAGCCTCGAACTGCGGCAGGCGCTCGAGCCGTGGCATGTGCTGGGCGAAGAAGGCTCGGCCGGCGGGACCGTTCGTTATGTCGATTCATCGGTGGAGCGGCTGCAGGTCAAGGCGGACGGCTTTGTCGAGGGCCGTCACGTCGTCACCTGCAACGGCCGGCGGATGCCGATGACGGCAACCGGCCGCTCCGGGGAGGCGGTCGCCGCCGTCCGCTTCAAGGCCTGGCAGCCGGCGTCCGGGCTGCATCCGACCATTCCGGTGCATGCGCCGCTGACATTTGATCTGATCGATATTTGGAACGGCAGGTCGCTGGGCGGCTGCGTCTATCACGTCGCCCATCCCGGCGGCCGCAGCTATGACACCAAGCCGGTCAATTCCTACGAGGCCGAGGCGCGGCGGCTGGCCCGGTTTCAGGACCATGGCCACACCCCAGGCAAGATCGATCCACCCCGCGAAGAGCGCACAATTGAATTTCCGCTGACCCTCGACTTGCGGACGCCGCTCCTGCATTGAAGATGACGTTTTGGCGCGGAGAGTCGGATGGCGGGACAGGCCGGCAATCAAGGCAGCAAGGCCCGTCCGGGCAACCGGCGGGTGGCGCAATGGACGCGCGGCTACGCCCGTCTGCCCGGCATTCCCGATGAATATCTGACCGAGGACGGCACCCCGCGCGAGGTCTGGACCCGGTTTTTCGAGGCTTTTGCCGAACTGACGCCGGCCGACATCGAGCGCCGTTTCGGCTCCGCCGACCGCCATTTGCGCGAGGCCGGCGTGACCTATCGCGCGCCCGGCGAGACCGCCGACCGCGATTGGCCGCTCAGCCATCTGCCGCTGTTGATCGGCGAGGCCGAATGGCAGCAATTGACCGCCGGCATCGTGCAACGCGCGCAACTTCTGGAACTGGTGCTGAGCGATCTCTATGGCGAGGGCCGCCTGGTGGCCGAAGGCGCGGTGCCCGCGGCTGCCATTGCCGGCAGCGCCGAATATCTGCGTTCGGTCTGCGGCATAAGACCGCCGGGCGGCCGCTACCTCAATCTCTACGCCGTCGATGTCGGCCGCGGCCCCGATGGGCGCTGGTGGGTGCTCGGCGACCGTACGCAGGCGCCATCGGGCGCGGGCTACGCGCTGGAAAATCGGCTCGTATTGTCGCGTGCCTTTGCCACGCTCTACAAGTCGATGAATGTAGAGCGCGTCGCGCCGTTCTTCGAGGCGTTCCGCGACAGCCTGCGCGCCGGCGCCGATCGCGACGAGCCGCGTATCGGGCTTCTTACGCCCGGCATTTTCAATGAAACCTATTTCGAACACGCCACGCTGGCGCGCTATCTCGGCTTCCTGCTGGTGGAGGGCGACGACCTCGCGGTCAGCGGCGACCGCGTTCATATCCGCACCGTCGCTGGCCTGAAGCGGCTCGACGTGCTGCTGCGCCGGGTCGATTCCAATTTTCTCGATCCGCTCGAGTTAGATGCCTCCTCGCAGCTCGGCGTGCCCGGCCTGATCGACGTCGTCAGAAAGAACGGCGTCGTCGTCGCCAACATGCCGGGCTCTGGCGTGCTGGAGGCGCGCGCGCTGCTGGGCTTCCTGCCCAATCTGGCGCGCCGTCTGCTCGGCGAAGATCTGAAGATGCCGCATATCGCGACCTGGTGGTGCGGTCAGAAATCGGCGCGCGAGGAAGTGCTGTCGCGACTCGACCAGGTGGCGATCGAGGGCGCCTATGGCCGCGATGTTCCTGGATTCCCCGGACACGGGCCGATCCTTGCCAGCGAATTGTCGCCCAGCGAGCGCGACCGGTTGAAGACTGCGATCACCGATCGCGGCATCGACTATGTCGGTCAGGAACTGGTGCGGCTGTCGACTACGCCGGTGTGGGACAATGGCCGCATCACGCCGCGTCCCTTCGTGTTGCGGGTGTTTGCGGCGGCAACCCCTAAT
>DASZLY010000174.1:0-34240 GCA_035552135.1 Allostellaceae bacterium | reverse complement strand
GTGACGTCGGTCGAATAGCCGAGCGCGCCGATGCGAAACCCCAGGGTGGTGCTGTAACCGTGATCCTGCTCGAACGGCACGACCGGGACGCCGGCCGCCGCGAACGGACCGTCGATGATGACCGGCTTGAGGCACGGCCGGTAGAAAAAGCCATCTTCGGGGATCGGCTGCAGCGCGTAGCCGAAGCGACGCTCGATTTCAGCCAACGTCCCGGCATTGGCGTAAAGCGGGATTTGCGCGCGCATCACCCGGTTGATGCCGCGCAACTCGTCGATGCCGTGCAGATGATCGGCGTGCGCGTGGGTCATCACGATGGCGTCGAGCCGCGTGACATTGGCCTCGATGAGCTGCTCGCGCAGGTCGGGCGATGTGTCGATGAGAATCGCCTTGCCGCGCGTCTCGACCAGCAGCGAGACCCGGCGCCGCCGGTTGCGCGGATCGCCGGGGTCGCAGGCGCCCCAGCCGAGCCCGACCGACGGCACGCCCATCGAAGAGCCGCAGCCCAGCATCGTCACCTTCATCGCGGCGCGCTCGCCTTGGCGAACAGCCGGAAGAAATTCGCCGTCGTTGCCGCCGCGAGCGCCTCGGCATCGATGCCTTTCAGCTCGGCGACAAACGCCGCGGTCGCGGCGACAAAGGCCGGCTCGTTGCGCTTGCCGCGATACGGCACCGGCGCCAGATACGGAGCGTCGGTCTCGACGAGCAGCCGGTCGAGCGGCAGGTCGCGCACGATGGCACGCAGATCCTCGGCATTGCGGAACGTGACGATGCCGGAAATCGAGATGTAGAAGCCGAGCTCAAGCGCCGCGTCCGCGAGCGCGCGGCCGGCGGTAAAGCAATGCAGCACGCCCGGCGGCGGCCGTTCCGCGGCGAGGATGGCGGCGATTTCGGCGTCGGCCTCGCGGGCATGGATGATGAGCGGCAAGCCGCTCGCCTGCGACGCGGCGATATGGGCGCGGAACACCCGCTCCTGCACGTCGCGCGCGCTCAGATCGTAGTGGTAGTCGAGCCCGGTCTCGCCGATGCCCACGACGCGCGGATGCGCGGCGAGCGCGACCAGCCGCTCCGCGAGCAGATCGGCATGGTCGGCGGCTTCGTGCGGATGCGCGCCGACCGAGCACCACAGCCGGGGGTCGCTCTCGGCGATGGCGCGGACGCCGTCGAACTGGTCGAGCCGGGTGCAAATCGTCAGCATCGTGCCGATCCCGGCGGCGAAGGCACGCGCGATCACCGCCTCGCGCTCGGGCGCGAAGTCGGGGAAATCGAGATGGCAGTGGCTGTCGACCAGCATCGTCATGTTCTACAACACGATTGCGGCGAATTCAGCGTCGTTCGGCGTGGCTGCGCTCGATCGCGAAGAAGGCGCTCATGATGGTCTGCTTGCGGTCGAGGTTGAGGCCGTCGCCGCGCGTGAAATTGCCGCTGATTTCGTCGCGCAGGCGCGCCCAGCGCGCCGCCTCGCCGCGCTCGCCCCCGCGTGCGGCAGCGATCGCCTGGTGGGCCAAATGCTGGCTCAGCAACTCTTCGAAAGTACGGTAGGAATCGTCGGCGTCGGCCCGCGCAAACTTGTCGGCGAAGGCGTGCAGCGCGAGCGGGTCGAGCGCCGGGCGGCGTGTCAGCATCGCCGCCATCGTGCGGTAGAGCTCGACCCCGCCTGATTGCACCAGTTCCAGCGCGCGGCCGATGCTGCCTTCGGCGAGCTCGGCGACCGCGGCAGCCCCTTCCCCATCGAGGTCGGGGTAATAGCGTGCGAGCAGCCCGCGGACGGTTTCCGGCGACAGCGCACCCAGCTTCATCTGCCGGCAGCGAGAGCGGATCGTCGGCAAGAGCCTACCGGCGCTGTGCGCGACCAGCACCAGGAGGGTCTGCCGCGGCGGCTCTTCGAGGATTTTGAGGAGCGCATTGCCGGCGTTGCGGTTCATCGCGTCGGCGCCATCGACGATGACGACGCGCCAGCCGCCCTCCGCCGCGGTCAGATGCAGGAAGGCGCCGATCTCGCGCACGTCGGCAACCACGATCTCGCTGCGCAGCCGCTTGCGGCGCGGGTCGAAGGCGCGCTCGACGGTCAGCAGGTCGGCATGGCCGCCGGCCGCGACCCGGCGGAACACGCCGCTTTCCTGCGCCGTCGCGAGGCCGGGCGTGCCCGGTGCGCCGAACATGTCGAGACCGCCCTCGCCGCCTCCCGACAGCACAAACCGCGCGAGGCGGAACGCCAGCGTCGCCTTGCCGATGCCGCGCGGCCCGGACAGCAGCAGCGCATGCGGCAGCCGGCCGGCGTCGAGCAGCTGGCGCAAAGCCGCCTCGGCGGCTTCGTGGCCGATGAGCTCCGGGTTGGCGCGCGGCGGCGGCGCGAGCGGCTCGCCGCTCATCCGAGGATGACCCCGAGCCGCGTCGCGATCGCCGCGACGATGCCGCGCTGGACCGCATCGACCGGCCCCGACGCGTCGATTACCGCGTACCGCCTGGGCTCGGTCTCGGCGATCGCGAGAAAGCCGTCGCGCAGGCGCTGATGGAAGTCGCGGCCGAGCCGCTCGAACCGGTCGGCGGCGGCAGCAGTGCGCGATGCCGCGCGCGCCAAGCCGATCGCGACCGGCAGATCGAGCAGCAGCGTCAGGTCCGGCCGGAATTCGCCGAGCGCGAAACGCTGCAATACCGCCAGCTCGGCGAGCGGCAAGCCGCGCCCGTGGCCCTGATAAGCGATTGTCGAATCGGTGAAGCGATCGCAGATCACCCATTGCCCGGCGACGAGCGCCGGCTCGATCGTGCGCGCGACATGGTCGCGCCGCGCCGCGAAAAACAGCAGCGTTTCGCTCGTCGCATCCCAGCGCTCGCTGTCGCCGTGCAGCAGGAGCTCGCGGATCGCCTCGGCGCCGGGCGAGCCACCCGGCTCGCGGGTCGCCAGCGCGGCAATGCCGGCGCGGCCGAGAGCCTCGACCAGCAGCCGCACCTGGGTCGACTTCCCGGCCCCCTCTCCGCCTTCGACGGTGATGAACTTGCCCCTGGGCAATGGATCGGAGGCGCTCAGTGCCGGTTGCCCCAGATGAGATAGCCGGCAAGCGTCGCCATGCGGCCGATCGTGCCGATCGGCGCGACCGCCGCGCCGGCGAAGAGCGGCCGCTCGATCGGCTGCATGTCGGGCGCGGTGACGGTCACCTTGCCGATCGGGTCGCCCTGCTTGACCGGCGCCGGCACCGGCTTGTCGTAGTCGACGGTGACCTTCATGTCGTGGCGCGAGCGGCGCGGCAGGGTGACGACGAAATCGCCGCCAACGGTCAGCGGCACCTTCGGCGCCTGGCCGAGCCACACCTCGGCGTCGTCGACCTTCTCGCCGGCGCTGAACAGCTTGTAGTCGTTGAACTCGCGGAACGCCCATTCGGCCAGCCGCTCGCTCTCGGAGGCACGATCCCTCATCGAGGCCATGCCGGACAGCACGAGGATCACGCGTCGGTCACCGCGCACCAGCGAACCGGTGATGCTGTAGCCCGACTCGTCGGTATGCCCGGTCTTGAGCCCGTCGGCGCCGATGTCCTTGTACAGCAGCGGGTTCCGGTTGCCTTGGTCGATATTATTGAAATCAAAAGATTTTTCCGAGAAGTAGTGATAATATTCGGGGAAATCGTGGATCATCCGCTGCGCGAGGGTGACGAGATCGCGCGCGGTCATCCATTCATTGGGGTCGGGCAGGCCGGTGACATTGGCGAAATGACTGTCCTTGAGGCCAATCTCCGTGGCCTTGTCGTTCATCAGGCCGACAAAGGCGTCCTCGCTGCCGGCGAGGCCCTCGGCAAGCACGACGCAGGCGTCGTTGCCCGACTGGATCAGCATGCCCTTGAGCAGATCGTCGACTTTGACGCGACCGCCAATGCCGACAAACATCTTGGAGCCGCCGAGCCGCCATGCCTTCTCGCTGACCGGCAGCTCGTCGCCGAGGCTGACGCGGCCCTGCTTCAGCATGCTGAAGACGACATAGGCGGTCATGATCTTGCTCATCGACGCGGGCGACATGCGCGCATCGGCGTTCTTGTCGAACAGCACCGTGTTGGTGTCGGCCTCGACGATGAGGGCATAACGCGCCGTGGTGTCGAGCACCGCGCCCGGCGACGGCGGCGTCGCCGGCGTGGTCGGCAGCGGCTTTGCGCGCGTGCCGGGCTTCGCGGCGATCGTCGGGTGGGTCTGCGCGGCGATGCCGGCGGCGAGCCCGGACAGCGACAGCAGTAACGCCAAGGCGACCGCGGTCGCGACCCCATGCCGCCAGCAAGCTTTCATCGATGCCTCCGCATCCGCCAACACCGGCGGAGCAGCGTCATTCTAATCGATCACGACGCGCGCGTCGCGGTAACCGCTGTCGATCATCCGGCTGCGCAGCCGGTCGGCGTCCTCCTGGGTCAGCACCGGCCCGGCCTGGACACGGTAGTCCGGCGAGCTGACAAAGAAACGACGTTGCGGGGTCACCGTTGTGGCGACCGCCGGCATCTCCTCGCCGATCAGGCCGCGCTGGGCAAGCGCGGCGACGTGGACGCTCTCGTCCTTGAGCACGCGGACACGGACCATCGCCCTGCCGGATTTTTCGAAGCCGAGCAGCTGTGCGGCGCGCCGCGACAGGTCGATGATGCGCCCGTTGGCGAATGGCCCGCGGTCGTTGACGCGGATGCGCAGCGCCCGGTTGTTCTGCAAGTTGATGACCTCGACGATGCTCGGCAACGGCAGCGTTGTATGCGCGGCCGTGATCTGGTTGAGGTCGAATACCTCGCCGTTCGCGGTGTAGCGGCCCTCGAACGCGTCGCCATACCACGAAGCGAGGCCGGTCTGGTCGTAGGCGTAGTCGACACGCGGATAATAGGTGACGCCCTTTACCGTATAGGGCGCGCCGATCTTGTAGGTCGGGTGCGGCGTCAATGCCTCGTGCCCACCGGTGAACGGCACCCGCAGGCCGCCGCAGGCGCTTAGCGCAAACCCGATGGCGGCGAGCAGCAGCGCCCGCTGTATCCCTTCCCCCATGTGCCCCCCAGCACAACCATCCGCCCGCCCCCCGGCGGGCGTCCCCTACCCCGTGCCGAAGCTGTCGGCGAGCATCCCGACCGCGGCGGCGAAATATGTCGATTTGTTCCACTTCATGATCGCGCGGAAATTGTCGTTGACGAGCAGCGCCGGTCCGCCGCTGCCATCGGGCATGACCAGCGAAGCCTCCCCTGCCGGCAATGGCGCGGAATCGGCCGGATGTACGCCGAGCCGGCTCCAATCGGCGGCCGGCCGGCGGGTGTCGAGCCCGACGAGGCGCGGGTCGAAATTCGCCGGCACCATCACCGAGCGGCCCCAGCCCTGGTCGCCGTGCCAACCCAATTGGGCGATGTAATTGGCGATCGAGCCGAGCACGTCGGCCCGGTCGCCCCAGATATCGCGCTTGCCGTCGCCGTCGAAATCGACCGCGAAATTGAGGAAGGTCGACGGCATGAACTGGCACTGGCCCATCGCCCCGGCCCATGAGCCAAGCATCGCGTCGGGCCGGACATTGCCCTCGTCGATGATGCGCAGCGCGGCGATCAGCTCGGGACGGAAATAGCTGCTGCGGCGGCCGTCGAAAGCGAGCGTCGCCAGCGACGAGACGACCGCGTAGTTGCCCATTACCTTGCCGAAATCGCTCTCGACCGCCCACAGCGCGACGACAAAGCGCGGCTGCACGCGAAAGCGCTCGTAGACACGCGTCAAGAGCGGCCAGTTGTCCGACAGCTCGGCGCGGCCGTCGGCAGTTTTCTGCGGTGTCACGACCTTTTGCAGAAAGCCGGCGAGCGTCATCGTGTGCTCGGGCTGTTGGCGGTCGAGGTCGATGACGTGCGGCAGATACTGCGCGCCGCGCAGCACGTAATCGGCCGTCGCGGAACGGATGCCGCCGGCTATCGCGTCGCGCCGCACACCGGCGATGAAGCCAGCGAAATCCTCATCGGCAGCGAGCGCGCGTAGCGGACGCGCCATCGCAGCCAAAAGCGGCGCGACAAGTAGCGTCCGCCGGCCGACCCTGCCCGGCATCATTGCCCCGGCATCATCGAAACGTCTCGCAGTATCCCCACACCCCGGCTCCTTGTCTCACAACAAACAGCCGCGAGCAATGCTCGGCACAGGGCGCGGCCGCATTGCCCGGGAATTTCAGGTAGTCGGAAACCGCAGCGCTAGAGTTTCGACAGATGCGGCAACCAAAGCGAGATCGCCGGGACGTAAGTCACCAGCATCAGACGAAGAACATCACGCCCTAGAACCGCCAAATCTGCTTCATCATCTTCCATGCGGACGCGCCCGACGGCGCAGCAAAAGAATCGGCGTGGTGATGAGGATCGACCGCGCCATGTCGACAAGGGCAACCGAGCACCAAGGGCATCACGTTGATGTGCACCAGAATGACGTATTTGTTGCTCGACAGCGTGAGGAAGACGCGGTGATGTGCGCCGGCATCCGCATTAGCGTCATGTAGCCGACGCTCGCGGCGCGCGAGGCAATCCGCCGCCATTCGCAAACAGCCAGGAGCGCTATCGCCGCCTCGCCGCCGAGGCGAAGGCGCTGACCGGTCCGTCCCTAACCCCTGAGGTGCAGCGTACCGGACTCAATCCTCGCCGGCCGCGGCGCTGGTCGCCGTCGGGGCCGCGGCGGGTGCGACGGCACGCTTCGGGCCCTTGATCAGCAGCACCAGCGGCAGCGCGCATAGGATCACCAGCATCATCAGCTTGAAATCGTCGATATAGCTGATCATCGCCGCCTGGCGGGTGATCTCGGCATTGAGCGCGGCGACGCCGGACGGCGCGGTGAGGCTGAAATGCGGGTTCAGCCCCTGCATCAACGGATTGTCCGGGCGCAGCCCCTCGACCAGCCGCGAATGGACGATCTGCGTGTTCTGCGTGAGCTGCGCTTCGAGGATGCTGATGCCGACGCTGCCGCCAATCATCCGCATCAGGCTGCGCAGCGCGGTGCCCTGGGTCAGGATGTGCCGCGGCAGGTCCGACAAAGCGAGGATGTTGAGCGGGACGAAGGTGAGGCCGAGCGAGAAACCCTGCGCAAAGCTCGCGGAGATGATGGGCCACGAGCCCATCTCGAGCGAATAGCCGGTCATCTGCCACAAGGAGGCGGCGGTCAGCACAAAGCCGACGAGGATGAACAATCGCCCATCGATCTTGTTGATCGTGCGCCCGACAAAGATCATCGCCAGCATCGTGCCGAAGCCGCGCGGCGCCATCATCCAGCCGCTGGTGAAGACCGGATAGTTCATCAGGTCCTGCATCATCGACGGCATCAGCGCCAGCGTGCCGCTGAGGATCCAGCCGACGGCGAGCATCAACAGGCTGCCGGCGATGAAATTGGGGCTCTTGAGCAACTCGCGGCTGACGAAGGATTTTTCCCCGGCGGTCGCAGTGTGGACGACGAAGAGGTAGAAGCTCAGGGCAGCGATCGTCGCCTCGATCCAGATCTCGGTCGAGTGGAACCAATCCTTGATCTGGCCGCGGTCGAGCATCAGCTGCAGCGCGCCGATCGCGAGGCTCATCATGCCGAAGCCGAGCGCGTCGAACTCGGTGCGCCGCACCGATCGCGACTGGCGGATGAAGATGAAAATGCCGAGCGCGCACAGCGCGCCGATCGGCAGATTGATGTAGAAGCACCAACGCCAGTTCATGTTGTCGGTGATCCACCCGCCCATGGTGGGGCCGAGGATCGGCCCCATCATCGCGCCGGTGCTGAAGATCGCCATTGCCTGGCCGTGGCGTTCCTGCGGGTAGATCGTCAGCAGCGTCGCCTGCCCGAGCGGCACCAGCCCGGCGCCGAACACCCCTTGCAGCAGGCGGTAGATCACCAGCTGCGGCAGGCTCTCCGCCGCGCCGCACATCCCCGAGGTGACCGTGAAGCCGATCACCGAGGCGAGGAAGATGAACTTGATGCCGAACCTGCCGGCGAGCCAGCCGGTCAGCGGCATGGTGATCGCCGAGGCGACGATGTACGAGGTCAGCACCCAGGAAATCTGGTCCTGCGCCGCCGACATGCTGCCCTGAATGTGCGGCAGCGCGACATTGGCGATCGTCGTGTCGATGCCCTGCAGCACGCAGGCGCAGATCACCGTCGCGGTGATCATCCCGCGATTGAGCGGCGGTCCGGCCGACGCGCTGGAGCGCTCGCCGATCATCGCGCGCCCCTAATCATCGGCGGCCGCCGCTGCGGTTGCCGGTAGCGGCGCGGCGGTGCGCACCGGCGAGCTGTCGCGCAGCAACAGCAGCAACGGGATCGATATCAGGCACAACAGCATCAACAGCCAGAAATCGTCGATATACGCGACCATCGCTGCCTGTCGCGTGACCGTGGCGTTGAGCGCGGCGATACCGCTCGGCGCCGTCAGGCTGTAGGGCGTCGCCGCGAACATCGGCGAGTGGATGATCGGATTGTCCGGCCGCAGCCCTTCGACCAGCCGCGAATGGATCGTCTGGGTGTTCTCGGCCAGCGTCGCGACGAGAATGCTGATGCCGACGCTGCCGCCAAGATTGCGCATCAGGCTGCGGATCGCGGTGCCTTGCGTCAGGATGTGGCGCGGCAGCGTCGACAGTGCAGTGATGTTGAGCGGCACGAAGGTGCAGCCGAGCCCGAACCCTTGCAACAGCCCGGAGGTGGCGATCGGCCACCAATCCATGCCGAGCGAGAACCCGGTCATCTGCCACATCGCGATTGCGGTCAGGACCAGGCCGAAAAGGATGATGAGCCGGTTGTCGACGCGGTTGATGACGCGGGCGACGACGAACATCGCAAGCATCGAGCCGAAGGCGCGCGGCGAGACGACGAGGCCGGTCGTGAATACGGGATAGTTCATCTGCTGCTGCAGCATGGTGGGCAGCAGCGCCAGCGTCCCGGTCATGATCGCGCCGATCGAGAACATCAGCACGGTGCCGGCGAGGAAGTTGACGTTCTTCAACAGGTCGCGGTTGATGAACGAGCGGTCGCTGGCGGTCGCGGTGTGAACGACGAAGAGATAAAGGCTCAGCGCGGCGATCGCCGCCTCGGCCCAGATTTCGCGCGAATGAAACCAGTCTTTCAGCTCGCCGCGATCGAGCATCAGCTGCATCGCGCCGACCGCGAAGCTCAGGGACAGAAAGCCGAACATATCGAACGGCTCGCGATGGACGTTCCGGCTGTGGCGGATGAAGGTGAGGATGCCGGCGACACACAGCATCCCGACCGGCACGTTGACGTAGAAAATCCACCGCCAGCTGTAATCCTCGGTCAGCCAGCCGCCGAGCAGCGGGCCGCTGATCGGCCCCATAATGGTGCCGATGCCATAGACCGCCATCGCATAGCCGTGCCGCTCCGGCGGGTTGATCGACAGCAGCACCGCCTGCGACAGCGGGATGAGCCCGGCGCCGCACACGCCTTGCAGCGCGCGGTAGAGCACCAGCTGCTCGAGGCTCGTCGCCGAGCCGCACAGCGCCGAGGCGACCGTGAAGCCGCTGACCGAGAACAGGAAGACGTACTTGATGCCGACGCGGCCGGCCATCCAGCCGGTCAGCGGCATGGTGATCGCCGCGGCGACAATGTACGAGGTCAGCACCCACGCGATCTGATCCTGTGACGCCGACAGGCTGCCCTGGATATGCGGCAGCGCAACATTGGCGATCGTGTTGTCGACGCCTTGCATGATGTTTGCCAGCATGATCGAGGCGGTAATCCAGCCTCGATTGGGCACCGCGGTCGGCGTTTCCCCGCGCAATTCGTTACCTCGGCAACCCGGCCCTTAGGCCGGCGAACGTGTTTCTCTTGCTACATACGCCTTCAGGCGGCGACCTGCTGCGTCGTCGGCGCGTCGCCGGCGACCGTGGTACGGCGCATGTCGCGCACCTTGGTTTCGTCAAAGCGGCGCACCCGGTGCATCGTCTGGCGATTGTCCCACATCACCAGATCGAACTGCCGCCATTTATGGACATAGACATTCTCCGGCCGCGTCGCCTCCTCGTTGAGGTCGCGCAGGAAGGCGCGTGCCTCGGGCACCGGCCAGCCGACGATCGCGCCGGCATGCGAGGCGAGGTACAGCGACTTGCGCCCGCTCCGGGGATGGGTGCGCACCAGCGCCTGGCGCACCGGGCGGAACATCGCCCGCTCCTCCTCGGTGAATTCGGGAAAGCCGAGCGCGCCGCGCGAATACATCAGCGAATGCTCGCAAACGAGCGCTTCGCATAGTTGCTTGGTCGCCTCGTCGAGCCCGTCGTAGGCCGCGCGCATATCGGCGAACTCGGTGTTGCCGCCTTTATCGACGACGGTGCGCCCGGAAAGGATCGAGTATTTCGCCGGGATGGCACGGAACGAGCTGTCGGAATGCCAGAGCTGGTTGCCGAGGTTGAACAGCCGCGTGCGGTCGTCGCGCCCCAGCGGCTTGTGGTCCTTGCCGAGGTTCGAGACGTCGTTCATCAGCGGGTCGAGCCGCTTGTCCGCGGGCTGGGTGACCGTGCCGCCTGCGGAATTCTCGATCTCGCCGAAATTGCGGCTGAACGCGATCTGCTGCTCGTCGGTAATGTCCTGGCCGTGGAAGACGAGCACCGCGTAGCGATCCATTCCCTCGTCGATCGCCGCGACATCGTCCGCACTGAGCTTGCGGCGCAGATCGACACCGCTCACTTCGCCGGCAAAAACCGGATGAATCTGGCGGATTGATAGGGTCACGGGCAGGCCGCTGCCGGTTAAAAGGACGCGGAAACGATACGCCCTCGTCACCCTTCTGTCATGCCGCCCAAGGTGTTGGCTGCTATGCCTGCGGCCTGCCGGCGGCTACGATCGGGCCGGAGGACGGCATGAACCACTCGTTGCGCTTCGACCTGGTGGCAATTGGCGGCGGCTTCGCCGGGCTCTGCGCGGCCGTGCGCGGCGCCGAGCTGGGGCTGCGCACGGCAGTCGTCGAAGCCGGTGCAGATGACGCCTATCTCTGCAGCTCGCGCTGGGCCGGCGGCATCTTTCACGTCGCGTACCATGACGTGAAGCTGGACCCCGACGAACTGATCGCGGCGATCGAGCAGCAGACCGGCGGCGACGTTGATCCGGTGTTGGCCATGGCGATTGCCGAGGATGCCGGCCGCACCGTCGATTGGTTGGCGAGCCAAGGCGCCGCCTTCGCGCCGGCGACTGCGACGAGCTGGCATCGCTTTACGCTGTCCCCTGCCCGCGCCCCGGTCGCCGGCCAGGATTGGCGCGGCCGCGGCCCCGACCGCACGATCGGCCTGCTGCGCCGCCGCCTCGAAGAACGCCAGGGGCGGATGCTGCTCGGCACGCGTGCCGGGTCGCTGGCCCTCGACGGCGGCCGCGTCACCGGCATCGAGGCGAGCCGCGATGGCGGCGGCTTGATGATCGATGCCAGCGCGGTCGTCATCGCCGATGGCGGCTTTCCCGCCGATGCCGAGTTGTTCCGCCGGCATATCGGCCCGCGGCCGGACCGCGTGCTGATGCGCCATGCCGGCACCGCGCGCGGCGACGGCCTCAAGATGGCCGAAGCGGCGGGCGCGGCGCTCGTCGGGCTCGACCGGTTCTACGGCCACCTCCTGAGCCGCGACGCGATGGCGAATGACGGTTTGTGGCCCTACCCGCAGATCGACGCGGTGGCGACTGCGGCGATCGTCGTCGGCCGCGATGGCCGGCGGCTGCTCGACGAAGGCCTTGGCGGCATCTCGATCACCAACGACCTCGCCCGGCTCGACGATCCGCTGTGCGGCACCGTGATCTGCGATGCCGCAATCTGGGAAAGCGCCGGCAAGGCGGCGCAAATCCCGCCCAACCCGCAGCTGCTCGCTGGCGGCGGCACGCTGTACCGCGCGGAGACCGTAGAGGCGCTGGCCGAGGCGATGGGGTTACCGGCCCAGACGCTGGTCGAGACCGTCGCCGGCTATAACGATGCGGTGCACAATGACCGGCTCGCGGCGCTGTCGCCCGACCGCTCGACGCGCAGCGGCGCGCCGCGCCCGCTCGAGACTGCGCCGTTTTTTGCGATCCCGATCTGCGCGGGGATTACCAATACAATGGGCGGCATCGCGATCGATGGATACGGCCGCGTCACGCGAGCCGACGGTTCGGTCATCGCCGGGCTCTATGCGGCCGGCGGTGCGACTGGCGGGCTTGAGGGCGGTGGCGCGCTTGGCTATGTCGGCGGGCTCATCAAGGCTTGCGTCTTCGGGCTGCGCGCCGCCGAGGACGCGGCACGGCGGCGATAGGCGCCTGTGCCGGAAATCGGTTAGCATCCCCTACCCCACTCACGGAGCGCTCGCCATGGCAAAAATCCTCGTGATTCACGGCGCCGGCATGAACATGCGCGGCAAGGTGCAGCTGGAAATTTTCGGGCCGATGCTGTTGCCCGAATATGACGAGCGGATTCGCGGCTTTGGCGCCGAGCTAGGGCTGGAAATCGAGATCTTCCACTCGAATATCGAGGGCGAAATCGTCAACAAGATTTATGCCGCAAACGATGCAGGCATCGACGCGGCGATCTTCAACCCGGCCGCATTCGGCTCCGGCTATCCGGCGCTGGTCGCGGCGCTGTCACAGGTCAAGTTCCCGACGATCGAGGTGCACATCTCCAACCCGATCCGTCGCGGCCCGGCCTCGCAAACGGCGGCGGTGAGCCAGGGCGTCGTCGCCGGATTCGGCATCAACGGCTACGCGCTCGCGCTCAAAGGCCTCAAGGATCTGCTTGCGGCAAAGAAATAGCGGCCGCTGCATGGCGATGGTGCGTCCTTCGAGACGGTGCTGCGCACCTCAGGGTGAGGATTTTTTAATGGCATCACCGGCCTATCGCATCCTGAGATGCCTCGCACAGCGAGGCCTCGACCCGGCCAAGTGTTTCCTGCGGCGCAGGCGGTTCGAGGCGCACGCCTGGCGCCTGGCTAAACCGCCATTGGGGCGCGCTGTGGAATCGCGTTGTAGCGCCACAAGCCAACCGCGATCGCGACGACGATGAGGCCGGCAAGGGTGATCGTCAGTGGCGCGGCGCCGAGCCGCTCGAACCATTGCGTGTAGAAATGGATGGCGCCGAATGTCGCCGCCATGTTCACGACAAATCGCCGGTTCACCCGCGCCGCCCAGACCCCAACCGCGACCAGGGCGACGGCCCAGCCGGCGACAAAGACGAGGTCTGGGATATGGTGTTCCGGCGGCGATCCCGGCCGCCAGCTATGGCCGGGGTTGTCGCCCCATAGCGACCCCACCCAAAAGCCGAAATTGACCATGACCAGGCTGATCCGGGAGAAGGTGAAGGCAACGCGCTCGTAATCGGCCGGCGCCTTCCGGCCGACGAGATAGGCCGCGAGCGCCAAGAGCGAGAAGACGGCGATGGTGATCGACGGCTCCTGAACTTCGAGGAAATAGGTGGCGAAATCGTAGCCCGTGCTGCTGCCCATGAGCCCGCCGAGCGCCAGCACCGCCAGCGCGCTGAGCAGTCCGCTGCGAATGGCGACCGCCAGCCCGAGGAACAACGCGGCCGCGGCGGCAAAGGCGACCCAGTGCACCGGGGACAGGCCGAATATCCCGCCCGCCGAAATGAGCGCGCCGGTGATAGTCAGCGCAGTCCCGAGCAGCGACCATTGCGGGCCGGCCCACAGCGCAACGGCAAGCCCGGCCGCGACCAGCACCAGACCGATCGCCAGCGCGGTCGCGATTGTCGGCAACAACGCCAGGATACCGGCCGCGATCGCAATGACGCCGAACGCCATCATAATGCTGATCGCCAGAAGGCTGGTGTCGGTTCCGGCGAGGCTCTGCAGCTCGCGCGCCTGCGCCGCGGTGATTTTTCCGTCCGCGACGAGCTTAGTGAGGTCGAGGACGACTTTCATGAGTTCCCTCCCGCGAGCAACTCGCCGATTTTGTCGCCCGCCTTCAGGCCGTGCCCGGTGATGACCGCGACCGTCGTCTCGCCGGCGCGGATCGTCCCGTCCGCCAGGAGCCGCGTCAGCGCCGCGCCGGCCGTCGCTGAGGTGGGTTCGACGTAAAGCCCGAGCCGGCCGAGCCGGAGCAGCGCCGGCGCGATCTCGTCTTCGAGCACCGCGACCACGCTGCCACCGGAGCGGCGCAGGGCGGCCAGCACTTCTTCCTGCCGTACAGGCGTCACGGTCGCGATACCGTCGGCCATGGTCGGCTGCGGGGCGAAGTTTCCATCGCCGTGCCATACGGCTGCGAAGGCCGCGCAGTTCGCCGCCTGCACCGCGAAGAGCCGCGGCATCTTCGTCACCTCGCCGCGCCGCATCAGCTCGTCGAAGCCCCGCTCCAGCCCGAGGATGTTGCTGCCGTAGCCGGTCGGCACCAGGACATTATCGGGCACGGTGAAGCCGAGCTGCTCCCACAGCTCATAGGCGAGCGTCTTGGTACCCTCGATAAAGAAGGGCTGCCAGTTATGGCTGGCGTAGAAGCTGCCGCCGGCGGCGGCCGCTGCGAGTGCGGCGTCGGTCACCGCCTGCCGCGTCCCCGGGATCGATTCGACGCCGGCACCCGAGGCGGCGATCTGCACGACCTTGCCGCGCGGTGCGCTCGCCGGCACGAAGATGCGGCAGGGAATGCCGGCGGCGGCTGCGTAGGTCGCGATCGACGAGCCGGCATTGCCCGAGGAATCCTCGTGGATCGGCCCGACCCCAACCTCCAGCAGATGGTTCAGCATCACTGCGGTGCCGCGGTCCTTGAACGAGCCGGTCGGCATCTGGCTTTCGAGCTTGAAGCGGATCGTCGCGCCGTCCCATTCGCGTGCGACCAGCGCGGTCCAGCCCTCGCCGAGCGACACGCGCGGCGGGCCGCCGAGCGCCAGCGCCGCGCGGTAGCGCCACAGCGATGCCTCGCCTGCATCGATCTCGCCGCGAACCATGCCCGCGCCGGGCGCGAGATTGAGATGGCTGCCGCAGGCGCAGCGCCATAGCGCCCGGTCGGCGGCGAGGATCGCGCCGCAAGCCGGACACAGATAACGCCCCTGGTAACGCCCCTGGTAACGCCCCTGGTAACGCGCCTGGGTCATTTCGCGACCTTATCGCCGTGCTGGCGCTTGCGCTAGGATCGCCAGATGATGTTGCGGACCATATTCCTGGCGCTTGTCGTGCTCATCAGCGGCCGCGCGCTCGCCGACGACGCCAATCCGGGCGCCGCCGAACTGCAGAAGTGCAAGATCTGCCACTCGCTCGACAAAGGCGGGCCGAACCGTGTCGGGCCGAATCTTTACGGCATCTTCGGACGCAAGGCGGCGAGCGTCGCCGGTTTCAACTATTCCGACGCGATGAAGCAAAGCGGCATCGTGTGGAACGACGAAACCCTTGCCAAGTACCTGCGCGACCCGAAAGAGTCCCTGCCCGGCAACCGCATGTCCTTTCCGGGGATCAAGGACGATGCGGTGCTCAACGATTTGTTGCGGCAATTGAAGCAGGCGACGCAATAGAAGACGTAATAGAAATGGCGGAAGCGGCGATTATCGACGGCGCAGGCATCGCCGCACGGCTGCGCCAGCGGGTGGCCGAGGCGGTCGCGGCGCTGCACGTGTCGCACGGCATCGTGCCCGGCCTCGCGGCGATCATCGTCGGCGACGACCCGGCGAGCCAAATCTATATCCGCAACAAGGCGCGCGCCTGCACCGCGGCCGGGCTTGCCTCGTTCGAGCATCGCTTGCCGGAAGATGCCGGCGCCGCCGAGCTTTTGGCGCAGGTCGCGCGGCTCAACGCCGACGAGCGGGTCGACGGCATTCTCGTGCAGCTGCCGCTGCCCGAGACGATCGATCCGCAGGACGTGTTCAACGCCGTCGATCCCGCGAAAGACGTCGACGGCTTCCACCCGCTCAATGTCGGCCGCCTGTGGAGCCGCCAGCCGAGCCTGGTGCCGTGCACGCCGCAGGGCTGCCTCATCCTGTTGCGCTCGGTGCTGCCCTCGCTCGCCGGCGCCGAGGCGGTCATTCTCGGCCGCTCGCAGATTGTCGGCCGGCCGCTTGCCGCGCTGCTTGTCGCCGCCGACTGCACCGTCACCGTGGCGCATTCCAAGAGCCATGACCCCAGAGGCATTTGCCGCCGCGCCGACATTCTCGTCGCGGCCGCCGGCGAGCCGGAGATGGTTCCCGCCGACTGGATCAAGCCGGGTGCGACGGTGATCGATGTCGGCACGCACCGCATCGCTGCCCCCGATGGTACGGCGCGGCTGGTCGGCGATGTAGCGTTCGCGGCGGCGCGCGAGGTGGCGGGCGCGATCACCCCAGTGCCGGGCGGGGTCGGGCCGATGACGATCGCGTGCCTGCTGCAGAACACGGTGATCGCCGCCTGCCGGCGGCGCGGCCTGCCCGAGCCCGACCTGAACACGGCCTGAGGGCGGCGGAACTCGGCGACCGGCTCGCCTGTTGGTCCGGTGACCTTCCACCAAGGAGGAGCCGGTCATGATGAGCAGGAAACTGGCGGGCTTGATGGCCGCGACCGCCTTTGTCGCGCTGGCCGGGGCGATCCCCGCGGCGCACGCGCAAATCGGGCCGCCGCCCGACCGGGTCGAGGTCTATCATTATTCCGGCACGCCGCAGGTCGAGCCCGGCGACATGCCCGGAAACTGGTCGGCGCGGCAGAATGTCGTCGACAGCGACCGCTACGAGCGGCTGGTGCACACCAGCCCGGCGTTCCGCGCCGCGCGCATCCGCCGCGAATGCGGCTCGATTAGCGAACCCGGCCTCTACCAGCAATGCGTCGCGTCGTTCAACGAGTGACGCCGGCTGATCCGATACGGGCATGAAAGCCGCCGCAGGGCGGCTTGCTCGTGTCAAGCGCGGAGGTTTTTCGCGCCTCCCGGCGAAAGCCGGGACCCACTTGTCAGGCATCCGAGAGCCCGAAAAGTGGACCCCGGCTTTCTCCGGGGAGCGGTGCAAAGCATAAAACCACGCGCCTCGCGTCAGGCGCCGAGGATGAATTTTTGGACCGCACCGGCCCAGCCGTCTTCGTCGTTGGTGCCCGGCGCGACGCCCTTGGCCGCCGCCTTGACGTGATCGGGTGCGTTGCCCATCGCGATCGGCAGCCCGGCCGCGGCGAACATTTCGAGGTCGTTGGTCATGTCCCCGAGCACGGCGATTTCGTCGCGTGCGAGGCTGAGCCGCTTGCCCAGCACCTCGACGATGAGCCCCTTGCTGATGCCGGCGGCGATGACATCGCAGTAATAAGCCTGGCTGCGCGCCGCATGCGCCGAATGGCCGAGCGTCTCCTGCATGATGTGCTCGACCTTGGCGATGAGGTCGTGGTCGTTGCTGGCGCCGACGATCTTGCCAACCGCGCTGAAATGCCTGTCTTCGTAATGGTCGACGACAGTCGGGGGTACGTCGATGGTGTGGATCTCGTGGTCGACATGGTCGCCATTGCGGTCGAGGATCACCCACTCATTGCCGACAAAGACCCAGGTGCTGACGCCGTTGGCGTGGAATACCTCGACTGCCTGGCGCGCGACCGCCGGCGGGATACAGACCTGCTCGATGACGGTCAGGTCGGGCTCGACGATCGACCCGCCATTGTAGCCGCCGAACGGCAGGGTGATCTGCAGCGCGTCGCGCATCGTCACCAGCCCGAAGGGTGGCCGGCTGCTGCAGATCGTGAAGCCGATGCCGGCATCCTTCAGCTTGCGCACCGCGGCGACTGCGGACGGCCGCAGCGCCTTCTCGGTGGTGACGAGGGTACCGTCGACATCGGTGATGACGAGCTTGATCCGGCTCATGAATTGCCCCGGTTGAGGATTTCGACGCCGCCGGTCGAGGCCACTACCACGGCCGAGGTGCGGTCGATGAACAGGCCGCTTTCGACGACGCCGACGATCATGTTGATCCGGCGCTCGAGCGTCGCGGGGTCGGGAATGCCGGCGAAGCGGCAATCGAGGATGTAGTTGCCGCCGTCGGTGATGAAGGGGTGATCCTCGGCGGCGTGCCGCAGCACCGGGCTGGCGTCGAGCTTGGCGAGCGCCGCGGCGGTCGATTGCCAGCCGAATTGCGTCACCTCGATTGGCACCGGCGTATGGTTGCCGAGCCGGTCGACGAGCTTTTCCTGGTCGATGACGATGACCAGCCGGCGGCTCGCCGCAGCGACGATCTTTTCGCGCAGGAGCGCGCCGCCGAGCCCCTTGATGAGGTAGAGCGTGCCGCGCTCGACCTCGTCGGCCCCGTCGATCGTCAAATCCATGCGCTGGTGCTCGGCAAAGCTGGCGAGCGGGATGTTGAGGCTGCGCGCCAAGGTCGCCGTGCGCTCCGAGGTCGGGACGCCGACAACCGACAACCCGCGCGCGACACGCTCACCGAGGCCTTGCACGACATAGGTCGCGGTCGTCCCGGTGCCGAGCCCGACGACCATGCCGTCCTCGACAAAATCGAGCGCGCGGTACGCCGCGGCGCGCTTCAGCTCCTCGCGGTCCACGCGCTCAGGCCTCGCCGCGCGCGGCGCGGTCGACAAACCACACCAGTTCGCCGACCGGATCGATCCGCGCCGACGGCAGGTTGCGCTCGCCGGCGAGGACGCGGCGGATCATCGCCGCCTTGTCGGCACCCGCGGCGACAAAGGCGGCCGACCGCGCGCTGTCGAGCACCGGGAAGGTCAGCGTCACGCGCGGCACCATCGGGTTGAGGCCGGGTTCGGGCACCTCAACGGCCCAACGGTGCGCCTCGTCAAGTGCCGGCTTGCCGGGGAACAGCGAGGCGGTATGACCGTCCGGCCCCATGCCGAGCAGGTTGACGTCAAGCAGCGGCCGGGCCGAGTCGAGCAAATCGGCGCCGTAATAGGTCTTGAGCGTGCGCTCATATTCGCGCGCCGCCTCGGCCGGGCTCGCGGCGCTCGTCGGGATGCCATGCACGTTCTGCGGCGGGATCGGCACATGCGCGATCATTGCCTCGCGCGCCATGCCGTAATTGCTGTTCGGGTCGTCCCACGGCACGAAGCGGTCGTCGCCCCAGAACAGATGCACGCGTTCCCACGGCATCGCCTCACGCAGCGGCGTCGCGGCGAGCAACTGATAGAGTCGCTTCGGCGTCGAGCCGCCCGACAGGGCAATCGCGAAACGCCCCGGCGCTGCGCAAGCAAGGTCGGTGATCCATAGCGCGACGCGCTGCGCCAGCGCCTCGAAATCGGCGGAAACATCGATACGCGGTCGGCTCGCCATGTCCCTTTCCCACCCTTAACCCTGGCGCGCCGGCGGCTTCGAACGGCGGATCGCGGCGATCGCCGCAGCATAGTCCGCCGCGCCGAACACCGCCGACCCGGCAACGATCGCCCGCGCGCCGGCCTCGATCACCCGCCAGGCATTGTCGCCGCTCAACCCGCCGTCGACCTCGATCGTCACGTCGAGCCCGCGTTTCTCGCAGGTTTCGCGCAGCGCGGCGATCTTCGGCAGCATCGACGCGATGAATTTCTGTCCGCCGAAGCCGGGATTGACAGTCATGATCAGCACGATGTCGACGAGGTCGAGCACATACTCGATCTGGTCGAGCGCGGTGCCCGGGTTGAGCACGACGCCGGTCTTCTTCCCGAGCCCGCGAATATGCGACAGCGTGCGGTGCAGGTGGATCGTCGCGCCCGGTTCGCAGTGCACCAGCAGATGGTCGGCGCCGGCCTCGGCGAAATCGTCGAGATAGCGCTCCGGCTCGACGATCATCAGATGCACGTCGAGCGGCTTCTTGGTGACCTTGCGCAAGGCGGCGACGACGACCGGCCCGATCGTGATGTTGGGCACGAAGCGGCCGTCCATCACATCGACATGGATCCAGTCCGCGCCGGCCGCGTCGGCGGCGCGCACCTCGTCGCCGAGCCGCGAAAAATCGGCCGACAGGATCGACGGGGCGACGATGACCGGGCGAGCCATAGTGCGGCGTTCAGTCGATCGGCCGCCAGGCGCGGCCGCTGCGCCACAGCATCTGGTCGGCGCCCTCGGGGCCGGCGCTGCCCGCCGAGTAGAATTCGAGTGGCGCGCTGCGGTCGTTCTTCCACAAATCGAAGATCGGCTGCACGACGCTCCACCCTGCCTCAACTGAATCGGCGCGCTGGAACAACGTGGGGTCGCCGATCATGCAGTCATAGACCAGCGTCTCGTAGCCAGTCGCCGGCGCGACGTTGAAATAGTCGCGGTAGCGGAAATCCATCTTCACGCCGCCGAGCGTGATCTCCGGGCCCGGCTTCTTGGCGCTGAATTGCAGCGAGGCGCCTTCGTCGGGCTGGATCTGCAGAGCCAGGACATTGGGCGCGATATTGTCGACCGCCGTGTCGCGGAACAGCGCGAAGGGCGCGCCCTTGAACTGGATCGCGATCTCGGTCGTGCGCCGCGTCATCGACTTGCCGGTGCGCAGATAGAACGGCACCCCGGCCCAGCGCCAGGTGTCGATGTTGAGCCGCATCGCGACAAAGGTCTCGGTCATGCTGTCCGGGGCGACGCCGTCGGCATTGCGGTAGGCGGCAACGGGCTCGCCGCGCACCATGCCGGGGGTGTACTGGCCGCGCACGACATTGCGCAGAAGATCGCCGTCATCGAACGGGGCGATCGCTTGCAGTGCCTTGGTCTTTTCGGTGCGCACCGCGTCCGGGTCGAACGAGTTGGGCGGCTCCATCGCGGTCAAGCTGACGAGCTGGAAGACATGGTTCGGCACCATGTCGCGCATCGCACCGGTTTGCTCGTAAAACGCAGCGCGGCGCTCGACGGTCACGGTCTCGGCAACGGTGATCTGGACATGGTCGATATGGTCGCGGTTCCACAGCGGCTCGAAGATGCCGTTGGCGAAACGCAGCGCCATGATGTTCTGGACCGTCTCCTTGCCGAGGAAATGGTCCATCCGGTAGACCTGGGATTCGTCGAGCACCTTGAGCACGCGCATGTTCAGCGCCTTGGCCGAGGCGAGGTCGGTGCCGAACGGCTTCTCGATGATGACGCGACGCCAGGCGCCGTTCTGCTCCTTGGCAAGCCCGGCGGCGCCGAGCTGGTCGATGATCGGCCCGAACAGGTTCGCGGCGACCGCGAGGTAGAACAGCACGTTGCCATGCGTGTCGTTGGCCTCGCCGACCTCGTCGAGCTTGCTCTTGAGCTGGCCGTAGAGTTCGGGCGTGGTGACGTCGCCCGACATGTAGCTGATGCGCTGGGCGATGAAATCCCAGGCCTTGGCGTCGAACGGCGTGCCGGAAGAGCCCTCGCCGCCGCCGTTGACGAATTTCTGGATGTCGTCGGTGAGGTCTTTGCGGAGCGACTCGTCGGTCTCGGGCGAGCGGCCGATGCCGATCAGCGCGAAACTCTCCGACAAGAGCCCGGTGCGCGACAGATTGTAGATCGCGGGCATCAGCAGGCGCGCGGTCAGATCGCCGGTCGCGCCGAAGATCACGATCGTGCAGGGTGGCGCCTTGGCCCCGCGCTGCCGTCCGAAGCCTGGCTCAGCCATCGCTCAATGCTTCCCCGGCTCCTGGTGGCCGCCAAACTGCTTGCGCATCGCCGAGAGGATCTTCTCGGCGTAGGTATGCTGCTGGCGCGAGCGGAAGCGCACATAGAGCGCCGCGGTCAGCACGTCGGCCGGCACCGCTTCCTCGATAGCTGCCTGGATCGTCCAGCGTCCCTCGCCCGAATCCTCGACATTGCCGGTGAATTCCTTGAGGTCCTCGTCCTCGGCGAGGGCGATCGCGGTGAGGTCGAGCAGCCACGAGGCGATGACGCTGCCGCGCCGCCACACTTCGGCGAGATCGGCAAGGTTGAGCTTGTAGCGCCGGTTTTCGGGAATGTCGGGCTTGGCGCAATTGCGCAGGATGTCGAAGCCCTCGGCATAGGCTTGCATCACCCCGTATTCGATGCCGTTATGCACCATCTTGGCGAAATGCCCGGCGCCGGCCGGCCCGGCGTGGACATAGCCGTTCTCGACGCGCGCGTCGCGGCCTTCGCGGCCTGGCGTCTTCTCGATGTCTCCCACGCCCGGCGCCAGCGCGGCGAAGATCGGATCGAGGCGATCGACCGCCTCCTTGGCGCCGCCGATCATCATGCAATAGCCGCGTTCGAGTCCCCATACCCCGCCGCTGGTGCCGACATCGACAAAGGTGATGCCCTTCGGCGCCAGCAGCTCGGCATGGGCGATGTCGTCGTGGTAGTTCGAGTTGCCGCCGTCGATCAGGATGTCGCCCTTGCCGAGCAAATTGCTCAGCTCGACGATCGTGTCGTGGGTGATCTTGCCGGCCGGCAGCATGACCCAGACGGTCTTCGGCGCCTTGAGCTCCTTGACGAACTCGGCGAGCCCGCCGGCCCCTGTCGCCCCCTCCTTGACCAATGCGGAGACCGCGTCGGCGCTGCGATCGAAGACGACGCAGTCATGGCCGTGGCGCATCAGGCGGCGGACGATATTGCCGCCCATGCGGCCGAGCCCGATCATTCCGAGTTGCATCGTCATTCTCCGTTGGTTGCGCCGCCGTTCTTTTCCAGCCGCTATTTCAAGGCCTGCTCGATGGCCGCGGCGAGTTTCGGCAGTCCCGCCTCGACCCCGTCGGCGAGGTGCACGCGCAGCGCGCGCCGGCCGCGCTCGGCAAGCACGTCGAAATCGCCGCGCGCCTGCGCTGACTTGACCACGCCGAAGGTGTATTTGGCGCCAGGTACCGGCAGGTCGGCGGGATCGCTGCAAGTGATCTGCAGCACGACGCCGCTGTTCGGCCCGCCTTTATAGGTCTGGCCGGTCGAGTGCAGGAAGCGCGGGCCGAAGCCGAGGACGGTCGCGGCCTTTTTGGCGTCGCGGATCTTCAGCCGCAGCTTTTGCAGCGCGGCGATATGCGCCGGGCTGCGCTCGATATAGGCGAGCAGCGCGACGTAATCCCCCGCTTTGCAGCGCCCGAGATGCGCCTTCAGTGCCGCCGTGAGGCTGGTCGCCTGGGGCTTAAGCTCGCCGGCATTGCGAGGGTCGGCGAAGAGCTCGATCCCGTCCGCGCTGAAGAACGGCGCTTCCGCCGGCAGCTTGCCGGTCTTTTCATATTCGCCGGTCAGCTTACGGGTCTCGATTTTCTGCGCCTCGACATCGGGCTGGTCGAACGGGTTGATGCCGATGATCGCGCCAGCGACCGCAGTCGCCATCTCCCAGCGGAAGAATTCCTGGCCGAGCTGCATCTCGTCGTTGACGACGATGCGCACGACCGGCTGGCCGGCCGCTTCGAGTGCGGCGACCGCCTTGTCCTGCGCCGCGTCCGCGTCGCTGGCGAGACGGACATAGGCGAACAGCCGGTCACTCCCGTAAACGGCGGGCTCTCCCGCCGCCTCGGCAGCGACCGGGACGATGCCCTTGCCGAGCTTGCCGGTCGATTCCGCGAGGAGCTGTTCGAGCCAGGCGCCGAAATCGGCGACGCCGGGCGAGGCCAGCACGGTGACCTTGTCGCGGCCCTGGCGCTGGCAGATTCCCATGATCGCGCCGAGGATAACGCCGGGGTTCTCGGCCGGCGGCGCGCTCGCCGCGCAGGAGCGCACCATCTCGGCGGTGCGGTCGAGGAATGCCTTCGGCGCGACGCCGATCGCCGCCGCCGGCACCATGCCGAAATTCGACAGCACCGAATAGCGCCCGCCGATTGTCGGCAGCCCGTAGAACACGTGGCGGAAGCCTTCCGCCTGGGCCTGCTTGTCGAGCGCCGAGCCGGGATCGGTAATCGCGACGAAATGCTTTGCCGGGTCGCCGCCCAGCGCCTCCTTGGCACGGGCGAAGAAATAGGCCTTGAAGATGTTGGGTTCGAGCGTCGTCCCCGACTTGCTCGACACCAGGAACAGCGTCTTCTTCAGGTCGATCTTGTGCTCGAACGCCTTGATCTGCGCCGGATCGGTCGAATCGAGGACATGCAGCTTGGGGAAGCCGGCCTTCGACCCGAATGTCTCGGCGAAGACCTCGGGCCCGAGGCTCGACCCGCCCATGCCGAGCAGCAGGACGTCGCTGAACCCGGCTTGCTTGACGTCCGTGGCAAAGCTGCTTAGTGCCGCGACATCCTTGAGCTGCGCGTCGACGATGCCGAGCCAGCCGAGCCATTTCGCTTCGTCGGTGTTCGTCCACAGCGTCGCGTCCTCGGCCCACAGCCGGCGGATCTTGCCTTCCTTGCGCCAGTCCTCGAGCGCCGCCTTGACGTCCTTGTCGAGCGCCTCGGGCAGCTTGACGCTCATCGCGTTGAGCTTGCCGCCGAGCACGGTGTGCCGCTTCTTCTGCACGGCCGCAAAAAGCTGGTCGGCAGCGTCGGCGAACTGGCGCACGCCGTCGTGCACCAGCCGCGCGGTAATCTCGTCGATCGAGATGCCGGAATTGGTAAGCGCCTTCATGATCTTGGCGGCGCCGTCGACATCCTCTTCGAGGCTGGCGCGCGGCTTGCCGTGGTCGCGATAGGCATCCATCGTCGACGGCGGCACGGTGTTGACAGTGTCGGCGCCGATCAGCTCGTCGATATAGAGCACGTCGCTATAGGCCGGGTTCTTGGTGCCGGTGCTGGCCCACAGGAGGCGCTGGGTCTGCGCCCCGCTCTGCGCCAGGCGCTGCCAGCGGTCGCTCGCGTAGATGTCCTTGCTCATGCGGTAGGCGAGCTTGGCGTTGGCGATCGCGATCTTGCCCTTCAACGCCTTGAGCTCGGCGGCCTGCGCCGGGCTGGCTTCGGCGATTTTCTTGTCGAGCGCCTCGTCGGCCAGCGTGTCGATGCGGCTGACGAAGAAGCTGGCGACGCTCGCCACATGGTGCGGGTCGCCGCCGCGGCGGACGAGATCGTCGAGGCCTTCGATAAAGGCGCCGGCCACCTCGGCATAGACCTGCTGCGAGAAGAGAAGCGTCACGTTGATGTTGATGCCGTCGGCGATCAGCGTGCGGATCGCCGGGATGCCGGCGCTGGTCGCCGGCACCTTGACCATCAGGTTCGGCCGGTCGACGCGCGACCACAGGCGGCGCGCCTCGTCGACCGTGCCCTGCGTGTCCAACGCCAGATAGGGCGACACTTCGAGGCTGATATAGCCGTCGCGGCGCTGCGTCTGCTCGTAGACGCCGGCCAGGTCGTCGGCGCCCTCCTGGATGTCGTGGATCGCCACGGTCTCGAACAGCGCGCCGGGGTCGAGGTCACCCTTTGCCTCGGCGGCCCGGATCAATTCGTCGTAATCGTCGCCGTGGCCGATTGCCTTTTCGAAGATCGATGGATTCGAGGTCACCCCGCGCAGCCCGTCCTCGGCGATGAGCCGCTTCAACTCGCCGCTCTTCAAGAGCTCGCGGCTGACGAAATCGAGCCAGACCGACTGACCGTACTCGTTCAATTCCCTGAGCGGATTGGCCATTGCATCCTACTCCTTGCGCGCCAGCTGCGCGCGGGCTGCGGCGTAGACGTTCTCTCCGGTGAACCCGAATTTAACTAAGAGTTCCTTTAGAGGCGCCGAGGCGCCGAACGTTTTCATTGCAATGATGGTACCGCGCAATCCCGTGAAGCGTTCCCAGCCGAGCGCCGACGCCTGCTCGACCGCGACCCGCCGCGTGCAGGATGGCGGCAAGATGGAATCCTTATATGTGGCGTCCTGTTTCTCGAACAATTCCCAGGACGGCATGCTGACGACCCGCGCCGCCACGCCTTCGCCGGCAAGGCGCTCATAGACCTCGACGCAGAGCGACACCTCGCTGCCAGTGCCGATCAGGATGATCTCGGGCGCGCCCGGCTTGGCGTCGGCGAGGACATAGGCGCCTTTGCGCAGGCCGCTTGCCGGCGCGTATTTGTCGCGGTCGAGCGTCGGCAGGTTCTGCCGGCTGAGGATCAGGCAATGCGGCTCGTGGTGGGCTTCGAGCGTGACTCGCCAAGCCTCGGCCACCTCGTTGGCGTCACATGGCCGCAGCACCGTAAGCCCGGGGATCGCCCGCAGCGCGATCAACTGCTCGACCGGCTGGTGCGTCGGGCCGTCCTCGCCGACGCCGATCGAATCGTGCGTGAAGATATAGGTGACCGGCAGCTCCATGATCGCCGAGAGTCGGATCGGCGGCTTCATGTAGTCGGAGAAGATCATGAAGCCGCTGCCGAACGGCCTCAGCTTCGATACCGCAAGCCCATTGCAGATCGACCCCATCGCGTGCTCGCGAATGCCGAAATGGAAATTGCGCCCGAGCCGGTTGTCGGCTTCCTGATCGCCAGCACCTGAGAAGGTCAGCCTCGTCTTGGTCGAGGGCGCGAGATCCGCGGCGCCGCCGATCAGCCAGGGCAGATTCGGAGCGATCTTGTTCAGCACCTGGCCGGACGAATCACGGCTGGCGATCCCTTTTGGATCGGCCGGGAAGACCGGGATATCCTTGTCCCAGCCGTCCGGCAGGTCGCGGCGCTGGATCTGCTCGCATTGCAGCGCAAGTTCGGGATAGGCGGATTTGTATCCGGCGAACGTCGCGTCCCAGTCTTGGTGCGATTTGGCGCCGCGAGCGCCAATGCCTGCGGCGAAATGCTGATAGACGCCGTCCGGCACGAGGAATTTCGCGTCTTCCGGCCAGCCGTAACTCCGTTTGGTCAGCTTGACCTCTTCCTCGCCGAGCGGCTCGCCATGCACGCCCGAGGTGTCCTGCTTGTGCGGCGCGCCGTAGCCGATATGGCTCTCGACGATGATCAGGGTCGGCCGGTCCGCCGTGCGCTTGGCATCGGCAATCGCCGCCGCGATGCGTGCCCGGTCATTGGCGTCGCCGACCCGCTGCACCTGCCAGCCATAGGCAAGAAACCGCGAAGCCACGTCTTCGCTAAAGGCGAGCGCGGTGTTGCCCTCGATCGTGATGTGGTTGCTGTCGTAGATCCAGCAGAGATTGCCAAGCTTCAAATGCCCGGCGATCGAGGCGGCCTCACTGGATACGCCTTCCATCATGCAGCCGTCGCCGCACAGCGCGAAAACGGTGTAGTCGAACAGCGTGAACCCGGGCTTGTTGAAGTAACCGGCGAGCCAATCGGCGGCGATTGCCATGCCGACGCTGGTCGCGACCCCCTGCCCCAGCGGCCCCGTCGTCGTCTCGACGCCGGACGTCCAGTGATATTCCGGATGCCCCGGGCATTTGCTGTCGAGCTGGCGGAAGCGCTTCAGATCGTCGAGCGACACGCTCGGCGTGCCGAGCCGCTCATATTCCGGGTTGACGGCCTTCACCCCCGTCAGATGCAGCATCGCATAAAGCAGCGTCGAGGCATGGCCCGACGACAGCACAAAACGGTCGCGGTTCGGCCAGATCGGGTCCTCGGGGTCGAAATTGAGAAAGTTCTGCCACAGCGTGTAGACCACCGGGGCCATTGCCATTGGCGTGCCGGGATGGCCGGAATTGGCCTGCTGCACGGCGTCGATGCACAGCGTACGGATCGTGTTGACGCAGATCTCGTCGATCGTTCCGGTCGGCATGGTCATGGCGTGCCTTTCCGCGGCTTGGGCGACGATTGCGATGGTTATGCCGGTGCTTCGATGCTCGTCTGCTGCAATGACAAGGCGGTGACAATCTCGTCGACGATCGCGTCAACCGTATTGTCAATTCGCACGAGAATAGGATGTTCCTCGGCCATTGGCGGTTCGAGGGTGGTGAACTGGCTCTGCAACAAACTTGCCGGCATGAAATGTCCGCGGCGCTCGCCGAGACGCCCGGCGATCAGCGGCGCCGATCCTTCGAGATAGACGAGCCGCACCCCGTCGCGTGTGCCGATGATCGCGTCGCGGTAGCGCCGCTTCAGCGCCGAGCAGGTGACGATGCCTGGTGTCGCGGCGGCAAGCCAGGCATCGATCTGCCCGCCGATCGCCGCCAGCCAGGGCGCGCGGTCGCCGTCATCGAGCGCCTGGCCGGCCTGCATTTTCGCGACGTTGGCGAGCGGATGCAACGAATCGCCATCAACAAACAGCCATCCAAGGCGCTCCGAGAGGGCGCTGCCGATCGTTGATTTCCCCGAGCCCGAGACACCCATCAGCACTGCGGCGCGGCATAGCCGGCCTCGCGATACGGCAATGGTGGCCGATTGCGGACTAATCAGAACCTCGTCGGACCTCGCGGGTGAGGCGCTGATTGTCGCCGTTTCGCCGCGCCGGCGCAACCGCGAGGCGATGCCGCACTAGCTGCGCCGCGGATCGAGCGCATCGCGCAGCCCGTCGCCGAACAGGTTCAGCGACAGCACCAGCGTAAAGATCGCCAGCCCCGGCCACAGCGCCATCCACGGCGCCTGCGAGACGAAATTCTTCGCGGTATTGAGCATGCTGCCCCAGGACGGGTCGGGCGGCTGCTCGCCGAGCCCGAGGAACGACAGGCTGGCCTCGGCGATGATCGCCGCCGCCGCGGCGAGTGTCGCCTGCACCAGAAGCGGCGGCACGATATTGGGCAGGATGTGGCGCAGCACGATGCGATAATGCGGGTTGCCGACCGCGCGCGCCGCCTCGATGTATTCCTCGTGCTTGACCGACAGCACCTGGCCGCGCGTCAGCCTCGCGAAGATCGGCGTCTGCGACACGCCGATCGCGATCATCGCATTGGCGAGGCTGGGCCCGAGAAACGCCGCCAGGGCGATCGCCAGGATGAGGAACGGGATCGCCAGCATCGCGTCGATAACACGCATCAGCGTGCCGTCCACCACGCCGCCGAGATAGCCGGAGACGAGGCCGACCGGCACTCCCGCCGCGAGCGCCAGCGACACCGAGACGAGTCCCGCCAAGAGCGAAGCGCGCGCGCCCCAGATGACACGTGCCAGCACATCGCGGCCGATCTCGTCGGTGCCGAACGGATGCAGCGCCGAGGGTGCCTTGCGCACCAGCGCCCAGTTGGTCGCCAGCGGATCATAAGGCGACACCAGCGGCGCGAGGATCGCCAGCGCGACGAAGAACAGCACGACGCCGAGACCGATCAGCGCCATGCGCCGCCGGGCGAGCAGCCGCAGCGCGCGTTGCCACGGACGCTCGCCGATCTCCTCGGCGATGACCAGGGCACCGCCGCCGGGGCCCAATGTCTCGGCGGTCATCCGCGCAGCCGCGGGTTGATGAGGGCGTAGGCGATATCGGCGAAGAGATTGAGCATGATGTAGGCGAAGGCGGTGCACAGCACGACGCCCTGCACGACCGCATAGTCGCGGTTGAACACCGCGTCGACGATCAGCTTGCCGAAGCCGGGGATCGTGAACACCTGCTCGGTCAGCACCGCACCCGACAGCAGTCCGCCGAACTCGAGCGCGCCCAAGGTCACGACGGGGATCAGCGCGTTGCGCAGCGCATGGCGCAGGATGACGCTCGCCTGGCTCAGCCCTTTCGCGCGAGCGGTGCGCACGTAATCGGCGCTCAGCACCTGCAGCATGGCGCTGCGCGTGTGACGCATCATCACCGCCGCAATCGCGTTGCCGAGCACGAACGCCGGCATGATCAGCGTCAGCAGGTTTTGCTTGAGGCTCTCCGCCGGGGTCACGAAGCCCGAGGCCGGCAGCCAGCCGAGGGTCACCGAAAACAGCAGGATCAGCAGGATTCCGAGCCAGAAATTGGGGATCGATATGCCCCATAGCGCGGCCATCGTCGCGCCGTAATCAACGACGGTTTCGTGCTTGACGGCGGCCAGGATGCCGGCCGGCACGCCGATCAGCACCGCGACCAGCATCGCCATCCCGGCGAGCTCGCCAGTGACCGGCAGCTTTTCAAGGATCAAGTCCTTGACCGGCCGCTTGATGCGGATCGATTCGCCGAGATCGCCGCGGGCCACGCCCTCGACCCACAGTGCGTAACGCACCGGCAACGGCTGATCGAGGTGGTATTTCGCGCGCAGAAAGGCGATCACCTGCGGGTCCTGCTCCTCGCCCGCCATCGCCATCGCCGGATCGCCCGGCAATAATTGCTGTAGTCCAAAGATCAGCACCGACACGAAGAACAGCGTCGGCAGGATCAACGCGATGCGGCGGATGAGGAAGGCAGTCATGTATCGGTCGCTGCGCGGGCCGCGTCTTGCGGCTCCGAAATGGCACAGTTATAATGGTCCGTTATTCGGAGCAGGTGATGAAGCCCCCTACCGGCGACGAAACGGCAATCGGCGTCACGGAATTCAAGTCCCATTGTCTCGCCCTCATCGACAATGTCGCGAAGGGAAAGACGCGCCGCGTTGTGCTGACGAAGCACAACCGGCCGGTCGCGGCCATTGTGCCGATCGAGGGTGAGGCTATTGAGCTGTGGGGCGCGATGCGAGGAACCGTTACGCTGTTGCCCGGTACCGATCTAACCGCGCCGACCGGCGAGGTCTGGGAGGCGGAGACCTGATCTCTCGGGCCGTTCCGCTGCTCGACACCTGCGCGGCGATCTGGCTGATGAACGGAGAGCCGCTCTCTCGGCAGGCACGCGAAACGATCAGCGCGGCGCAAGCGGCGAATCTTGGTGTCTTCGTGTCGCCGATCAGCGCCTGGGAGCTCGCGACGCTGGTCGCACGCAATCGCGTGCGTCTGACCTTGTCGCCGGACGCATGGTTCGACGCGTTGCTGGCGCTGCCCGGCGTACGGCTCGCCGTAATGGAGCCGTCGATCCTGGTCGCCTCGGTCAACCTTCCCGGCGCGCCGCCGAAGGACCCGGCCGATCGGATCATCGCGGCGACGGCGCGCGCCTTTGGTTATGCCGTTGTCACCCGGGACGGTGAGCTGTCCGACTATGCCAAGGCCGGTCATATCGCGCTCGTGATCTGCTGATACGGCCACTTGCGCTACGGCAGCGCGATCCCTTGCGGCCGGATGAGGCCATCGGGGTACGGTGTGAACCCGGTCAGTTTCGCGTTCATCGCGTAGAGCCATTTCTGATGCCACAGATAGATGATCGGCCGGTCGGCAAGGACGTGCTGGGCGACAATGGTGTATTGCGCCATACGATCTTCGGTCGAGCTGGCGGTGCGCGCCGCGTCGAGCGCCGCCTCGACCTCGGGATTGCAGTATTTCGCCGCGTTGAGCGCCGGCGGCGCCTTGCAGCCGACGAAATTGTAGATGTTGCCGTCCGGGTCGGTGCGGCCGCTCCAGCCGATCTGATAGGCCTCGAAATTGCCCTTGCTCGCGAGGTCGAGCGACGAGGCGAACTCGGTCGACTGGATCTTGATGTCGAACCCGGCCTCGGCCGCCATCGACTGGATGACCTGCGCCGCCTGGAGGAATTCGTTGCCGTTCGGCACCATCATGGTGAAGGACGGGTGCGGCACGCCGGCCGCGGCGAGGAGCGACTTCGCCTTGGCGACATCGCGGGCCGGGATCGGCAGCGACTTGACGTACCACGGGCTCGACGGCGCCTCCCACTGGTTGCCGGGCGCGAACTGGCCGTTGAAGACGACCTGGTTCAGCGCGTTGCGGTCGATCGACAATTCGAGCGCCTCGCGCACCCGCTTGTCCTGGCCGAGCGGGTTCTTCGCCTTCTCGCCATTGTTGAGATTGATGGTGATGCCGGTATAGGCGAGGCTGGTGATCGTCGCCAGCTTGAGCCTGCTGTCTTTTTTGATCGTGTCGAGATCGGTCGCGGCGACGCGCTCGATCAGGTCGAGCTGGCCCGATTGCAGATTGGCGAGCCGCACTGTCGAATCGACGATCGGCAGGAAAACGATGCGGTCGAACTTGACGGCGTCCTTGTTCCAGTAATCGGCGAAGCGATCGACGACGATGCGGTCCTGCGCGACCCGCTCGGTGAATTTATACGGCCCGGCGCAAACCGGGTGCTCGCCGAACTTGTCGCCTGCGGCCTGCGCCGCCTTGGGCGAAACGATCATGCCGGCGCGGTCGGACAGCTGTGCGAGCAGCGGTGCAAACGGCTTGTCGAGCACCAGCTTGACCGTGTGGTCGTCGACGAGTTCGACCGATTTGACCGCGCTGATCTCTGCCTTGCGGTTCGAGCCTGGCAGCGTCAGATGGCGTTCGAGGCTGAATTTGACTGCGGCTGCGTCCATCGGCTCGCCGTCTTGAAACTTGACGCCTTGGCGCAGGGCCATGACGAGCCCCTTGTTGTCGTCGACCCAGTGCCACTCGGTCGCAAGCTGCGGGACGATCTTGAGGTCGGGGCCGATGTCGACGAGCTTGTCGCAAAGCGAGGCGAAGACGATGCGGCCGACAAAGGTGCGCGCCAGCGTCGGGTCGAGGATGTCGGGGTCCTCGGCGAGACCGATGCGCAGCGTCGTCTGCGCGTTTGCCGTGCCGGCGATAACCCACGCCGCGCAGAGCGCGGCGGCCGCCAGGATGCGCCTCACCGTCATCGATTCTCCCCCTTCACCCAGTCTTTTTATGCACAGCGGACGCCAAGCCAAGCCGGCGCCCGATAACTCCCGCGTGATCGCCGCGTGTCAGCGGCCGGCGGCGTAGCTCTGCATCCCCCGCGGATTGGCGCCAGCCTTGAGGATACGGCCCTCCGGCGTCTCTTCGCGGATGCAGGCGGCGAGCCGACCGCCCGACCATTCATCGCCGACATGCATGCGATGGCCGCGCGCCGCTAGTGCCTGTTTGGTTGCCTCGGGCATGCGGCCCTCGACCGCGAGGTGGCCGGGGCTCGCGGCCCGCGGATAGAACGAGCTCGGTGCGTGGTCGGTGTTGAACTCGGGGCAGTCGATCGCCTCCTGCAAATTCATCCCGTGATGCACGTGATGCAGGAACAGCTGCAGCGACCACTGGTCCTGCCCGTCGCCGCCGGGCGTGCCGAAGGCCATGTAGGGGATGCCGTCCTTGAGGGCGAGCGTCGGCGACAGCGTGCTGCGCGGCCGCTTGCCGGGGGCGAGGCTCGACGGCGACGATTCGTCGAGCCACGAAATCTGCAGCCGCGTGCCGAGGCAGAAGCCGAGATCGGGGATGGCGGGCGAGGATTGCAGCCAGCCGCCGCTCGGCGTCGCCGAGACCATGTTGCCCCAGCGGTCGATGACGTCGACATGGCAGGTGTCGCCGGCGACGGCGCCCAGCGGGCTCGTCGTCGGCTCGCCGATCCCGGCCGCGAAGGCGCCGACCGTCGGCTCGCCGATCCCGGCGACCGCCGAGGTCAGCTCGACCCCGCCGACCATGAATTGCGGCTCGCGGCCGTCGGGGCTGCCGGGGCGCATTTCGATCGACGCGCGCTCGCCGACCAGCCTGCGCCGGGCCTCGTTGTAGGCGGGGCTCAGCAGGGTCTGCATCGGCACGTCGATAAAGTCGGGGTCGCCGTACCACGCCTCGCGGTCGAGATAGGCGAGCTTCGAGCACTCGACGACGGTATGGACGAAATCCGGACCGGTCGGATCCGTGTCGTCGAGATCGAAGCCGGCGAGCAGCGCCAACTGCTGCAACAGCACCGGCCCCTGGCTCCACGGCCCGCCCTTGACCACGGTGTAGCCGCGGTAATCATAGGTCAGCGGCGCCTCGACCGGCGCCTGCCAGCGCGCCATGTCGTCGCCGGTCAGCACGCCGTTGTGCCGCCGGCCCGACGAGTCGAGCACTTTCTCGGTGCGGCAGAATTTGTCGATCGCCTCGGCGACAAAGCCGCGATACCAGGAATCGCGGGCGCGGTCGATCACCCGCTCGCGATCGCCGCCGCCGGCTTCCGCCTCGGCCAGCACGCGTTTGTAGGTCGCCGCGAGCTGGCGGTTGCGGAACAGTTGCCCGGCCCTGGGCGGCTGGCCGTTCTTGAGATAGACCGCGGCGGAGCTCGGCCAGGCGGTGCGGAACATCTCGGCGACCGTGCCGATCGTCACCGGAATGCGCCAGGCCAGCGGATAGCCGTTCTCGGCATAGGAGATCGCCGGGCCGAGAATGTCGCCAAGCGGCAGCGTGCCGTAATCGCGCAGCAGCCGCATCCAGCCGTCGAACGCGCCGGGGACGCTCGCGGCGAGCAGCCCGGTGCCGGGGACGAGGTCGAGCCCCAGCCGGCGGTAATGCGAAATCGTCGCCCCTTGCGGGGCCACGCCCTGGCCGCAGATCATGTCGCAGCGCCGGTGCCGTTCGCTCCATACGAGGATCGGCGCCTCGCCGAGCGGGCCGTTGAGGTGCGGCTCGACAACCTGCAGCGTAAGACCCGCGGCGGCCGCCGCGTCAAAAGCGTTGCCGCCTTTCTCCAGCGTCGCCATCGCCACGGCCGTCGCCAGCCAATGGGTCGACGCGACGACCCCGAACGTGCCGCGAATTTCCGGCCGGGTGGTGAAAGCGGGCATCGATCGTCTCCAGAAATCGTGGGCGTGCCGCAGGTTAGCCGAGGCGGCGCCCCTGGATCAAATTTCGCGGATCAGCCCGCCGCGAAGACGATGTCCTGCGCGCCGTGCCACAACGTCAGCTCGCCGAGCGGCCGAAGGTTCTCCAGCCCCTCGACAATCGTGAGGAAGGGGTTGCCGGCAAGCTGCCCGGCTTTG